>JBCDFY010000145.1:0-18636 GCA_039176995.1 Bacteroidota bacterium
CCGCTTCGCGGCGAAAAATCTTGGGGAGAGAGCGTAATTATTGGGCGTTTCGCCCAATAATTACGCTCTCTCCAAAAAAGATATGCGCGCCGAAAGGCGCGCCAAAAAAGAATTTAAAAATTAAATAGAACTTACGTTACACTGTATTTAAGTGATAAGCTCTTAAAAAATCGTATGTTTTGATTGCTAGAAGAAATTGAACACGAGTACTTTGCGTCTCGTATCTCATATCTTTTAACCTAGTAGTCTACTTAAGGGATTTTATGGCTATTATTCATCGGTTTAATAGCTATCTCTGATGTATTCTAAAATGCCTTGCATTTCTCGCTTTACAGGGCTTGAACTGCCAATGTAATTGTTGTTCATAAAGCTGAAAATCAGTGTTTTACCGCTTTTCGTTCGCAAGTATCCGCTCAAGCAATGTTTATTACTCAACGTGCCTGTTTTGGCAAAAACATATGGTTGTTCTCCTTGCTCTGCTTCGTACCAATCTTCGATTGTCCCAGAAACACCGCCCGCTGGAAATATATTGAACAGGCGTTCTTCGGGCAAAAGTTTATAAATTTCATCCAAAACCTGCACAACTGAACGTGGCGTAAATAAATTGAAGCGTGACAAACCAGAGCCGTCTACCCACTGTGGTTCATCTGCCAAATCTTGCAAAGAGGTGCGCTTCATAAAATCAATGATTTGCTTGCTATTTTGTATGCCAAACAAATGATTGGAAGCCGTTAAAAGTAATTGTTCTGCAATGAAATTATCACTTTCTTGCATCAAGAGTTGATAGATACTATCACTTGGCATAGCTGTGTAGAACGCTTTTATATCAGCAATTTGGATGATTTCTTCATAGATTTTTATTTCTCTTTTCAAAGTATCAGATAGCAATTGCACAAATAATTCATCTGAATAGCGAAAAGGGACAAAGCGTTCGTATTTATTGCCTGTCAGTGCGGCATAATTACACTGAAACTTATTGTCATCTAAATCTCTGACGAAGCGCGGATAGCGATTGGGCAAGTCTTCGTCAATGCTAACGCTGTTTTGGAAATAGCTAGGCGTAGCAGTGAAACTCAAGGCATTTTTCTCATGCGAAAAGGTCACATGATTCCCATAAATCGGGAAAGGAGTTCGCTCGCACTGATAGGCGTAGTTATAATCATCCCAAGCCCAATTCGGACCAAAATGATCTTCCTTCCAGTTGTGTGTGGAAAAATAGAGTGGTTTTGTTTGTTGTCCCAAAAAGTCGAGTACACTTTCATCTTCAGGCAAACGACTATATAATAAGGCAGGACTGCCTGAACCCCAAAACACAAAGCTGCTATCGGTTTCTTGATAATACAATGCAGGAATAGAGTCTCCCAATATTGCTAAACTCGTGTAGAGGGTAAAGATTTTCGTATTAGAAGCAGGAGTGTAGTATTTATCGGCAGCGCGTCGGTAGAGAAAACTGTCCTGCTGTGGCTCATAAAGCGCAAAACCTGTGAAAATCTGGTCAAACAGTTTTGATTTTTGGAAAATAGTATCAATTCCTTGAATTTGAGCACTTTGTGCAGTCAATAAGCAACTGTATACACAAAAAAGTAAGGTAGAAATTATTCGGAGAGCGTGTTGGTACATTTTTTCTTCTTTAAGTCTCTCAAAAGCGTATGCTAGTAATTTGTCGCCATGATGCGAACATATGTTAAAAAGTTCATAACTGCGCTATATGTTGGAGAAAGTTGAGGTTGGTCATAGATAAACATTTAATTTTGAAGCAGTTGTAAAATTTACTATAATGAATCGAATAATACTGACTTTTCTGCTTATTATCTGTAGCTCTTTTTTAGCAATTGCGTAGTCACATATTGTAAAAGTGAATCTTTTCGGCTTACCTGATTAGAGGGCATTTCAGGATTGATGATGGAAAAGTTTAGGGTTCAAGAGCTTGCTTTGAGGATGGGGCTTGGTTTTGGGATTATTTTGTCTGGCAACAAATGAATGCTGTGAGATAAAATGACATAAATCTGTCGGATTAATTAATTTGACTTTGTTAGAAAAATCTTTATCTTTGATCTGTGTAAGTTGCACAAGCCTGAAACCTGAAAGGAGAGTAAGGGATTTGTTAACTAATAAAAGGAGGTATTCATGAATCTATCTAAGTCAACAGTTACATTATTTACAAACAGCAACGCGAACAATTCAACTCGAAACAAAGAGCGGTCTTAATACATGTGGTGTAGGGGATATCGCCTATGCCGACATAAGTTTAACTTGCTTGGTAAAAGTGAACTGAACAAAATCCCTTGTGGTTGATAAACTACAAGGGATTTTCCGTTTTAGGAATCTTAATAAAGATAAAGATGTTGAAATGAAAAGTAATCGCATTTTAGCTCTATCCACCACTAACAGGTGGAATGATGACTACTTCCTCCGAATCATTCAGTACGAACTCATCTGAACGATATTCCGTCCCAACTGCTAGAGAGAGTGATTTAAGTTTTTGGAAATCAGGGTATTGTAAGAATAATTTCTCCTTAAGTTGTCCAACTGTTGTTCCCTCCTTAAGTTCCAGCGAAGAGCGATTCCCACTCAATATATCTTTCGCAATGCCAAAGGCAAGTAAATTGATTGTCATGTTTTGTTTCTTTACGATTTTTCAACTTTCAGATTTCAACCTTTCCTCCAAAAATCCTAACGTTTCCACCCAACTCAAGCTGGCACATTGTGCTCTTCCTGGAAAATGTTGCGCAGCTGAAAAAGCTTCAAATTCTTCGATCATTTCTTCTTCAGAAAGCACATCGGTCTGTAAATGCTTTAAGTAAAGGTGGCAAATTTGTTGAGCTTCCTCAAAGGTTTTCTGATCTAAATGCTTTGTCAAAATTGAAGTAGCTGCTTTGGATATAGCACAACCATACCCATGAAAATAAACGTTTGTAATTCGATCCTCTACTACGTCAAAATAGAGCTGATATTTATCCCCACACATTGAATTATAGGCTTTCAATTGATAACTAGCTGCTTCTTTTTTCTCAAAATTTAGGGGAGATTTATTGTGTTCCAAAATCACACTTTGATACAATGATTTCAAACGTTTATCCATGATAGTTACGATTTTAATTCTCTACGCTCCATGTGAATACATTAGGGGAGCTACCTAGTAGAACCTTCACCCAAAGAAGTCTTTAATTTGCTGAACAGCAGTAGCCAATTTTTCTACATCTTCCAGGGTGTTGTAAATTCCAAAAGAAGCGCGTGTGGTTGCACCTGTGCCGAGTGTTTCCAAGGCAGGTTGTGTACAATGATTGCCCGCACGTACTGCAATATTTTCGGTCGCCAAAAAAGTAGCCACGTCATGTGGATGTACATTGTCTAAGACAAAAGAGCAAATTGCTGACTTTTGTTTTGCGGTGCCTACTATTTGTAAACCTTCGATTTTTTTCAGGGCAGAAGTAGTATTTTGGAGCAAGGAATTTAGGTGATTTTGGAGGACAACTTGATCTAAAGTTTTCACAAAATCAACTGCATAACCCAAGCCAATCACTCCCGCAATATTCGTTGTGCCAGCTTCAAATTTTTGTGGTACATCTGCAAAAGAAGTCGCTTCAAAAGTGACATTCCGAATCATATCGCCACCGAAGTTGATTGGCTGCATTTGTTGAAGATATTCTTCCTTGCCATATAGCACACCGATTCCTGTTGGTCCATAAATTTTATGCCCAGAAAAGACCAAAAAATCTGCGTCTAAGTTTTTGACATGGAGGCGATAATTTGCAATACTTTGTGCGGCATCTATCAGAACAGGAATATCTTTTTCGTGCGCTAAACGAATCATTTCAGCAATTGGGTTAACCGTTCCGAAAGTGTTAGAAATATGGACAATGGCAAGGAACTTGACTTTTGAATCGAGCATTTGCTGAAAAGCTGCTAAATCTAGCGAGCCATCTTCCAAAAAAGGAATAATACTCAGTTTTGCATCTTTCTGCTGACAAATCATTTGCCAAGGAATCAAGTTAGCATGATGTTCCATTGCTGAAATCAAGACTTCATCGCCTGCTTTCAGTTGAGGCGCAACAAAAGAACGTGCTACTAAATTTATACTAGCCGTCGTTCCACTGGTGTAAATGATTTCCTTGGCACTATTTGCTCCAATAAAATCAGCTATTTTACACCGTACTAACTCATATCTTTCTGTTGTTTTTGCCGCCAAATCATAAAGTCCACGATGAATATTTGCATTTTCCATTTCATAAAATCGCTGAATCCCATCAATCACCACGCGTGGCTTCTGAGTCGTTGCAGCACTATCCAAGTAAACCAAATCGGGATAATGCTGAAAGATCGGAAACTCAGATTTTAAGAATTTAACTTTTGTCATGCGTGTATTTTTTCTCGACTTTTAAATTCCCTCTTTCAATTTCTATACGATTTGGAAATGTAGTACTAACTTTTGTAATTTGCAATAGTTGAGCATTCAGAAGTAAGATTACCTTATTATCAAATCGCTTTGCTATCACGTAACAACTTCAAACGGCGTAGTCATCGAATAAATCTCAAACCATAAGACTTCATTTACAAGCAATATTTGCAGAGGCTAATTGATTGATTTTCAGTACATCAATTCGAGTCTATAAATTTTTTGTGAATAACTATTATTAGATTTATGCTTTACGACAACCATGGACGCCTCATCAATTATCTCCGCTTAGCAGTAACAGATCGCTGTAATCTGCGCTGCTTCTATTGTATGCCCGAAGAGGGAATTAACTATGTGCCGAGGAAAGAATTATTAAGCTACGAAGAAATGGAGCGTCTGGTAGAATTAATGGTGAGCTTGGGAATAGAGAAAATTCGGATAACGGGTGGAGAACCTTTTTTGCGTAAAGGAATGCTCGAATTCATGCGACGTTTGCGAAGAATTGAAGGCTTAAAGCAATTAAACATCACCACAAATGGAACACTGACCAATGAGATTGTTAGCGAACTGAAAGAAGTTGTAGATTCCGTGAACTTGAGCATAGATAGTTTGGATGCGTTGCGCTTCTACGAAATTACAAGGCGTGACGTATTCCCAAAAGTGATGCAGACCTTAGAACAGTTATTGAAGCATCAGATTCCCACCAAAATCAATGCAGTTGTGATGGCTGGAAGAAATACGCAAGATATTTTACCAATGGTTGAACTGACCGCAACGAAAAATATTGGTGTTCGATTTATTGAAGAAATGCCTTTCAACGGTAGCGGTAAAGATCAAGTGGCGCTCTTATGGAATTACAAAAAAATAATAGATTACATTTGTGAGTACTATCCCAATCTAAAAAAATTGCAAGACCCCAAAAGCTCCACTTCCTTCAATTACCAAATTCCCAACTTCAAGGGAACAATTGGCATTATCGCTGCTTACTCACGTTTGTTCTGTGGTACTTGCAATCGGATTCGACTTACGCCACAGGGCGTTCTCAAAACCTGCCTTTATGACAATGGAATTTTCAATGTAAAAGACCTAATGCGTGCTGGCGCGAGTAATGAACAACTAGCCACCACATTGAAAGAAGCCCTCTTCAATCGAGCCAAAGACGGCTTCGAGGCTGAACGACAGCGTAGCTTTGGGATGCCTGTTTCAGAGTCTATGGCAACTATTGGAGGCTAGATGAGAATGATTTTAAGCGTACTTCTTTTCCGTATACTTCATTTCTTTTGTAGTTCAAGCAAAAATCTCGTATTTATTCAAATGAAGTCTTACCTTTCTTAATTACATTAAGTGGTTGAAAACTATGAAAGATGAGCAAAAAATAACCTTAATCACCCCTTTGAATTGGGGACTTGGACACGCCACCCGCTGTATTCCACTCATCCAAGAATTTCTACAAAAAGGTCATCAAGTCATATTGGCTTCCGATGGCAGAGCTTTAAAGCTTTTAAAAATTGAATTTCCCAATTTGAAAACACTAGAATTACCTTCCTATAACATTTTCTATCCTCAAGAACACTTTTTGCTTAGAATGTTACTCCAATTTCCAAAAGTTATTTACGCCATTATCGCCGAACATCTAGCAATCCGAAAAATTGTTCGCCAACATGGAATCAACGAAATTCTTTCTGACAACCGCTTTGGTTGTTTTCATCTAAAGTGCCAAAATATCTTCATGACTCATCAAATCAATATCATTATTCCCAACCACTTCCTCCAAAACATTATTCGTTGGATCAATAAAACTTGGATCAATACTTTCTTTGATCAATGCTGGATACCTGACGTAGAAGGTAGTCCCAACTTATCAGGAAAACTCTCCCACAATATTCCAATGAGAAATGTACCTGTATATATAGGTACACTTTCTCGCATGAAAAAATTAGAAATTGTAGAAAAGTATGATTGGGTTGCAATCCTTTCTGGACCAGAGCCACAACGAACTTACTTGGAAAAGAAAATTATTAAGCAAGCAAAAAAGAGTCGCAAAAGCTACAAAGCATTAATTATTGGTGGGAAAAGCGAGCAACAACAACAATATGAGATCACTGAAAATATTCAATACATTTCCTTTCTTTCTACCGAAGCACTCAACGAAGCCATGTGCGCAGCCAAAGTCATCATTTGCCGCTCAGGTTACAGTACGATTATGGATTTAATAAAGACACAAAACAGCGCCATTCTCATTCCAACTCCCAAGCAAACAGAACAGGAGTACTTAGCACAACACTTCTTAGCACAAGGCATTTTTTTCAGTCAAACCCAAGAAGAATTTGACTTAGAATATGCCCTAGAGTCAGTAAGTCAGTAATTTGCCAACCCACATCAAACAATGCAAATTCTAACCATCAGTGGCTCAGCGCGCCCAAACTCCTCTAATATTAGACTGCTCAAAGCCTTACCTGAGTTCCTGCCAGCTGCAAATTTTCAACACTATGATGGTCTTGAACAATTGCCATTATTCACAGCTGAGGCGAAACCTAATCAAGCAGTCAAAGATTGGCAAGCAGCCGTGGAGCAAGCAAATGCTGCCGTTATTTGCACGCCTGAATACATTAATAGCATACCCGCTTTGCTCAAAAATGCTTTGGAATGGCTCGTAGATTCAGGAGAATTTTATAACAAACGAGTGCTGGTGGTAACTTTTACACCACATTTACCCAGAGGTGAAAAAGCAATGGAATCTCTAATTTGGCTTTTACAAGTACTCAAGGCGAATATTGTTGGGCAATTGTCGTTGTACACAAGCGAAATAAATTTTACAAAAAAGAAAATAGAAATGAAAGATAAGCTAAAAAAAATAGTCCGAGCTAGCTTGAACACGCTCTTATAACAGAGTGTTCTCTATATACTTTCAATTATTTTTGAAAGTTTGATTTTTTTTGCGTATCTTCATTCAAGAAATCATACAAAGACCAAATAAAATTTGGAAGATAAAAGTGTCTATTTAGAAAATGTCTAAATAATTATAACTTACTAACCTCTATTGGGATTTAATGTTCCACTATTATACTTTTGTACTGACAAAGAGGTGACACTCAAGAAAGACTTGTTCCCAGTAAAATCAAAAAGTATGAAAAAAAGAATTGACATAACTTGCTCTATAATATGAGATCATTACAATATATTTTTCTATTACTATCCTTTCTCTACAGTCTCAATTTGACTGCTCAAGAAGGAGCTGGAGACCCTGCCTTGGGGGATGAAATTTTTGGTGCACAGTGTGCAACTTGTCACGCCAAGAATATGAAGACTGATGCAACTGGACCTGCCTTGGGCGGTGTAGAAGAACGTTGGTCTGATTATCCTCGTGAGGATTTGTACGCTTGGATTCGCAATTCTCAAAAAATGATCGCTGATGGACATCCCCGTGCTCAAGAGCTTTGGGCAGACTGGAAACCAACAGTGATGAATAGCTTCACATCTTTGACAGATGATGATATTGAGAACTTGTTGGCATATATTAGTGAAGTTTATGTGGGCACTTATCCTAAGCAAGTAGCAGGAGGCCCTGCAATACCTGTACCAGGAGAGAAGGTAGATGAAGGTATTAATAAACCACTTTTTGTAGCACTGTTCTTCATTCTCGCTATACTGGCAGTTGTCCTGGCACGTATCATTTCTAACCTAAATTACTTAGCAGAAGTAAAGGAGGGAAATAAGGCTGCGAAGCGTCGTACGCTAGTGGACGTGCTGACGAGCAAAGGAATGATAGGTTTCTTGATTTTTGCTGTGGTTATTATTTTTGGTTACACCACAGTAAACAATGCAATTGAATTGGGTCGTCAGCAGGGCTACGAGCCAGAACAGCCAATCAAATTCTCTCATGCAACCCACTCTGGACTACACAAAATTGAATGTCAGTATTGTCACGATGGTGCACGTCGTTCCAAGCATTCAGTCATTCCTGCAACAAACACTTGTATGAACTGCCACCGCGCGATTAAGGTAGGTTCCAAACATGGAACGCAGGAGTTGACTAAGATTTACGCTTCCATTGGCTACGATCCGAGTTCGGATAAATACATTGAGAACTACGAAGAAATGAGCGAAGAAGAGGTAAAAGAAATTTACACGAAGTGGATTGGAGATACTTATGTAAAGGAGAATAGTGACAATCCGAAGCTATTAGCTATGGTGGGGGACATTCAAGACAAGCAGTGGGATAATATTGTTTCTTCTTTAACCAATGACATAAAAACTAAGGTTCAAGGTCCAATTCAATGGGAGCGTATTCACAATATGCCTGACCACGTTTACTTTAATCACGCGCAGCACGTGACTGTTGGTAAGCAAGAATGTCAAACTTGTCACGGTCCAATACAAGAAATGGAGGTGGTCTATCAATACTCTCCGCTATCAATGGGATGGTGTATCAATTGTCATCGCCAAACAGAAGTACAGTTCACGAACAATGACTACTACAAGTCCTACGAGAAATATCATGAAGAGTTGAAGAGTGGAGATCGTGAAAAAGTAACGGTAGAAGACGTTGGAGGTTTGGGCTGCCAGAAGTGCCACTATTAATACATTCAAAACGATAAATCTGTTGGAGATGATTTTTCAATTATCATCTCCATTCTATATAATTTATACAATATGAAAGAATTGAATCAGGATATGTGGTTGGGAGTAGAACACTTAAACAATAAAGAAGGTCTAGCGGAAATCGCTGGTCAAGAATTCGTTGAATTACCAGTTCTATCAGAGGAGAAAGCATTGGATACTTCTTCCAATCGTCGTGATTTCTTGAAATATTTAGGATTTAGCTTAGGTGCAGCTACGATGGCAGCAAGTTGCGACATTCCTGTTCGCAAAGCACTGCCTTACGTGACTAAGCCAGATCAAATCGTGCCAGGTGTTGCTACCTACTATGCAACTGCTTTCAGCAGAGGAGGTGACATTTGCCCAGTTTTGATTAAGACTAGAGAAGGGCGACCAATTAAAGTAGAGAATAATCCGCTTTCTAAGTTCACAGGAGGAGGAAGTACAGCTAGAGTGCAGGCAAGTGTCTTGGATTTATATGATACGAGTCGTTTTACTCGTCCATTCCGAGTGAAAGATGGGGAAGTACTAAAAGGAGACGAGGATCGCTTAGACTGGGCAACAGCAGATAGCGAAATCAAAGCAGCCTTATCAAAAGGAGGAAGAATTTACTTAGTTTCCAACACCATCAATAGCCCATCTACACTTAGAGCAATTGAGGAATTTAAGAATAAATTTGGTGTCAATCACATTATGTATGATCCGATTTCAAGCTCGGCTATATTAGAAGCGAATGAGCAAGATTTTGGGCAAAAAGTTATTCCTAATTATCACTTCGGTAAAGCAGAAGTAATTGTAAGTTTTGGTGCAGATTTCTTAGGTACTTGGATTTCCCCTGTAGAATATTCTGCTGGCTACACCAAAAATAGAATGATAAAGGATGTAAAGCATCCTAAAATGTCGCGTCACATCCAAGTAGAGAGTTTTATGTCTATGACAGGTTCTAACGCGGATGACCGAGTTATCATTAAGCCTTCTGAGCAAGGTGCAGCTATTGCGACCCTCTACAATTTAGTTGCTTCCAAAATGGGAGCAGCTTCTGTTAGCGCACCTAAACTAAGCGATGGAAAAGAGAAGGAGTTAGCACTTTATGCAGAAGAATTGATTGCTCACCAAGGCAAATCTTTGATTGTCTCAAGCTCCAATAATGTTGGAGAGCAAAGATTGGTCAATGCGATCAATGATATGTTAGGAAATTATGGTAAAACACTAGGATTTAAGCACGCTTCTTATCAGAAAAAAGGCATTGATAAAGATGTTCAGGACTTAACTAAGCAAATAGCAAACGCAGACGTCGTAATCTTTCTAGAGGACGTCAATCCCGCGTTTGATTTGCCTAATGGTGCTCAGTTTGCCGAGGCACTATCAAGAGCAAAAGTCAAAGTAGCTTGTACGATTAACCCAAACGAGACTGCTGCTCTATGTGATTATGTTTTACCTGTACCGCACTTCTTAGAATCATGGGGTGATGCAGAGCCAAAGCGTGGTGTATTTGCTGCTATTCAGCCAACTATACATCCCTTATTCGATACACGCCAAGTGGAAGCATCTTTACTAACTTGGGCGGATAGTCCTAATTTTAATGCAGATGCAGAGCAACCTTGCTACGAATATGTGAAGAAAACCTGGGAACAAAAGGTCTTTCCAAAGCAAAGTAAACTTCTTCGTTTTCAAGCATTTTGGGATGCTGCTTTGAGGGATGGAGTAGTAGAAGTGAGTGATGATACAGAGGTTACTTATGCTGGAAATGTATCTTCTGCAGCAAGTCGTATTAACAAACCACTAGCTGGTGACCAACTAGAAATTGCGCTCTTTGAGGATATATCAATGGGAGCAGGTCAGTATGCTGCAAATCCTTGGTTACAAGAGTTAGCAGACCCCGTTACGCGGTGCACTTGGGGCAATTATCTCCAAGTTCCAGTTGCTTGGAATGGCAAACGAGACTTCGAGGCTTACGATAACTTGAATGATGAAGAATTGTATGGTATTGCAGATATCGTAAGAATAGGAGTTGGAGGAAATCAAGCAGATTGCACAGCTATCAAAAGTTTTGGACAAAAGCAAAATACTTTTGCTATCAGTTTAGGATACGGACGTGAAAAAGTAGGGAAAGCAGGAGAGAAGGTTGGTTCTTACGTTAGCAATTGGGTGCAAACAGATGCAAACGGCAACTTTCAATATTATGCTACTGCTGACTATGGAGGAAGAGTAGACAAAGAAGAAAGACTTGCTTCTGTACAATATCACAATACGATTGGACTAGAGGGAGACGATAATGGAGAGAAAAAATTCTTGGATGAAAAAGCTGCTACCACAATTCGTAAAGGTTTCCAAGGGAGTTTGACGAAGCGAGTAGTTATTCGTCGAACTAACTTAAAAGAGCTGGATTCATTCTTGTATGGTAGCCATGGAAAAGGTCATGATGATGATCACGGACACCATGATGAAGAAGGACATGCAAAAACAACTAGCAACGAAGAAGGTGGTGGACACGAGTCTCATGGTAGCTCTAATCCAATGGCATCGGATTATATGGGCTTGATTCAGGAGCGTAAGCATCACCAAAAGCTGAATGATTACGGTTTGTATCCTAATTATGAGGAAGAAGTTTATAGTCAAGGACATCACTGGGGTTTGCATATTGATTTGAGTTCTTGTACAGGCTGTGGAGCTTGTGTAATTTCTTGTCAATCAGAAAATAACATTCCAGTAGTTGGTAAGAAAGAAGTAGGGCGTCATCATGAAATGGCTTGGTTAAGAATTGACCGCTATTTTTATGGTGATGCAGAAAATCCAAATGTGGTTTACCAGCCTATGATGTGCCAGCACTGCGACAATGCACCTTGTGAGAATGTATGTCCAGTAGCAGCGACGCCACACAACGAAGAAGGCTTGAATCAAATGGCTTACAATCGTTGTATTGGTACACGTTATTGTGCAAATAACTGTCCTTACAAAGTTCGTCGTTTCAACTGGTTAGATTACACAACCGCTGACCTCTGGCCAGGTAATGAGCCTAAAATCAATGGTGAGGAAATTCCTTTTGGAGCAGACAACTTGACGCGTATGGTCTTGAATCCAGATGTAACAGTTCGTTCAAGAGGAGTAATTGAGAAGTGTAGCTTCTGTGTTCAGCGCATTCAATCAGCAAAATTAACTGCAAAGATGGAAGGACGTCGTCTAAGAGATTCCGATGTACGTTCAGCTTGTGAAGCAGCTTGTCCAACTGGTGGTATCACTTTCGGTGATCGCAACAACAAAGGTGATAAACTTGATACCGCTTGGAAGTCTGATTTGAATTACATTGCTCTAGAACAGACTAATGTTCGTTCTTCGGTGCAGTACGCAGCAAAAGTGGTGAACAAGCCACACTCCGCAGCAATTTACGGAACTCACGGTCACGATCATCATGACGATCATAGCCATGGCGAAGATCATGATCACAACCATAATAGCTAATGATAATATACGCTTCTTTTGCAGTGAATGATAAGCGTATTAAATCTCGGTTACAAATCCGAGATGATCTTTGAAATAAAAGTATAGTGTAAGGTTCTTTAGGTTCCTTGCCTTTAAGGACTTCAGAGTCCTTAATATAAAAGTAAGTTGGTAGAATTGATAAAATTGCTTTTTAAAGTGATACATCAATGTCATCAACAAATCAATAAAAAAAGATATGAGCGCAGCAGTATCTCCGATAAGAGAGCCGTTGATTAACGGCAGCAAAACGTATCATCAAATTACTGAGGACATCCTCGCACCTACCGAGCGTGCCCCAAGTCCACCTTGGGTAGTTGGTTTCATCATTGCAGTGACCTTCTTGGCACTTTATGTGTTCTGCTTGGGATGGACGATTTTTTATGGAATTGGTTCTTGGGATTTGAACCGTACGATTAATTGGGGTTGGGACATTACCAACTTCGTTTGGTGGGTAGGTATCGGTCACGCAGGGACATTGATTTCCGCCATCTTACTCCTTTTCCGTCAGAAGTGGCGTACTGGAGTAAACCGTGCAGCAGAGGCGATGACGATTTTTGCCGTCGTTTGTGCAGGTCAGTTTCCATTGATTCACATGGGACGTATCTGGATGGCATTCTTCATTTTCCCTTATCCAAATACACGTGGACCACTTTGGGTAAACTTCAATTCACCACTCCTTTGGGACGTGTTTGCCATTTCTACTTATCTGACGGTATCTTTATTGTTCTGGTATACTGGTCTTGTTCCTGATTTTGCAACAGTAAGAGATAGAGCAAAAGGAATTCGTAAGAAGATATATAGTCTACTTTCCTTTGGATGGACAGGGTCTGCGAAGCACTGGCAACGTTGGGAAGCACTGTCTCTTGTATTGGCAGGATTGGCAACACCTTTGGTACTCTCTGTACACACTATCGTAAGTTTCGACTTCGCCACTTCGGTTATTCCAGGTTGGCACACAACCATTTTTCCTCCTTATTTCGTAGCGGGAGCGATTTTCTCTGGTTTTGCGATGGTATTGACGCTGATGTTAGTTGCTCGAAAACTCTTCAAATTAGAAGACTATATCACTTTAGCTCACATTGAGTCAATGAATAAAGTCATCTTGGTAACAGGAACAATCGTAGGAGTTGCCTATTTGACAGAGCTATTTGTAGCTTGGTATTCAGGCTATCTGCCAGAGCAATGGGCGTTCTACAATCGTGTGTTTGGACCTTACTATTGGTCTTACATCGGCATGATGTCCTGTAATGTATTGTCTCCGCAAATTTTCTGGTCAAGAAAAATGCGTCGTAACATTGTTGTGACCTTCGTACTTTCTATCTTTATCAATATCGGTATGTGGTTTGAGCGTTTCGTGATTATCGCGACAACTTTAGCAAGAGATTATTTACCATCAAGCTGGAGTTATTACAGCCCAACTTGGGTAGAGATTGGATTATTTGCGGGTACAATTGGGTTGTTCTTCACTTTATTCCTGATTTTTGCGCGCGTAGCACCAGTTATTGCAGTAGCGGAAGTAAAGAGTATCCTGAAGAGCGCAGGCGATCAGTATACTGGTCCTAACGCAAAGCACGATCATAAACATGGTGGCATTGAGGTGAGAAAGGAATCAGATACCACAGGCGTGATTTCTGGTAACTAGGAAGAGAACCAATACATTACTTATAGAACTAAAATAATATTGTCAAGCAATGGCAAATACATCAAATAAAGAAATATTGTACGGGGTTTACGATGACGAGGAGGACTTATTGGGCGCAGTAAAACAAGCAAATAAAGATCATCTAGATATTTGGGATGTATTCACTCCATTCCCAGTACATGGTCTTGATCCTGAGCTAGGTTTAGCAGAATCTCGCCTACATATTGCAGGGTTTGTTTATGGTGCAATCGGTACTTTGACCGCCTTTTTATTCATGACTTGGGTTTTCACACGTGATTGGCCAATGATTTTTGGAGGTAAACCTTATTGGTCAGTACCTGCATTCATTCCAATCACATTTGAAGTAACTGTACTTTTTGCATCCATTGGAATGGTCGTATCTTTCTACATTGTGAATGCACAAGGGCCTGGTATACAACCACCTGTGCTAGATGATCGAATCACTGATGATAAATTTGTGATTGCTTTTGATGCTGATAATAGCTCTCAAGAGCAAAAAGACGGATGGAATAGTTTCTTCAAGAATACAGGTGCCTCAGAAGTAATCACTAAAGTGTTGCCAGCATAACGCAACGAAAACATTAGAAAAAATATATTTCATTGATAATGAAACAAGTAAGACATATAATTTTAGCATTTGCGTTAGCAGTTTTGCTTTATTCTTGCCAGAATGCAACCACTAACCAGACTGGTAGTGAGTATATGCCTGATATGGCGCATTCTGCAGCGGTAGAAGCAAATACCTACAATTTTTATTTTGCCAATACTTGGGATGATGAAAGTGTATTGCCACTTTCGGAGACTTCTAAGGCCAGAAAGCCTGTAAAAGGAACTGTACCAAGAAGTATGGGAGATCCTGACAGGGTCTTGGACGAAGGAGTGGTCTCTCCTTACGGAAGTGTACCTTATCATTATGAAGATTCAGAAGATGGCAGAGCAGCAGCGACTGCTGAAATTACAGAAAACCCATTTCCTATCACTGTAGAAGGAATGAAGGCTGGTTCTGCATTGTATGCCACCTTTTGTGCTACTTGTCACGGTTCAGGTGGAAAAAATGGTGACGGCATCTACGCAAGCGGAATATATCCATTGGCACCTGCTAATTTGGTGGGTGACAGTACCATTGCATACTCTTCTCCAGGTCGCTATTACCACGCAATCATGTACGGTAAGAATGCAATGGGAGCTTACAAAGATAAGCTGAGTTACGAAGAGCGTTGGCAAGTGATTCACTTCATTCGTTCTTTACAAGCTAAAGAATACGAAGCCACTTATGATGCAATGGCAAATACTCTAAACACTTATGGTGTACCCAAAGCACAATGGATAGCTATGAATGACACAGAAGAGATCAATCAGATGCCAGAAGGTGAAGCGCATTCAGATGATGATGAGCATGAGCATGGAGCAGGCGGCGATCATAGTCATGAGAATGGTGATAATCATGATCATTAACTAGACTTTATTCACGAACAATACTTGTGAAGATCAATTGATTGATTTTCAGCATCTCAATTTGGCTTTATAAATTTTTTGTGAATAACCACTACTAATTAGCAAACAACAGATTCTGAATCTATTTTACTAGAGTCAGTAAAAATATAGTAATGAATAACACTTTTAAATTCGAATCCAGTGCAAAAACCGTTCTTCTTGGAGGAGTTGGGCTTGGTGCGCTTTGTTTGATTCTATCTTTTTTCATAGACGAATCACCTTTACATACTCGTTTTTGGACGAACTACTTACACAATGTGACATTCTTTACAGGTATTGCTTTTATGGCAATGTTTATCCTTTCCGCCTTCTTGATTGCATGGGCAGGTTGGTACACTTATTTCAAAAGGGTTTGGGAAGCAAAAGCACAGTTTTTAATAGTAGGGCTACTACTGATGATTCCCATTGTGATTGGTGTTTGGGGAGGTTTTCACCATCTCTATCATTGGGCAGACACAAGTTCTATTGCAGGCGATGAATTATTACAGCATAAAAGTAGTTTCTTAAATCCATTTTGGTTCACAATCGCTTCTGTGATTTTGGTGGGAGCTTGGTATTGGTTCGCTCGTGAGTTCAGGTCTTCTTCTTTGAAAGAAGACAAAGCAGCAAATGGTGATACACGTCAAAACAAGAAGCAAACCATATTAGCATCTGTGTTCTTACCAGTTGCTGGTTTCTCCAGTGCAGCAGTCATCTGGCAGTGGATTATGTCTATTGATGCGCATTGGTACAGTACCTTATTTGCTTGGTATACGGGAGCAAGTTGGTTTGTCTCTACAATGGCGATGACTGTTCTTTTATTGTTATATTTAAAAAGTAAAGGATACTACCAAAAAATTAATGATAGCCATATGCACGATTTGGGTAAATTCATGTTTGCATTCAGTATCTTCTGGACGTATTTATGGTTTTCTCAGTTCATGTTGATTTGGTATGGAAACGTGGGCGAAGAAACTGTTTATTTCAAGACCAGAAGAGATGAATACCCAGCTTTGTTTTTCCTGAATTTAGGAATCAACTTTTTAGTACCTTTCTTCGTACTGATGCGAAATGATACAAAGCGTAAGGTCGGTACTTTATCCTTGGTCGCAGGAATTATCATTTTTGGACACTGGTTAGATTTCTTTTTAATGATTAAACCAGGAGCCTTGCATACAGCACATGAATTAGCAGGTCATGCAGGTGGGCACGGTGATGGTCATGGTGGATCATTGGCAGGATTTCATTATCCTGGATTGATCGAAATTGGAACGATGATTGGGTTTCTAAGTTTATTCTTGTATGTGTTCTTTAATAATTTAGCAAAAGCTCCATTGGTAGCTGAAAATGATCCATATATGATGGAGAGTGTAACGCATAACATCGAGCCTCCTTATGATGGAGCGCACCACTAAAAACCTGACAGATTTCTGAAAAACTGATGACACGGTTTTGATGTTATTATAGTAGTTTCGTACAGAAATTATTGAAAGTTTTGAATGTTGAAAAATAGTAGCCCTAAAATACTTATTGTCAAGTATTTACGCTATTTTTCTTCAAAAATTATATAAGAGACAACATTTAAGAAAAAGTGTCTCTGTAAACTAAAACAACAAAATGATTGGATTAGTAATCATTGCATCTATTGCTTTAATTGGAATCATTACGGTTCAAATTGCACGGCTAACAGAAGTGGCAGGTAGGTTAAGAGGAGAAGAAGAAGTACAACTCTCTTCAAACAAGAACAATGCGTCTTGGTTGTTGATCTTCATGGTACTTTTCTTGGTTGCTTGTATTGGTTCGGCACTCTATTACAAAAATTATATGCTGTGGTACGGACCTCATGAGTCTGCTTCTGCACATGGAGGAGCATTGGATCGAATATTCAATATCACTCTCTTCTTCACAGGAATCGTGTTTGTTATCACGCAGATTGCATTATTCTGGTTTGCTTACAAGTATAAAGGAACCAGAAATGGGAAATCAGATCACATTTCTCATGATAATAAGTTAGAAATTATTTGGACTGCGATTCCTGCGGTGGTAATGACGTTCTTAGTAGTTGGCGGATTAGATGCTTGGAATGAGGTTATGGCAGACGTTCCTGAAAATGGCACTCCTGCACTTGTACCTACAACTGAAACTGAATACTTAGAGATTGAAGCAACTGGTTATCAATTTGCTTGGGATATACGTTACCCAGGCACAGATGGCTTGATTGGAGAGAAGAACTTTAGATTGATTGATCCAGGTTCGAATCCTTTGGGTCAAGACTGGACAGATTCTAAGAACTGGGATGATTTTATGGCGCCTGGTGATGGTTTTGTTCTTCCTGTAGGTAAGCCAGTAAGGGTAAGAATCACTGCAAAAGATGTGTTACATAACTTTGATCTACCACATTTTAGGGTCAAAATGGATGCTATTCCAGGCATTCCTACTTACTTCGTCTTCACACCTACTATCACTTCTGAAGAGTACAGAGAAAAGTTAAAGAACACACCAGAATATAATGTTCCAGACCCAGATGATCCAACTAAAATGAAGTGGGAGACCTTTACATATGAGCTAGCTTGTGCAGAGTTATGTGGAAAGGGTCACTACAGTATGCGTAAAGCGTTTCGCGTAGTCGAAGAAGGAGAATATCGTGCCTGGATAGCTAAGCAGCAGTCTTTCTACAAAACGCAAGTTAGAGGAACAGACAATGATCCAAACTTGGGTAAGATACTAGATTATGAGGTGGAGGAACGTCGCGAAGCATTCAACACGGACGTAGAGTCTGCATTGAACGCTACAGCAGATTCCCTGAGAACAATTCGTTTAAAGTATGTGAACTTTGAGACGGGTTCTGCTACCCTAACTGCGAATTCTGAATATGAATTGGAAAATCTAGCTAATTTCATGAAACGCTACAAGGATGTTTCTATTGAATTATCTGGTCATACTGATAGCACTGGTAATCCAGAATCAAACGACGCACTTTCTCAAGCTAGAGCAGAAGCAGTTTACAATTATTTGAGAAGCAAGG
>JBCDFY010000146.1:0-18511 GCA_039176995.1 Bacteroidota bacterium
ATATGTTATAACTGATTGGTTTTCAATGCCTATGCTATCTGTTGAAATTTCAAATATTCCCTAAATAGAAAAAGCCAATGAAACTATTTACTGAAAATCAATAATTTATACATTATGATTATTCTTTGTTCATGAGTAAAGTGATGCTATCTCCATAAATTGCTCCGATGTGTGCATCCAATTCCTTATAACCTTTCTCGTTGATAGTTCCTCCAAAAGTATCCCAAAGTAGTTCGATTACGCCCTTCCGTTCTGCTTCATATTTCCCATTTGGATTTCCACAAATAATGTCAACTGGATCGCCGCTATCTGGTCGAATCACCACCTTTCCGTCTCTTGATAAAACTTCTTTTTTCAACTTCGGTAAGTATTCTGTCAGCACTTTCCACAAATCCCAAGTATCCGAAACAATAGAAACAATACCATTGGGGTAAACCTCCGTAATCAAGCGTTTGAAAGTCTCCAATTCACCGCTATTGGTTCCCATCGACATCACAGAATGTTCAGTTGCAGCTACGGAAGTTCCGATTAAAGTCTCCTTCGCATTTCCACCATAATATTGCTCAACAAAATCAATCGCAGGAATGGTATCTGTGCCTTTAAAACTCAACAAGTGACCTGCCGCAGAGAGCATGGCTGCTTCTAAACCTGCCATGCCACGCATGGAGAAATCATGCCCTTGAAAATCTACAAATTCAATTTGCGAACTCGTTTCTTCAGCATATTGATCTAATATTTTTCGGTATTGCTTCGCCAAAGTTGCGGAATTACAAGGCAACCAAACCGTAGTAGAAAGCAGCGTCTCAAAATAGTTCGTCAACCAAAAGAACTCTGCTTTGGTGTTGTACATCGTAAACATTGGGACACGAATTGGGACACTCACACCTTCTGGCAAGGCTTTGATGACCATTGGTAAATAGCCCAAATCATGCAAAGCAGCGATATGTTCTGTACCAACCGAGTTATTTCCCAAATACGAATTGATGCGGTGTGCATATTGTTGAACGACCTCCGATTTGGGGCGATTGAAAAAGTCTTTTTCAAAGGCATCCAGCATATATCGCTTGATAAAATATTGCAAACCAAAGAAAACTACTTTTTCCACGCCCTGAACGCGGCTTTTACGTGGCGTCCAGTTGGAATAGACTAAAGTGGTGGCATTAGGATACTGTCTCCGATGATCTACTTTGTATCCATCGGTGTAGAGTAATGGATTGATGTTCATTGTTTTATGTTTTTGTTTTAAAAGAAGTCAGATAACAGAAGTCAGACCGTCCTGACTGTCAGAATGATTTCAGTTTTGGGATGAGTATTCCATTTAGCATCGTATCAATTGGATGCTATTTTAGAGTTCTTGAATCAATTTTATATTAGGAGAATTATGCTTCTTCGGAAAAATCCACATCGCGATAGATTTCGGAAAGTAGGATATTTTGCTCTGCAATTTCTACACTTTCATCTAATTGGTTATGATATTCATTGAGCCATACTTCTTGCTTATCTTCATCCTCCTTTTTACGGAAAATTTCTACATATACTTGATCTTGAGCAATTAATACATATTCCTGTAAACTAGGGATTGTACGATAACCTTGCCACTTTTCGCCTCTATCTTTTCCTTCCGTCGATTCTGATAATACTTCTATTATGGTACAAGGATTAAGAGTTGCCTTCATTTTCTTTTTGTAATTGAAAAACTCAGGTTTTCCTTTCACAACTATGGCATCAACATAATAAAAGCGTTCCGTCGTAGGAATATGCAACATTCGGTTACTAGGATATACTCGATAAGGTTTGTCTTTTAAATAGCTTCTAAGTTCTCCAACTATATTTGCTACAATTAATTCATGATTATCCGATGCGTATGCCATTACTGTGATTTTTCCGTTATAGTACTCGTGTCTTTCCTCAGAAGCCAGTTCTTGCTCTAAGAAATCCTCTACTCCAACTTGTGCTAATAATAATACTGGCATTTTACTTGTCTTTATAGCCTCCAAAGATATATGAATATTTGAGGGATTGCAAGTTTGCTAAAATCATTCTTTAACTTATTGGTAAAGCCTTCTCAAACCGCTTACATAACTCCTCAATATCCTCTAATCGAACAATCACTTTCAACCACTCTTCAGGAATCTGCTCCAAACCATAAAGTGCACCTGCTAAACCACCAACAATAGCCGCTGTGGTATCTGTATCTCCTCCTAAATTAACTGCCATTAGTACTGTTTCTGAATAACTGTTGCAACGCATCAAACACCAAACAACCGCTTCCAAGCTATGCAGAACATATCCATCAGACTTGATTGCAGTTTCTTCAAGTTTAGCAATATTTCCATGACATAGTCTTTTTAGGAGCTGCTGTTCTTTGGGGTTAATTTGTCTCTCTTGTGAGAAATTATTAAAGCGTTTTTGTGTATTGAGATAAGCCTTCTTTTTATCTTTTTGAGCGATCAATTCATCTAGCAATATTAGATAATACAGACAACATAGAGCAGCCCTAATATGCCCATGAGTCAAAGCAGAAACTGCCCAAATCTTATCAAAGCTCGCTTCTAAACCTTGGTTTTTCAGATAAAAATACAATGGAAGAATACGCATTAGAGAACCGTTACCATTAGAATATTCGTCGGCTTCTAAGTGTAAATAGTTTAAAGCCTCATAGTCATTATGTTCTACTATTTCTGATAGTAAGAATATAGCTCGACTGGTAGTATTACCAATGTCAAACACACTTCCGTGTGGTGTCCATTTAGCTTGTGTCTCCCAAGCAATAAACTCTTTAGCAATACCAACTAGATCATATCCTTTAGTCAAAGCTTCCATCAAACAAAGGGTCAAGGAACTATCATCAGACCAAGTTCCTTTGGGTTGGTGGTAGGTACCATATGCTCGCATGGTCTTAACTGGATTATCCACTAGCATTGCTCTTGATTCAAATTCTACAGGAACACCCAAAGCATCACCAACAACCAATCCTAATATTGTATCTTTTATCATAGTTCAATTTGTTTTTATGTGATTCTCTAATTCAATTTCATCCACCAATCTCACTAATACCTTATAAGTCGTCCGCAACCCCGCGCGATCATCTAGCAAAGCATTGTAGTAGATCTTTCGGGCAGTAGAATTAATGAAAGGCGCGTTTTCATTGATGGCATCAAAAGGAATCACTTGATCTTGACAGTAGTTTCTCACAAACGCTAAATCTTCATTCGCCGTGAAAATAATGAGGTAGCAATCAATTGCTTTCAACCTTCTCAGCAACTGAATTACCTGCTCAAACTGCCAGCCTTTTTGAGGATAATCATAGACCGTATTATCAAAATCATAGGCTACGATTAAGCGATCATAAGCCAGATATTCTCTCCGCAATCGCTCGTAAACGTTTTGTTCATTTAGGTAAAAGTCCATAGTTTTTGATTTTCAGGCGTCGGACGCTTTTCGCAAAATTGATTTGTTGCACTCGTTTGGAAACGAGTAAATACAGGTTTGAAGTTAGGAAACTTCAAACATCGATTATTAATTTTCTATTTGCTACCCTATGAAGCGTCCGACGTCTAGTAGCTTTCTCTCAGTTGATCTCTAACCTCCATAAGCGCATAACCCAACAAGTTTAAACCTTTCCAAGTATCAGGATTTTCAATATGTTGAGCATTTGCTGCCAAACGAATTCCCCAAATTCGATCGTATGGACTGGCTTCTACCAACACTCAATTCTTTGTATTTAGCAAGAAATTTTTCAAGTCTTCATGTTGCCCAAACTTCAGCAAGTTTCCTTTTATTACAATTGGGAAACGATGTTCCATCCAAGTCGCTTGGTCAAAATTTTGTACTTGTCGCCCTAGTTTTTTGGCTTCTGCTGCGGTTTTGCAATTCAAGATTTGCTCGTACCTGATTTCATCCTCAAATAAACGCGCTTTCTCTGCCATCATCCAATGTTCCGCAGTTGGAAAGTTGATGCTTTCGTGTGTAAAAGCACGTTCAAACCATTGACTAAAGCAACTTTTACCAATTGAGCTATCCTTTTTTGGGCGATGCCCCCAAAAAAAGAGATATTTCATTTTTTCACCTGCTTGGAGTTGAGCTTTGAGCCAGTGATTGTTGTATTTCATGGTGTAATCTTTTTATCGAATTTTCTAAAATCCCGCTAGGGATAAACCGTGGGTAAAAAAGTGCTAAAGATGTCTCCAAGTGCCGTAGGTACGTACTATAATTATCAACACTGTACGCACCTACGGTGCTCAAAATATATTGTGATAAAATGGCTACCCATAGTTCGCCTCTACGAGGCTGTATTTCTTCGGATTTGGAATCTTGAAGTTTATGATTTCAGTTCTGCACACGACCTACGAGAATCCGTTCAATCCGCTAAATCCGTGTCGAAAAAAATCCGCCCCCAATCTGTCCGATCCGTCTAATCTGCGTTTCCAACCAATAAATCCTTCAGCAAAATCTGCGTCATCCCATCCATTTCCTCTAAATCCCCAAAAGCATCAGTCGTAAAAATATGCTCAAAATACTGTGCCAATTCCTCAAAACCACGACTAAAAATCCCATGGCTCACTGCTAAGTAAAGTTGATTTGCATTCTTCTTTCTCAAAGCCTTTGCTAGACCAATAAACGTGCGTCCTCCATCGCAAATATCATCAACAATTAAACAATTTTTATTTTTTAAATCATCTGCATACACTTGAAAATCAGATAATTGCCCAGTTTTAGGATTCCGCTTCTTGGAACATTCCACCACTTCCAAACCACCTAGGAATTGAGCGAGTGGATACACTTTTTTCAGCGCGCCACCATCGGGGGAAACAAGTATCACTTCTTCTTGAATTTGCTTTACAACTTGTTGAATGAAAAGATGATTGGAAAGGACTTCACAGTTGTTTAATAAAGCAGGCACAACATCAGAGTGAGGATCGAAGACTTGGATTTTTTGCAGTTGTAGCGCATTGATTAAATCCGCATAAACTTTAACTGTCAATGCCTCGCCTGCTTGCATGATCCGATCTTGGCGTGCTGCAGGAAAATAGGGCAAAAACAGTTCGATTTTTTCGACACCCGTTCTTTTTAAAGCATCTATCGCTGTCAAAAGAACACCCAAATCATTGAAGGAACGAATGCGCTGCGTGATCTTCACGACAGAGGAGGCGCTCAATGCTCCCTTGATTTTGATGTGTGGTTCTCCACCATTGAAAGTGAAGACATCAAAAGAAAGCGCGTTAGAAGTAGAGTGAATTTGAAAGTCTGGGTCGAGATTTAAAATCATTTTGCGTATTTTTTACGCAAATTTAAGTCAAACTTTTTTACGAATCAAGTTTTTTTGTGTATAAATTACGCAAACCCAATTCTATCGGGACTCCCAACTCCTCTAATTGTCTGTATTTCTGTAAGTTGAATCGATAAATTTGTGCTGGACGACCACTCCCAATTTTTTGAAATTTCCCTGTCTCCGTTACGATTCCGAGCTTGAGCATCTTCTTTCGGAAATTTCGACGCTCTATTTCTTTACCCAAAATGGTTTGATACAATTGCTCTAAATCTGAAAATGGAAACTCTTCTCGCAGCAAATCAAAACCGATCGGCTGATAGTGCAATTTAGCTTGCAGGCGAGTAATAGCTTTTTGAATAATGTCTTTATGATCGTAAGCAAGCATTGGCAGGTCATCGAAAGGAAACCATTGTGCATCTTCGGCATCCGTATCTGCTTGGAGAATGAGATTTTCTGGATTGACTAAAGCAAAATAAGCGACGCTAATCACTTGTCCACGCGGGTCTCGTTCGACTTGATCTCCGAATGTGTAAAGTTGTTCCAAGTAATTCACTGTAATGCCTGCCTCTTCTCTCAGTTCTCTTTCCACTGCAGTTTCCAAGCCTTCTCCATTCAAGACAAATCCACCAGGCAGCGACCAAGTATTTTTGAATGCGCCAAATTTTTGCTTAATCAGAAGCACATACAATTGTGACTTTTCGTAGCCAAAAACGATGGCATCTACCGCGATTTTTATGTTTTGCTGTTGCATGAAAGCAAAAATAAACAATGCTAAATATTATATTGCTTAATTAAACGAGTTAACACTGCTCGATAAGACTTACTCACAGGAAGTTTCACTGCTCCTATCAAGACTTGATTCCCTTCAACTGCTTCTATTTTATCAGAAGCGATTAAGTAAGAGCGATGGATGCGTAGGAATTGATCGGATGGCAGTTTAGTTTCCATACTACGAAGCGATTGCAAGATTGTGATTTTTTGATGCTTTGTGTGAATGCGAATGTATTCGCTCA
Organism: Bacteroidota bacterium; assembly: GCA_039176995.1. Classification (GTDB taxonomy): domain Bacteria; phylum Bacteroidota; class Bacteroidia; order Chitinophagales; family Saprospiraceae; genus JAAUTG01. The sequence goes on from JBCDFY010000146.1 coordinate 6,286, forward strand.
TCGCTTCGATATACAAAATATCATCATAGAATACTTTGATATTACGACCGTCGGCTTTAATAAAGAAAAAATTAGGTTTTTCTTCCTTTGCTGAATTTCCTTTCTTTTCCACTGCTCGGTTAACCGCTTGCAAGAAACGAGGGAATGAAAAAGGTTTAACTAAATAATCCAGAGCCGCCAATTCAAAACCTTCCACTGCATATTCCCGATAGGCAGTTGTAAAAATGATCATCGGTGGATTGTTCAAGGTTCTGAGCATTTCTAGTCCTGTGAGTTTGGGCATATTGATATCGAGGAAAATTAAATCTACCTCATTTTGCTGCAAAAAACGTATGGCTTCTAATGCATTTTTACACTTCGCTACAACCTCTAAGCGATCGTCTTCTGCGGCGTATTGTTGGATGATTTGACGAGCAATGGGCTCGTCATCCACGATGATGGTTTGAAGTTTCATAGGAATTGTAAATCATTAATTGTCAACTGTTGCATCAACAACTTAAAGCTGCAATTTCAGTTCTGAAATATGATAATCTCCTTCCGTTGTTTGCTTTAATTCATAAACATTTAGATACATCAAATCCAAGCGTTTTCGCAAATTTTCGATGCCTAAACCCATTTTTCGATTACTAGACTCAAAATAGTTTTTTACTGATAAATCTAATACGCTATCTTTTTTATCAATTTGAATAACTATTTGAATATCAACAGATTCAGCATTACTTGTTCCGTGTTTGAAAGCATTTTCTACCAAAGGTAAAAGCAATAGAGGTGCAACTTGCAAGCCTTGTCCATCTCCTTCTACTTCAAATTGTACTTTCGCATTTTCTTCTAATCGCAAGCACTCCAATTCCACATAGTTTTTCAAATACTCCATTTCTTTTTCCAAAGGAACACGCTCCGTTCTAGCATCATAAATTACATATTCCATGATTTCAGAGAGCTTCAAAATGGCATTGGGGGCTTTATCGGATTTTAGGAGTGCCAACCCGTATAAATTATTCAAAGTATTAAAATAGAAATGTGGATTGATTTGTGCTTTTAGGAAATCTAGTTCTGCTTTGACTTTCTCTTTTTCGATGCGTTCTGCTCTATTTTTGAATTGCAGGTATTGTTTGGCAAGGAAGAAGCTGCTGAAAATGGTGACTTGTTGACCGTTAATGATGATATAATTAAGTAATTCTTGACACTCATTGCAAACTTCTGGAACTAGCCAACTATTCAATCTAGTTTCTATCGGAAAAGCAATAATCATTAAGAGGATGAAGAATAAAAAGTAAAAAATGATCCATCGAACTTTAAAAAAGTTAGGAATCAAGCAAAATACATTAACTATAATTAATGGAGTATTCACCAGCACGATGATTCCATACGCTTTCAGTCCAACTTGCCATCCATGATTTTCTACATAACTATTGGTAATAAAATAACCTCCCATTACCCAAACGCTTATAAAAATCAACCAATCTAGTCGGTCAGGACGCGTAAATTTCAGTATCATTAATTTAACCTTAAAATTTCAGTAATTCAGACCAGTTAATTTGAATCTTTCCTAATCCTTTACTCTCTTTTTTATTAAAAACCTGATGCTGTCCCTTTTTACTTCTTCCATAGGCTTTCATATTGATATTGATCTTTCCACTTCTGTTCTCTCCAACTACTTCAAGAGTAGCGTTAAAGCCATTTGGAACTTTGAACGCAATAGAGTATTCTTCCTCCTCGAATGATGTGATTTCTTTTTCTCCTTCTTGGTCTCGGTATCGAATGTACTCTAGCTGGACATCTCCTGAATACTTTATTTCATAGAGAACATCATAGTATTCGCTGAATTCATCTTTCTCACAAGAGGCTAGAAATACAGAAAGTAAGCCAAGTATCAACACCTTTGCTATCAAAATTTTCATAGTTGATTAGTTTTTCCACAAAGATTGCAGTAAAAGACGTTGATTCACAGATTATTCAGCGAATGGACACTTTTGTTCAGTGGATGGCGACTATTATTGATAAACTCGTTCCAATTGACCGATTCCTAATACAATAATGTTCTCTTTTTTCTGAAAAAATCCTTCAATGGGAGCAATGATGAATTTTTTCTCTGCTTTCAAATCTTCAACAGCAGAATAGAAACCGCGAGAGAGACTAGGATCAACAGCATATTTGATTTCAATAAGTGCTTGTGGAATGTCCGCTTTAGTGATAACAATATCTATTTCCGCACCTCCGTGTGTACGGTAGAAATAGAGCTCTGCCCAGCGAGGTTTGATGGCAAATAATTGTTCTATAACGTAGTTTTCCCAAGAAGCACCAATACTTGGATGTCCTAAAAGATCACCAGGTGTATAAATACTTAGTAATTCATGCAAAATTCCAGTGTCACGTAGATATAGCTTTGGGCTCTTCACAAGGCGTTTTCCTAAATTAGTATAGAAGGGTCGCAAGCGTCGAATAAGAAAGGCGTGTTCCAAAAAATCAAGGTAACGCGTAATGCTCGGCGTACTGATTCCCAAGGACTTCGATAAAGTATTTTTGTTTACCAATTGCCCATTGCAATGTGCCAACATCGTCCATAATCTTCTTATTAGTACTGCCTCTGCATTCAGTCCTAATTGAGGTAAATCGCGCTCCAAATAAGTTCTTATAAAATCATCTCGCCATCGACTGCTGATTTCATCATCTACTGCTAATAATGACAATGGAAATCCACCTCTGAACCAATGTGTACGAAAATCTAGTTGATCTTGAATTTCTTGGTAGCTCAAGGTTGCCAATTCTAAATACGCTACACGTCCAGCAAGGGTTTCTGAGCTATCTCTGATCAATTCCGGTGAGGCTGAACCAAGTAAAATGAAACGTCCTGCCACACGATTTCGATCAATGGCAGAACGCAGTTCTGGAAAAAGAGAAGGTTGACGTTGTATTTCATCAAGGATAATAAGATGATTAGGATAGGTAGCCAATAAGGCTTCTAAATCGTCCAATTTAGCCAAATCTCTTGGACGCTCTAAATCTAAATAAACCGAAGGTTTACCGATCTGATTTCGAATCGCTTGTGTAAGTGATGTTTTGCCAACTTGACGAGGTCCAACAATGACCGCCGCTGGCGAATAGGAAGCTAATTTCAAGACTTCTTTTTCCGCAGAACGGGGAAGATAGATTAAATTATCCATGAAAATCGTAAAAGCTCTTTTATGATTTTCAAAGATAAGTCTTTTTCTCCAAAAGAAATTCAATTACTACTATATGTGTTTGTGTATCAAATTGCACTTTTATAGAAGATTTGAAGTAGCAAAAACTTTGATCTCTGCTTTTTCAACTCATGGCGGCATCGAACCGCCATGAGTTGATCTAGGTTTCTTAAGGACAAAAAATGGCTAAAAAGCCATTTTTTGTCCTTAAGAAACCTAGATGGATTTAGATGGACTCGACGTCCATCCAAATCCACAACAAGTCGCTCTCAACAAGCACTTTTAGTATTTGTGTAATTTGGCACATACACCTACTATACTTACATTTTTTCCTGCTCAATCTGCTCCATCACATACTCCATCGCCCGATCTCGATTTTCAAAATAATCCTCTTTAGTCAATGGAAAATAGTGGTCCATTTCTAAGTAAGGGGCATCGTGTCTACTACTGTCAGGACGAGTGAGAAAATTGGTGGAGATAGAAATGCGACGCTTGGTATTGGGCAGTGCCATGGGTAGCACTACGGTTGGTCCAGTCGGCAAATTAGCAGGTGGAACACCTATGATTTCTGCTAATCCATTGTCTTTCATTTGCACCGCAAACATAGAGGCCGCACTGGCTGTATTAGCTCCTGAAATGATATATACTTTTCCTCTGAATTGCCAATCAGGACGCTCCAAATAGTAGATGGAATTGGGGTCTTGCTGATTTTTGTAGAAATCCTTTTGTGTATAATTTGTTGCTAATTCTTCCTCTGTAAATACGCCATCAGGAATGGGTTTTCCATATTTCAATTGATGAAGAGAATCCAACAATTGATAAGTTTCTCCGAAGATAATTTTGTTAGAATTTGATATTTTTAAGCCTTCACCATAACCTTTCAGGTTTTCTCCGCCAGCTAAATAAGAGGTGATATAATTTCCTAGTTCTAGGTCACCGCCGCCGTTGTAGCGCAAGTCAATGACTAGCGTTTCAACATTTCTTTTCTTGATTTCTTCAAACATTTTAGCCAAAAAACCTTTGAAATCTTGTGTTCCTTTTTGAAAATAACCATTTGTTTTCTTGCCTTTTTCCATGCGCTTATATTGATATCGAACATAGCTACGTACCAAGCCTTGGTAAGGTTTTCGGAGGTACAAACCAATCCCATCAATCATCGTTGGTTTATCCATGAAAGTATTAAATTGAAAATAAGCTAAACTTTTGTCTTCTAGTATTTTACAACTGTAACCTCTATTTTTACGTCTAGTCATTTGATAGACAGAATTCGTTTCTCTTTTCAGATATTGCCAACGCTCTCCCTTTTCCATCAACGAAAGTTCAAAGATTTGATCACTCTCTTCCGTTTGTATTTGAAGTACTTCACTATCTTTCAAAATGTCATAATATTTATAGAAATTCAGCGGTCGAAAAGCACGGAATACATTGGCGGAATCTTGAAATGGTGTTTCTCCATGAGTAAGTGCTAAACCATAAGCCAAAAGTTGATCGGCAGGTACGTCGTTGATCGCCGATATCGTCTGCCCAATCAAACTAGTGTCCACTTGATTGCTCACATTGGTGATGACTAATTTACCATCCAAAATACCCACAAAGAAGGGAAACGTGCCTTTATTTTCTGATTGCAAATAGGTGTGATTATTGTTCAATTTAGCCAAAAATTCCTTTGTCGCATAATCAAATTCATAAGACTCTTCCACCTTTTCCAATCGCTTGAAAACGTCTTGTTTCTCTTGCTCAAAATCACCTTCAAAATATCGCTCATAGTACGGGAAAGTCTCTTCCACCAAAGCTGCTGCGTATAGGAAATCTTGCTGGTATTTATTGGCTTTTTTAAATTGAGTGGTTTGCTGCACTGCCAATTGTGGACGATGTGCACTTTTCATCACCAGCTTTTCTAAGGAGCAGCTTCCGAGTAATCCAAGCATCACCAAACTGAAAAGTATATTTTTCATAGCTGTTATTTTTTGATTTAAAGATGTTAGGAATAGAAAGAGATAGAAAAAATATTCAGCGAATGGAAGGTTTTGCTCAGTGAGTGGCGTATGTTTATGTAGTACGCAGAGTATACAGAGGTTGATTTTGATGAGCGTTTCATACGGTGTAGAATACATTGTAACCTTTGCTTCATTCATACGACTATCGAACTGAAACTAAAATCATAAACAATGAACTTAATCGAAAAACTACTTCTTATTGCTCTACTTTGTAGTGCTTATAATTTTAGTGTAGCGCAATCAGTTGATATACAATCTATTGATAATCAAATCAAAACAATCAATCCAAAAGAAACACAATACTATCACCTTAATATCAAAAAAGATGAATTTGCCTTTGTGCGCTTTGAGCAAAAAGGGGCAGATATTGTCATTCAGGTGAAAGATCCTGAAGGGAAATTGCTGGTAGAATTTGATACTGGGAATGGAAAACAAGGACCAGAATTGGTGCAAGTCATTCCTAATCGCGATGGAGCATATCAAATTGAAGTGAGTGCCATTGCAGAACAGAAAAAGGCAGGTGAGTACAGTTTCCATTTTGAAAAGAAGATCAAAAAAGCAGCAACTTATGCGGAGCAACTGAATCAGATTTTTGAGTATTGGGAAGAAAAAGCATTCATCCCAGGTTTTGCCACAGCAATAGTAACCAAGGATAAAGTGCTGCTCCAAGAAGCCTATGGCTATGCTGATTTAGGAGAGCAAAAACCTTATACTTTAGAAACTATTCAAAATATTGGCTCAGTTTCTAAGACCTTGATTGGTATTTCTTTGATGAAAGCAGTGGAAGATGGAAAATTAACTTTAGATGATCCAATTAATCAATATCTGCCCTACGAAGTCGTCAATCCACGCTTTCCGAATACGCCAATTACCATTCGTCAACTTGCCAATCATACTTCCAGCATAGCGGAAATGGACGAGTACGAAATGTCCTATATTTTGAAAGAATCGTTCACTTATCAAAAAGGAGAAGTTTCAAAAAGTGAGTACAAAGAAATGCGCTATTACGCCAAGAATAAAAAGCGCAGTATGGCTAGTTTTATGAAAGCTCTTTTCGCGAAAAATGGCGATTTGTACAGCAAGAAAAACTTCTTAAAACACCCACCTGGCAGCAAATACGCTTACAGCAATGCAGGCGCAACACTCGCCGCACACATTATTGAAATTGTTTATGATTTATCATACGATGAATTTACCAAACAGCATATTTTAGCACCTTTGGGTATGACTGGAACGGGTTGGTCTTATGAAACAATAGACGCTTCGAAGCATACCAACCTTCATTTTCTCAACAAAAAAGTCATTCCTAAATATACTTTAATTACCTACCCTGACGGTGGTCTCTTAACAAATGTAGTCGATCTCAGCAAGTATCTCCAAAACCAAATGAAAGGCTATTATGGAGAAGGAACGCTAATCTCTAATACTTCTTATCAAGAGATGATGAAACCTGCACTCTCAGAATCACAACAAGCGCGAAAAAATATAAATTATGGTATCTTTTGGGAATTCACAGGCGATCATATTGGACACAATGGCGGCGACCCAGGAGCAGTTTGTTTTATCCGTTTTGACCCTGAAAGCGGCGTGGGAAGAGTGATGATGCTGAATATTATTCCCAATCATCCGAATGCTTTGGAGCAATTTAAAGCCATTTGGGGACTGATGGGTGATTTTGGGGAAGTGATTAAGAAGCAAGCGGAGGAATAAAACATAAATTCCGTCAATATGCTAACGGAAATGCATTTCTATCCTATAAGTTAAACTCCTGCCCCAAACTCGGAATCTCCACATCTCGAAAACCCATCGGCTCAATATAATCCCGAAAAGCCATTTGCTTCTCATGTGTCCCATGTACCAAGAAAAGTTTCCGCAAATTCTTTTGTACTTTGATAAAATCTGCCAACTCCGTTCGATCAGCGTGCGCAGAGAAGGAATCCATGATTTCGATATCTGCATTCACCACTTTTTCCTGACCGAATAAACGAATGGTTTCTGCACCAGCTCGCAGTTTCCCTCCAGGCGTATCGGGCGAGCAGTAGCCAACAATCAGAAGCGTATTTTTCTTGTGATCGATGTTATTGAATAAATGATGTTTGACGCGTCCTGCATTCATCATGCCCGAAGCACTAATGATAATACAAGGATCGGAATTATCATTCAATGATTTAGAAAATTCCACATCGCGATTATAAACTAAACCATTAAAACCAAATGGATTGGGATCGCTCAAAATATATTTATTCAATGCTTTATCGTAGCATTCTGGATGAGAGCCGTAAATCGTAGTAGCATTCACGGCAAGTGGACTATCCACGATGACAGGTATCTTTGGCAACTGATTTTTATTCTCCATCTCATCCAACATATGCACAATTTCCTGCGTGCGCCCAATGCTAAATGCTGGAATAATCAACTTTCCGCGTTTCTCTAAGATTGTCTCTCTAATGACTTTCAAAAAATGACCACTTTCCGCAGGTGGCATTTCGTGCTCTTTGTCGCCATAAGTAGATTCGCAGATCAGATAATCTACTTCTTCCATTTTCAAAGGATCGCGCAAAATCGGACGATTTGGACGTCCAACGTCGCCTGAAAATCCAAGGCGAATAGTCTGTCCTTTTTCTTGAACTTCCAGCACCAAACTCGCACTTCCCAAAATGTGTCCAGCATCTCGGAACAGTACTTTCACTTTAGGATGAATCGGAATCCAATGCTCATAACCCACTCCAACGAACTGATTCATTACTGCATTGGCGTCATCCATGGTGTAAAGTGGCGTACGTAATTTATCCGTTCTGCCTTTTTTGCGTTGTCTTTTGTTGTAATATTCTGCGTCGCGCTCTTGAATGCTTGCACTATCTAGTAGCATAATGGAACACAAACTTCGTGTAGCATGAGTACTATAAATTGTTCCATGAAAGCCGTCTTTGTGCAACTTTGGCAGGCGTCCAGTATGATCAATATGTCCATGAGAAAGCACTACACAGTCCAAAGTTTCGGGTTTGAAATACCAATTTTCGTTGAAATCTTTCATCTTTTCGTTGTAGCCTTGATACAGACCACAATCCAACGAAATCGTAAAGCCATCGTCTAGCGTAATCAAGTGTGAACTTCCTGTGACTTCACGCGCTGCTCCGCAGAATTTAATTTTCATAAATTGGTATTTATTTGAAGCAGCAATTTACAATTTGCTATTCAAAAACAAGCAAAATCCTTTAGTTTGTGTGTATCCCAAATTATACTTTCCTAAGAAACTATTATACGCTTACTCGCGTCTCCTTTTTCAAACACTGCATTCATGTTCAGATCAATTTCCTTTTTTGTATTTTTAATATTCATTATTAGCGATCTTACTGCTCAAAATCAACTTTCCACAGATACCATTCCTTTTCGTTTTACTGCGCACAACAACATCGTCATTCAAAGCATCATCAACCAAAAAGATACTGTGAATTTGATGTTCCACACCGCTTCAGATTTACTGACTTTGACGGAGGAAGCAACGGCTAAAATGAGTACGCTTCAATTTAATGCGCCCGATAGCATCAACTCTTGGGGAGGAAAAGGAAAAGCCCGATTCAGTGAAGGAAATCTGTTAGAAATTGGAAATTTGAAATGGAAAAATATAGAACTACTAGAAAACAAAAACTCAGGGCCGGGGACAGACGGTAAGTTTGGATTGAGTTTTTTTGAAGGCAGAATTATAGAAATCAACTTTAATTTATCGGTGATCGTATTGCATGATGTATTGCCCAAATTGGAGAAAGAATACGAGCAATTCAAGCTATTTGGTAGTGGTGTTTTTCTATTTTTGGAAGGCAAGAGTAATATCGAAAATGTAGAGCTGAATCATCAATTTTTGATTCATACCGGATATGGCGGAACGATTTTATACGATGATGAATTTGCAAAAGAACACAACTTGGGAGAGCAACTCAAAACCCTCAGCGAGAAAGAGTTGAAAGATGCTTATGGCAACATCCTAAAAGTCAAAAAGTCAGAATTGCCGTTCTTCTCAATTGGCAAAACAACTTTTGAAAAGATACCCATCGGTTTCTTCGAGGGAAAAATTGGGCGACAACGCATGAGCGTAATTGGTGGGGATTTGATCAAACGGTTTAACCTGATTCTGGACAAAAAAAATTCACATATCTATCTAAAAACCAATCAATTAACAGATTCTGAATTTTCAGCGATATAGAAATAAGACTTTTTTAACCACAAAGAAATCAAAGGATACAAAAGGTTTTTATATGTTATCTTTGTGCTTCTTTGTCCCTTTGTGGCTCAAATCCTTTTCTGCTTAATCTAGTAGTTTCTAAACATACGCCACCTTCAATACATCCTCAAAATAATCTGCAAAATGCACCTCAATACCTTCTTTAATGTAATCTGGCAATTCTTCAAAATCGCGCTTATTATCAATTGGTAAAATCAAAGTGTTCGCACCAACTCGTCGCGCAGCAATCGTTTTTTCTCGAACACCACCAATCGGCAAGACTTTTCCTGTCAAAGTAAGTTCACCCGTCATTGCTAAATTATCTTTTATCGCTTTATTGGTCGCCAAAGAATAAAGCGATAAAGCCATCGTAATGCCTGCCGAAGGTCCATCTTTGGGCGTTGCACCTGCTGGAACGTGCAAATGCAAAGCGTGCGTATTGAAATAATCATTTTCGGGATGATCTTCTCTCACTTTTCCACGCACGTAGCTGTATGCAATTTCCGCAGATTCTTGCATCACTTTTCCGAGCTGCCCCGTCTGTTTGAAGGCTGCATTTTTGGAAAGAATTCCAGTTGCCTCAATGTACAAAGTAGCACCACCCATCGAAGTATAAGCTAAGCCTAGCGCGACACCTGGCACATTTTGATTATAAAGTGATTCGGTATTGAAAATCGGTTTGCCTAAAAACTGCTCTACATCCTCAGTCTCTACTTCAAATTTAATCTCTTCTTCTTCCGCAATTTTCAAATTGACTTTACGAATGATTTTTCTAATCTGTTTTTCTAAATTTCGCACACCTGCTTCTCTTGCATATTTATCTACAATCAAACGCAAAGCCTCATTGCTAAACGCAATTTCATCTTCTCCAAAACCATGCTCTTTCAATTGCTTGGGCACTAAATACTGCTTCGCAATTTCTGCTTTTTCCTCTAAAATATAGCCCGACAAACGAATGATCTCCATACGATCGCGCAATGGCCCAGGAATAGTATCTAGCTGATTCGCAGTGGTTATGAATAACACATTGGATAAGTCAAAAGGAATGTCCAAATAATGATCTAAAAAAGTACTATTTTGTTCAGGATCAAGGACTTCTAAAAGTGAAGAAGCAGGATCACCCCTAAAACTCGTTCCAATTTTATCAATCTCATCAAGCATAATGACTGGATTGGAAACTTCCACGCGTTTCAAGGCTTGAATCAGTTTTCCAGGCATCGCGCCAATGTAGGTTCTGCGATGCCCTTTGATTTCAGCTTCGTCGCGCATTCCACCAACAGAAAAGCGGAAAAATTCTCTTCCTAAAGCATCTGCCACAGACTTCCCAATCGAAGTTTTACCAACGCCTGGAGGGCCAACCAAGCAAATAATCGAACCCGCAATTTTACCACGCTTAATCACACTCGCTAAAAATTCCAAAATATTATCTTTTACATCCTCAAGACCATAATGCTCACTGTTTAGAATCTCGCGCGCCTTTTTGATATCTAAGGTATCCTCAGAATATTCGCCCCAAGGTAAATCAGCAATTAGTTCCAAGTAAGAGCGTGTCACATTGAACTCTGGTGATTGAATATTGAGCGTTTTCAGCTTACTCAATTCCTCCTTCACGACTTTCATCGCCTCATCACTCAACTCTCTTTCTGCCAATTTCCGCTCTAACTTTTCTACCTCGCTATCCTTATCCTCCTTTTCAATTCCCAACTCTTTCTTAATTGCTTTCAGCTGCTCCCGCAAGAAAAATTCCTTTTGCTGATCGTTGACTTTTTCATTGATTTGGTCTTGGATTTTCTTTTGGATTTTCACTAATTCAAACTCCTGTTTAATCATCTGAATCAGCTTGTTAGCTCTTTCTCGCAACTCAAATGTTTCTAGCAAATCTTGCAATTCTGATTTATCAGAAGATAGCAAATTAGAAATCACATCCATTGTCAAACCAGGCGCATCGTAGTTCAATTGCGAAACTACCATATTAACTTGTTCCTTGAAAACGGGATTCAATTTCAGTAACTCTTTCAATTCTGAAGAAATTGCCATCATATAAGCCTTTAAATCAGTACTCGCTTTTCCTTTGGGTTCATAGTAAGGCTCGACTGACCATCTCAGGAACTCCCTTTCTGTCAATTCCTTTTTCTTTGTAAAACGAGCAATCCCCTGCCCTACCACTTGCACAGTTTCGGGTGCAATTGGAACGACGCGCATGATCTGAAAAATTGTACCTATCTCAAAGAGTTCGTCCTCGGCTTCTTCATTGGTGACTTTTACCAAAGTCAAACCTACATAGCCACTCTCCTGCTCCACTACTTGGCGAATCAATTTCAGATTTTCTTTTCCATTAAAAGTTAAAGGTAAAGCCACGCCAGGAAAAATTGGACGTTGACCAACAGAAAGGATGCTTAGTTCATCAGGGAGTACTTCTTCTACTTTCTGGAGCTGGGTCATGTTGGGATTGTTATTTTCGATGATGATATCTTCTTCCATGATTTCTTTTGTATTTTGATATTGCTACAACATCAAAAATGCTACCTGTGCTTAAAATCGGAATTATTGGCAGAAAAGGAGAATGAAATCGGAAAATATGGCAGACAAAATAGATTTGCAACTCAAAGTTTTTATTCAAGACGCTCACGATTGAAAAGTAGCGATGTGTCTTCCCGACTTAACACCGATTATTTACTCGTTTTCCAAGGAGCTTATATGCACTTGTCAGGAAACGAGCAGATGCTTTCTTTAAGATAGAAATCTCAAAATATTGCATTTTAATTTTAGGGAAGCCTTAATTACAGTGTAATCTAAGTTTATTTAAATTTTGAGAAGCGAGAAAAGCC
>JBCDFY010000147.1:0-18420 GCA_039176995.1 Bacteroidota bacterium
AGAGGAAATGCTGGAGGTGAAAGTGCCTTTTTGGAAGACTTGGAAATTTTGGGGATGGTTTTCGGGTGTTAGTTTAGTAACTATTGCTTTGGTGAGTTATCAACTTTTTGTCCACCATAAAATGGATACACTGTCCACTCAAAATGCCGTTCTGTTGGAGCAAAATCAGTTGCTGAATCAGGAAGTTGTACAAACACGACTCGATCTGAAAAAAACTAAAAAAGAAGAACAACCAACAAAAGAACTTTTAAATAATACTAAAAAAACAAGTGCCGCTAAAGCCAAAATAAACCGTGAGACATCTGATGAAAAAATTGTAAAAGAGCGAGCTTATTCCAGTTCTAAACTCGCAAAAGGACGATCAGATATATCAATAAGTGAGAGAACAGTAGATAAAAAAGACGAAAATGCTAGCACTTTCGGAGGAGCAATTAAGATGGATGAAGAGCCTCAAGAGGTAGATGTAAGAGAAACACACATTCAAAAACCAGTGCAAGAAATACCTGCCGCAGCGCAGCGGGAGATAGACAATAAGAAGCCTTTCAATTTGATCGAAACAAAAGCGCGAACAGAAAATAACATTCGGACAAATCTTTCTCCTTTAGCCCCCCTAAATAAGGTCTTTAAATATCACGATCTTCTACTAAATTCGGATACTTATCAGGTGACCTCTCTAGCAGAAATTCGAGAAAATTATCTGCGATCAATGAAGGTTAAATTGGAGAAACCACTATTTACGCCAAGTCTTCGATTAGGCTTCACTAGCAGCATATTTAGCTCTTTTTCTAGCATCTCAAATAGCAAAAATATTGCCTATAATGGCGGCTTGGTTGTGCAGTGGCAGGCGTTTAGAAACTTTGGATTCACAGGAGGTTTGCGCTACACTGAATTATCGTATAGCCTCGCTCTAGATGATACTAATCAAGAAATTCTGGAGGATTATCCCAATGCGGAACGCGTCAATACACTAATCAAAACCATCAATGCCAACCACCATTATTTTGATCTACCTATCGGCATTATTTGGAAAGTTCCAATAGGAAAAAAAGGAAGCCAGTTGTATGCCAATCCAAATATTGCGTGGCAATTTTACTTGCCCCAAACCTTTGAGTATGAGACTTTTGATAACGACTTAATACCAGCTCAACATAATAATTTGTACGCTTATTTTGGCTCCGCAACGCTTAATCTGGGATATGAAGTGAGATTACAAGATAATTTTAGATTACAGATGGGACTTTGGGCGGAGCAAAGTTTTGTGGAATATGGAATAGATAATCGGAGCGGTATCAATTTAGGAGTTTCTACCACACTTGTTTTTGGAAAATGAATTTAGAGGAGTTAGACTACTTCGTGGTCAGATTGCCCATGTAGGCTGACAGAAGTCAGATGATTATTTACTATCTGACAGTCAAAGACGATCTGTCTTCTGTTTTCTTACTTCTCAAAAATAAAATCAACCGACAATTTTAAAATTATGAAGTATTAAAATTTAGCACTAATCTTTGGATTAGTTTTTTTAGCAGCAACTCAATGGAGTTGCGAAACCGAACTTTTTGGAGGTTGTACCTCTGGTGAAGGAAGTATCGAAACTAGAGTTGTTGACTTGGAAACCATAGACGCTTTTGGACTTTCTATGGCGGCTACTTTGACAATTAAGGAAGGGAGCGAGCAGTTGATTGAAATTCGTTCCTATCCGAATGTGATTGACAAACTATTAGAAGATTCTAAAGTGCGCAGTGGAAAATGGAGCATTGGTATTGATGGCTGTGTGCGTGGAATAGGAAGAGATGAATTGGAAATTTTTGCAACGGTTGCAAGCCTAACGGAAGTTTCCATTTCTGGCAGCGGCGATATTTTGACTGATGGAACTTTTGAAAATGTAAAAGATTTAGATTTGAACATCTCAGGTTCAGGAAATATGAATCTAGCCTTGGGAACAAACGTGCGAGAAATCAAAAGTAAAACGAGTGGAAGTGGCGACTATAAATTATCAGGTACGGCAGAAACCTTGGATATTACAATTTCTGGAAGCGGAGACATGAGATCTTTTGATCTAGAGACTTTAAAATGTGATGTATCCATATCAGGATCAGGAGGTTGCGAAGTAAATGTAGTCGACGAACTGAACGTAAGAATTGCAGGAAGTGGTGATGTCTGCTATCGTGGAAATCCATCTGTCAATACAAATATTAGTGGTTCTGGCGATGTGAATGATTGTAATTGAGAAAACAATTCAGGAAATAATTAGCGTTTATTCTTACTTTTTTTGGCGCAGCTTTTTCGGGAAAGAAAGTCATTATTGAGCATTTGTCTGATAATGACTTTCTTCCCATAATATTTCTTCACTACGAAGCAACGAGATAAGAGCCTGAAATAAACTATTCTAGTATACAGTATGAGTTGTACAAAAGAAAAAATAAAGAAGTTTTAGAAAGGGAATTTGACTCATCAGTTCGGCACAACAATTAAAATTACAAAGGATGCGTATAGACCTCCAAATCATCCACCAAACCTTCATAGCTTCCTTCTGAACGATTAATCTCTTCCTCAATTTTCCGAATGCGTAGGTCGGTCAAACCATCAATATAGGCTTTGCGTACTCGTTCCTCCTGCTCTCGCTCATAAGCATTGGTGATTTTGATGTCAAATTGACCATCCAAATCTAAGCGGCGGTCGTATTCTCCATATTTACTGACGACTTTAAAAACGACAGGCAGAATGTCGACTAAGATGAAAAATAATAGTAAGAACCATTTGGTGTAAGTCACCGCATTACCGCCCACTTCTTTCTGCTCCAAACGACTCAAAGCCACTTCCCGAGCTAAGTAATTCGTACTAAATTGAAATTCATCCAACTTCTGATCTCGATCTGCTAAGAGTTGCGCCAATTCTCCTTCATTTTGAGAAGATGCACTATTATTTTGCGCCCTCAATAAATCAATATCACCAGCAATGACACCAATTTCTTCTTTGATTTCTCTAGCTCTTGGACCGTATTTGCTTAAACCAGAAGTTGTACCGCAAACCAGCGTTGTATCCTTACCACTCATCTCAAACAACAACAAACGCTCTAGACACTGCCGATACTCAATTTTTTCATTCACCTCTGCTTTCAAACCATCCTGTCGAAGCCGAACTTCTGCCAAATCTTGATCGTACTGACTGCGAATTTGATCTTCGCTTTCAATACGCATATTGGTCAATTCTTGCTCTAAACTATCATCAAATACCAACAAAACCATTGGGTGTGAAACCAAAATACCAATACCAATTGCGAAAGCTATTCGACTCAAAAATAACAAGGAAAACACATCTTTGAAAAGGCTTTTGGACTTGCGAAAAGTAGAAACAATAAAGCGATCAAAAATGAAAACGATGATTGCCCAAATGAAACCTGCACCTATATAGAGTAAGGGTTTTGGAGTCAAAGTAGAAACGGCATAAGTCATAGAGACGAAACCCAAAATGGCTGGAACTAAGACCAATCCACCATAACCTGCGTGTTTGGTATGCTCGGATTGTCCACAGCGATCAAGAATAGCGCGATCAGAGCCTGCGCACCATACGAAAAAGTCATAAAGTCTTTGTTTCATCAGACGATAAATTAATGGTAAGTGATAAATCGTCGGTAAGATGCAGCAAGCACATTAAAAGTCCTTTACTTTTTCGATGAGTGCTTGTTTTTTATGGAAAAGCGTGGAAGGAAAGGGAAGTCTGAACTATTCTAAATCATATTTGGATAACAGCAATTGCGCTAATGGCAATTGCTGCTCCAAACCATCTCTCAATACGCCGATGGACAGAGTCTCTAGTGTTTGGGTTAGAAATCTTGCCTCCAAATGTGGCGCACTGTAGTTGAGTACTTGAAAAGCCGTAGTTAGTTTGTCAATTAGTACTTGCATTTTCTTAGGGTTGTAGTATTCTGGTTCCCATTTGAGTTTGTATTGTAGTCGCCAAAAACTATAATCTTCTTCTTTTATCGTTCCATTGACGGGTAGTTGAATGGTTTTGCGAAGCACTTCTTTGGCATCTGTTTCTAATAAAATAGGCATGAATGCCTCCGCTGCGCGCTGTTCTGCGATTTGGTTGAGCGCATCAAGCAAACCTTTCTTGTTCCCAAAGTGCCTGAAAATCAAGCCCTCTGAGACTTCTGCTACTTTTGCAATTTTGCTAGTAGAAGTAGCGTTGTAACCTTCATTGGAAAACAGTTCTAAAGCGGTGGATAGTATTTTGTCCTTTTTGCTAGACATAAAGTGAGTAATCACTCACAAATATAGAGGAGTAAAAGAAATAGTGCAAGTTTCTAAGTAAAAAGAATATGTCGCTAAGCCGACATTAATTAGTTGATGGAGTATTGGAATCACTTCTTTCTAAACGCTTCTTCTTGCGCGCTCGCAAAATATTGTGAATCCAATTTGGAATAATAATCGCACCTGCAATAAGGTAAGAATAGTAGGTCAACAATCGCCAAATGGTAGAAATAACGATTGCGCTAGTATCGTCTTTCACATAGTCCGTAAGAAAACCTCCAAAGAGAATTTCCACAAAGCCTGCACCGCCTGGCGTTGGGCTGAAAGCGATGATAACAAACATCGTTTCTAAGCGTGCGTAAAGCGCGAATTGAGTAAAAAAGTCAAGTGGTAAAGCACTGATAAATCCTGCAATGAGTACTCCAAGAATCAGAAAGCGACACGACCAAGCCGTAGCAGTTGCTAAAAAACCACCTACATGAAATTTCCAATTTTGCTTTTTCAATTCCTTACTCGCTACCATCATATCATTGCCCAGTTCGATGGCATTTTGTCGGTAGCGTTTCAGAAATTTAATTTTTGTGCAGCCTACTAAAAACTGTTTAATCCTTCTCGGAAATCGAAATAAGCCTAGGTAGAAAATAGTGCCATAAATTGCCATTAGCGCGTAAGCAAACAGAAAAGTGTAGCCCCAACCATCAATATCCGAAAAACTATTAATGTCAGGACGAATGATATTGAAACCCAAAATAGCAATCAGAATCGGGAGGGTTAGAATGAAAAAAGCAGTATCCAAAACGATGGTGTAAAGAACAATCGTTGCCGTTTTGGCAGTAGATAATTTTTCTTGTGCGAGAATAAAAAAAGCAACTGCTGAACCTCCTAAACTCGTCGGAGAAACAGCGGAACTGAATTCCCAAATGAAAATTAATTCGATGCACTTTCGGAAAGAGAACTCTTTATTAGAAAGGATAAAAAGTCGAGTGGCGTAAGCTAAGTGTCTGATGATGAGCAATAAAACAGCAATTCCAATTCCTAAGAAAGTACGCGTTGTCCATTTAATTTGGCTGAATTCTTGAGGGTCAAATTGACGCACTACCAAAAAAACCACGACTCCTAAACCAATCAGTATCGGTAAGATGATACGGGATACTTTGATGGAAGAAAGTACCTCTTTTTGTTGCTCTGTAAATTCTTGTTCTTTATTTTTTTTACTCACTACGCTGCTAAATACGAGTTTTTTATTTTTTGAATCACTAAGAAGCTAAGGAATGTAAACCTTAAGAAATGATTAGAATTTAATCTCTGCGTACTCTGCGAACTCCGCGTACCACAACAAAACAAAATCCTGTAAACTTATGAATGCTCAAAACGGCTTTCCGTGCGTTTGCTTCATCAAAAAACGAGCTAATGGCTTCACATTTTTCAAGACTCCAACCGCGATTTCGCTAATCTTTTCTCCGCCAAACAAAGCCTGAATCTGCCTTCCTGCCCAAAGTCGAGTGGCAAATAAACGATTCCACCTTTGAGTGTAAACACGTTCTAGTTCAATGCGTTCACTATTTCCTGTATTCCAGTGCTCTAAAATAGTTTCAGATAGAATTTTGGCAGCATGAATTGCCATTGCCATGCCGTTGCCGCAGAGTGGGGTAATCATTCCAGCAGAATCACCACTCATCAAGACGTGTTGCTCAACAGCGCGTTTTTTCGCAAAAGAAATTTCGTTAATAACTTCTGGTTTTTCGAGTAAGAAATCACTGTTTTGAAAAAGGCTTTTCAAATAAGGATTTTGGTGCAAAACAGCAGCTTCCATCGCTTCGATTGAGCCATGATTTTTTAAATTATTTCGATGACTTAAATAGCATAAATTGTAGCGATTCCCTTCTATTTTATTCAAACCGCAATAGCCATCTCGAAAGTTATGTAGCGCGACGGTGTCTTCTGAAAAGTCAGTCTGAATATGGTATTTCACGCCGATGTAAGGCGACTTTTGGTGAAAGGAAGCGCGATTCATATTTCGATCCAAAATAGAACGTTTTCCAAATGCACCGATTACGATTTTCGCTTCAAATTCTTTTCCCTTTCTGGTTTTTACTTGAAAAGAATCATCTTGAAATTTCACCTCAGAAACGGTTGTATTCAACTGAAAATCAACGCCTTGATTTTTTGCTTTTTCATACCAAAAGCGATCCAATTCATAGCGACTAATCCCAAATGCACCCAAATCTAAAGGTAGCTTTGCTGCTTTTCCAGAAGTGGAAGTGAGCAAAAATTGAGTGATGCTGGATGGTTGAAAACTAGCAGGAAAAAGGTCATGTTCTTCTAAAAAAGGACGTACTTCATTGGAAATGTATTCGCCACAAACGCGATGCTGTGGATAATCTTTTTTTTCAATTAAGGTAACGCTTAAACCATTTTTGGAAAGGAGAATAGCGTTTAGCAGTCCTGAAAGTCCACCGCCGATTATTAGCACATCTTGCATTACAAAGTACTTTCTAAATACTTTCGGACTTTTAAGACAAAATCCTCGGCATATTCCATTAATAACTGTGCTTGCTCTAACTCTAAAACAGAATAGTAATCGTAGTCAACACGTTGTTTTACATCAAATAAGGTTGTTATAATTTGGTTGTATTTTGGTTCAAAAATACCTGCCTTTATGAAGTGTTGACTAAATTTCACCTGAACGCCTTTGTGAGACTTGACCTCTATTTCAAGTGAATGTAATAGTGCTCTAGTTGCTGTAAAGGCTGCATAATAAGCTCTATTTGCAGAAGCCTCTTCCCTTTCATCCTCTAGGAGGTACTTCCCATCAGAAAGGAATTCTTCCGCTTTCTCTATAATCGTTCTAATAGTATCTTTCATATTACTACACCTTCTTTTCTCACATTTAGGAGCAAGGGAGAATCTTCATTTTCAAAGCGATCTCGGTGCATAGGAATAGAGCTGATACTGATGTCGTAGTTGATAATCAAGGGGTTTTTAAGCTCTGCCATTTTTAGTATTTCATTAAATTCATTCAATTTTTCGTCTTTAAAAACTACTAAAAAATCAATATCTGAATGCTTGTGGTAATCGCCCCTAGCGTAAGAACCAAACAATATGATCTTATCTAAACGTTCCCCATAATGATTGGATAGACTTCGTTTTAAATCTGAAAACAATTGTCTCTGTTGATTAGGTATTAACATATTGTAATGGTGCTTTCATACAGAACGACTCTGATCGGAAAATGGTTCTATCCTTTTTAAGACAACAATATCAAACGGCCAAGCCTTCGAACCATCATCGAACAATGCCTAACAAGAATCGTAACCTACTGCTTTACTTTAATCGAGCAACCAATCGCCTTTGTAAAGTTAGGATCAGGATTTTTGCCTGCTTCTACTGCTGCGATTGCATCCATTACATAATTCTGTGTCACACCATCTGCATCTTGTGCATTGTCGTCAATTGCTCCAATGTATTTTACCATTAACTCCTTGTCTAGCAAATAGATATGAGGCGTTTTTTCCGCGCCATACTTTTTAAACACCTCTTGCTCTGCATCAATCAAGTAATATTTATAGCCCACTTCTTTGGCGCGCTTTTGCATATTTTCAAAGCTATCGCCAGGCTTCATGCTAATATCATTGGGCATAATGTTGATGACTGGATAGCCTTTAGCTTCTAATTGATCTTGTAATTTAGCAACGCGCTCTTCGTACATTACTGCGAATGGGCAAGTGTTGCAAGTGAAGTTGATAACAAAACCTTTTGCCTCTTCAAAATCAGCTAAGGAGATCATTTTGCCGTCCACATTTTTGAGTCTGAAGTCAGGCGCAGTATCTCCTACTTGAAGACCATTTTTAGTTAGCAAAGTTGCAGATACTAAAAGAGCTACAACTGCGATAAGTCCAAATACCTTTTTCATAATAATCAATTTTATAAAATTCCTATTGAAAATCTTAAACATATAGAATCGGGATTGTGTCTGCTTTTACATAGAGAGGATGTCTAGGACTTCCATTCTTGTTAAGAATAAGAGCTTTTGCATTTGGGAAAATCTTTTTAATCGCATCGCTACGTGTTCTCGCCATCTTCGATCCACCCCATGCAAATAATACATCTTGATGCCTCTTAGCATATTTCGCTAGGTATTTATCATTCTCTCCTATTGGGTCATCACATTCACTCAATTTTTTCGGAGAAGGTGTAATAAAAGCAAATAAGTTTATCATGTAAACACTTCCATATCCCCAAGCATTAGCAAATTTGACTACTTTTCAGATTGTCCGATCATCTTTTTTCTTGTCTGCAACAGATGGATTAAGACCGATAAATAAGATAGATGGCTTTGAATTATCCCAAGTACGCCAAAGACAGTATCTGTAGGTTTTGCAATCTGAAAGCTCTGCTCCACATTTTCCTTTGATATACTCTATGCTCATTCTATAAAAACATTTTTAGCGCACCTTCCAACTCCTCAAAATCAGAGAATTGATCGCCGAAGAACTTTCGGTCTTGGCTGTTGTAAATCATCGTCACAGGAATTGCGCCACCCCAAGAAGGATCAACTTTATCAATCCAATTGTTGTATTTATTGTCTGTCAGAACAGCGACTGCAGATTTCAGTTTATACTCTTCCAAGAAAGGTTTTAACTTTTTTTCCAACTGTCGCTCAAAATCCATGCTGACTAGCACTACTTGTACTTTCTGACCAGCATACGCACTTTGAATTTTCTCAAAATAAGGCAATTCTTCTACGCAAGGCTTACACCAAGTCGCCCAGAAATTGACGACATAAGTCGTATCGTTATTTTTCTTGAAATAGGGCTCAACGCCTTCAAAAGTATTGTAGACTGGAACTTTCCCAACTGCTGTTTCTAAGTAAGTGACTTTCAGCTCTGGCATTTCTGCCTTTGGAGCAGCAGTTTGCATCGCTTCTGCTGGCTCTTCGGTTTCAGCAGGAGTTTCAGTATCGGTTGTTGCAGTATTTTGACACGCAAAGGCACAAACCGCAAAAGAAAAAAGTAATAATATTTGTTTCATAATTCTGTTGTGTAAAGGCATCACGCAAAGGCGCGAAGTCGCAAAGTTTTTAAAGTATAACTTGTGCAAAGTAATAATTAATAGAGCGTGAATTTTGTTACAATCTAGGAATTAACGACTCATTCACTGCTTTTGTTATTGTCGCAGACATCGCTCTGTGAATTGATTTGAAATCAAATGAATAAAACGTATTCTTGTAAAAATTGAGCACCAACACTAATCAAATATCCTGATCTATTGTTGTTCGATTCGAACCAATAGTTCAATAATCAAGCAAATCAACAATATTCAACCATGAATAAATTAACACTCTTACTACTCCTTAATTTCATCTTCCTTTTCACTCAAGCTCAAACTGACTTTCTAGTCAAAAGTGAGAAAATTAATAGCATTACGCAGGCACAATTAGCATTTTTTGGTTTGCCTGCAGAAAATGATATAGAACTATACAAGGTTTGGTACAATACATTAGGCGTGGATAGTGAAGCAGATACAGCTTCTGGTCTAGTCGTCATTCCGAATTTGGATGAGGAAATGCCCTTGCTTTGCTATCAGCATGGCACAACGAGTCCTAGAGACGCAGTCCCTTCCAACGAAGTAGGCACTTTTGGAGAATTATTCTTGGGTTCAGTAGGTTACGTGGTCGCTTCAGCGGATTATCTGGGTATGGGCGAATCCAGAGGTTTTCATCCTTATTTACACGCCGAAACCGAAGCCTCCGCAGCAATTGATTTGTTGCGCGCCACGCGTGAGCTTTGCGCGGAACTGGAAGCTGAATTGAGCGACCAATTATTCGTTACTGGATATTCGCAGGGTGGTCATGCGGCGATGGCGGCCTTTCAAGTGCTGGAGCGCGATCACAAGGAGGAGTTTCCAGTAACCGCAGCTGCGCCAATGTCTGGCCCTTACAATGTGACAGGCACGATGCTGGCAAGTATTTTGAATGAAGAAGAATATTTCTTCTCTGGCTATCTGGTTTACATTGCACGCGGCTATCAAGAAGTTTATGGCGATGTTTATGAAGACTTGTCGGATATTTTTTTGCCACAATATGCAGAAATCATGAAGAAGTTTGACAATCGTGCAGACTACACCTTGGAGCAATTGCATCAAGAACTGAATAATTTATTGATGGAAGAACACGGCAAAGTAGTGCCTAAATTTATGTTTCAAGAAGACCTTATTCAAGCAGTTATCAATCAAAACGAAAATAACCGAGTCCTTCAAGTGATGCGCGATAATGATGTGTACGATTGGATTCCTGAGGCACCCATGCAGCTTTACTATTGCGAAGCAGATGAACAAGTACCTTTTGAAAATTCTATATTCACAGATTCCATTATGAATGCCAATGGTGCAAGTAGTGTGAAGGCGTTGAGTATGGGGGAAGATTTAGATCATTTTGGTTGTGCTGCACCTGCCTTTTTAGATGCCAATGAGTTTTTCAAAAGCTTTCTACCAACGGGTACAAGACAAGTTGAATCAAGCCTCGATTTTATGATCTTCCCAAATCCAGTTCAGGATCAATTGTACTGGAAATTTAACGGACACATTGAGCGAGTCATTGTCGTAGATGAACTAGGAAGAGTCGTTCTAGAGCAAAACGATATTAATCAGCAAAACATTGGTACTCGGAATCTCGGCAAAGGTTTGTATTTCATTCAAATTCATACAGGAAAAGGTGTTCTGACAAAGAAATTTGTGAAGTAAATTTGCTTTAATATTGTGCTATCTTCGTAGCTACCAAACTTTTTTGGTAGAAAAACTGATATTTAAAGTTTCCTAATAGGGTTGTGTGAAGTATAAGGTACATAGGTGAGCAAAATCTAGTATTTTTAGTAAGTTAATAGTTCCAAAATTAAGTTTTTATCACAAAACTTTTAGTCCTAATATTTAATTCCTAATACTTTGTACACGACTAGTTTCCTAACTTCTAACCAATATCAGCTCGTTTTCAAACGAACGCAACCAACATCGTCTTTGGATGGTATCCAAGATGCAATATGCTCATTACAATTGATCTCTTTTCATGCAAATCATTCACCAATATTTCCCCAATTTGACCCCAATCCAAGTTGAACAACTAGAAGCTCTCCAACCACTTTATGAAGAATGGAACAGCAAAATCAACGTCATCTCTCGCAAGGACATTGATAAACTCTACGAACGACATATTCTGCATTCGATGGCGTTGGGCATTTTGCTGAGATTCGAGGAAGACGCTGAAATCTTAGACTTGGGAACAGGTGGTGGAATGCCAGGAATTCCATTAGCGATTTTGTTTCCTGATGTGAAATTCACCTTGATTGATGGAACGGGGAAGAAGATCAAAGTGGTACAAGAAATTATTAAAGCAATAGGTCTAAAAAATGCACATGCACAACAAGTTAGAGCAGAAGAACTGAAAGGTAAGAAATTTGACTTTGTGGTGAGTCGTGCAGTTGCAGCATTGGACAAACTCATTCCATGGTCAAAAAGACTATTGAAACGCAAGCAACGCCACGCTTATCCTAATGGCTTATTCGCTTTAAAAGGCGGCAATATTCAAGCAGAAATTGACGCCTTGCCTTTTCCTGAATACACCGAAATTTTTCCGCTATCAGAACTTTTTGATTTAGATTTTTATGAGGAGAAGTATTTGGTTTATGTGCAAGGATAATCCGATAAATAGAAAGTCTTTTGAAATCGAAAAAGACTTTCTGTGAGTTAAGTAGAAGCAATTCCACCTGCTACTTATTTCAGTTTTCCCTTACTTTTCCAATCGCTCAATCAACCTCACTGAAACGCGCAAAAAATCCATCTCCGTAATAATTCCGACCAATTCGTCTTCTTTGGTCACGGGCAAGCAACCAATTTTTTTAGCGCGCATCAACTCTAAGGCTTCCATAATGCTAGCTTCTGGATCAATAGTAACAGGATCGGCGAGCATGATATCTCTTACCATTTTATCAGTCTGATCTTGACGATCATCACTCTTTCTAGCGAAGAAACGAATAAGACTACGCGAAGTGATGAGTCCGACCAATTGCCCAGCTTTGTTTTCGACAGGCATATAGCGAATACGTCGCCAATCCATCATTTCTGCGACCAGTTCAATGACATCGTCTTTTTGAACCGTAAAAAGATCGGTTTGCATGAATTCGGAGACGCGTAAGGTAGAAGGACGATACTCTTCTAAGTCTTTAGGTTCAGGCATTTTCCAGAGGTGAACTGGAATTTCTTTTTCTTGATTTTTAATAATCGAAGCCGTCAATATAGAAGCTGCCTCATCTTGAGTAACTTGCTTTCTGAGCTTAGAAAAGGCGCGCAATTGCCAACGTGCGCCATTCATGTGCTTCTTAGCGCGCTCTTCAATGATACCTAAATAACGATCAATATCGGCGGTATCAATATTGCGTTTTTCTAAGCCTGTTCTAGCAATTGGTATTAATTCCTTAACTACTAAATCGCAAGCACTAATTTTCTGCTCATTCACCCAATTGAACTTGGAATCTATGCCAAATTGCGCTGCTTTAAGAAAGTTATCGCGCACATCATCAAAGGAAACGCTCTGTGTGATATCTTCTACCAAGTCTGCCATACCAGTCATGGCGCCTAACCAAAACGCAGTATTCGCCATTTCATCTGCTACGGTTGGTCCAGAAGGCAAAACGCGATTCTCAATACGTAAATGTGGCTTTCCGTTGTCGCTTATGCCATAGCAAGGACGATTCCAACGATAAACCGTAGAGTTGAAGACCTGCAAGGCTTTTAATTTTGGTACTTTTCCGTCATTAATCATTGCCAAAGAATCTTCCTCCAAGTCCGCAGCTAATAACACTCGAAATCTCGAAATATCTTCCTTATGAATTTCCAAAATAGATTCGTTTAGCCAATCTTTTCCAAAACTTACACGCGGACTACTTTCGCGCATATGATCGTTCGATTTTCTGGTGTCCAATGCTTGCTGAAAGAGTGCAATTCGACTTTCGTGCCACAAACGGCGACCAAAAACCAAAGGCGAGTTTGCAGCAATTGCCATAACCGGCGCAGCTAGGGCTTGCGCCATATTGTAGTAGCGCACAAAATCTTTCGGTTTGACTTGCAAGTGTACTTGAAAACTGGTGTTACAAGCCTCTAGCAAAGGCGAGTTGTGATTGATTTTAAGCTCATCAATGCCCTCTAGGTGTAGCTCGTAGGCATTTTTACTGAGTTGCTTATTAATGGATTCCATCAAAGCATAGTAACGCGGTTTGGGCGTCAAGTTGTGCATCTCCAAATCGAACTTGCGCAAAGTAGGCAAGATGCCCGTCAGTATCATTTTGGTATCGAACTTGGCGAGTATTTCTCGAATAATTTTTTGGGTATAGAGTGCCTCTTCTTCCATTTGTTTCAAGGCATCTTTGGCAAAAACTCTAGGGGTGAAATTGGTTTCTAAATTGAACTTCGCCAATTCTGTTTCTGCCCAAGGATACTCCGTCATGTGCTCCAACACTTCCATCGCAATCGGCGCAGGTTTGCAAGTCCTTCGATCTACCATGCACATTTCTTGCTCCGCTCCAATTCTGATGGTATCGGACTCAAACCAATCATTGTCCAGCATATATTGGAAGGCTTTCATGTCATCCAATAATTGGCGTACAAATTTCTGCATTTGTACTTCGTCTTTTACCATGGATACTTTTTGCTCTCCCATTGTGTTTTTCGTTTCTGTACTTTCGTTTTACAATTAGCAGTTGGTTTTTGCTGAGAAAAGTAAAGTAAGCTAATTGCAAAACACAAATACGTGTTAATAAAATAGTAGGGTTTATTGGTATAATTAGATTGCATTCTGGTAAAAGATTAGAGGTAATTAAAGCTCTGATCTGTTATTTTTCTGGTTCGTTTACATAGCAAAATTTTCAGCAAGACATATTTTCTCAGCTAAACAAATCACGATTTTCCAGCAACTTACTTCTACGATAGCTAGTTAAGAACTCTGCTACAATGAGCAAGAGTGCAAACCCTACAAAATACTGAAAGTAGCTGGCGTATTCGTCAAAGGCGCGTTGCTCAAATTCTTGTTTATTCATTCGGTCAATGCTATACCGCAATGCATCAATCACATTATCTGAGCCAATTGCAATGTTGTAGTATTCTCCTCTCGCAGCATCTGAAATGGCTCGAAGTGCATCTTCGTTCAGGCGCGTTCTTACTGGATTTCCGGTTTCGTCTCTTTTGTAATCAGTATAGCCATTCACGACAGTTGGAATGAAACCACCTTGTTCTGTTCCAACACCAATCGTGAATACAATGATTCCTCTATCACTTGCTTCTTTAGCTTTTGCTATGGCTTCCTCTTCGTGGTTTTCTCCATCAGTAATGATAATTACCACCTTATCTGCTTCGTGTTCCTCATCAAAGGATTGCATGGCTAAATCTAGCGCGTCGCTGATCGCTGTTCCCGGCGTTGGTGCTTGATAAGGATTGGCACTTTTAGTGAAAATGGTTGCAGCAGAATAGTCCGTCGTCATGGGCATTTGCAGATACGCATTTCCTGCAAAAAGAATCAATCCCAAGCGCTCGCCTGCTAAACCGACAATCACTTCTTCGGTAAATTTCTTTGCGCGTTCCATACGGCTAGGTGCCATATCTTCCGCCAGCATACTGTAAGAAATGTCCAATGCCAAAAAGACATCTACACTTTCGCGTGTTGCGGTTTTGGTTGCAATACTTTTGCCCGACTGTGGATTTGCCCAGCCCAAAATGAGAAAAACAATAGCTAAGGAAATCAATCCAAATTTCAGCAAGTGCATATTTTTGGAATAGCCTTGCATGAGTTGCTGCACCACATTCGTATTTCCAAATCGCTCAATGGCACGTTTGCGAAATCGCCACATCAGTACAAAAAGTGCAATCAATACTGGAATCAGTAGCAGTGCGTATAGATATTCGCTATGTTCGAATCGAATCATATTTTTTATAAGAAGTCAGAGGTCAGAATATCTTCGATTATCAGAAGTCAGACAGCAATTCTTTAAGGAGGATCTGGATGAATGTTGTTAAAGCATAAACTTATCAAACCAATTTGAAATAAACAAACAATTCGTGAGTCATATTACACAATAGAGTATATAAAAATTACAGCTCAATTTTTTTGCGCGCATCTTTGAGGGGCGCATCTCAAAATGTCGCTCGAAGAAAACACGTAGTACAAATCATCAAAAACAAAGGCAAAAAATAAATTTTTTGCCTTTGTTTTTGATGATCTCTTTAAGAAGAATCCGCTAAATGAAAATTTTGAGATGCAATCACCTTGAATTGGAGATTCACTAACCTTCCATCTTAGTATCTTATAACAATTGCAGTTAAATTGGCGTTAAATTGGTCGCTTAGCAAGTGTTTTCTTGTACTTTTAGGGAATTACGAATGTTAAATTAAGAAAAATACTTCTGGCTGCAATCCTAATCCCTAGTAGTCTAACAATCTCCTAAATATGAATAAAAAAGCTATTTCTATCATTATCGGTTTGATGATAGCAGCTTTAATTGGCATTACGCTCTCCCAAATCAGTTTGATTCGCTCTGCGGTGGAATTGAAGGAAGACCATTTTGAACAAGATGTTCAAGCAGCTTTGAATGCAGTGGTAGAAAGGATTGAGGAGCAAGAACGCTTAGAGGCACGCATGAATTACAATGGTTACGCAGCACGCTCTTCTAGGAACAACAAAAAAAATGATCCTGTTATTCTTTCCAAAGGAAAAGGGTTTGGTGAATTCGCTAATGAACCAGCAGAATTGACCAATCAGTATGAACTTTATCGAATCCGCAATGCCAAGCGTCCTTTGGTGGAGCGATTTACGCTGGAAGAAATTAGTAATTACATTGACAAGGAATTAGAAGATCATGGTATTCGCAGCAAGTACGAATATGGTGTTTTCTCGGAAGAGCGCAAGAGTATGGTGATCGAGAATGGGCACTATGTCATCGAAGAGGCGGGTGCAAAAGATTTCTTACCTGATCAAAAAAATCTATTTACAACAAACTACAGAGTTCATTTCCTCAATCCTGATGGCAAAACGGCAGGGTGGCTTTCTGTATTTTTCCCCAACGAATCTGCGTTCGTTTGGAAGCAAGTTTGGGTGAACATCTTAGCGTCTATCCTCTTTACTTTACTGATTCTTTTTTGCTTTGCTTACACGATCAACGTAATCATTACACAGAAGAAGTTGTCTTCGATGAAAACAGATTTCATCAACAACATGACTCATGAGTTCAAAACACCAATCGCGACGATTTCTCTCGCAGCTGATTCCATTACAAGTCCAATGATTGCTGGCAAGAGCGATAAAGTACAACGCTTTGCGAACATCATCAAACAGGAAAACAAACGGATGAATAGCCAAGTAGAGAAAGTACTGCAAATGGCGATGCTGGACAAGAAGGATTTCAAATTGAAGTTAACCCAATTAGACTTGCACGAAATCATTAATTCTGCGATCGAAAATATAAACCTACAGGTGGAAAAGAAAGATGGCAAGGCCTACGCAGATTTAAAAGCAGGAAATGCGTTTGTCGAAGGAGATATGACGCACATTTCTAACATTATCAATAATTTGCTAGACAATGCCAATAAATATTCTCCTGATGAACCTGAAATTTCTGTGCATACTAGAAATGTGCCTAACGGCGTAGAGGTAATCGTGAAAGATCGAGGTATTGGAATGTCCAAAGAGGCACGAAAGAATATATTTGACAAATTTTATCGCGTGCATACTGGAGATTTGCACGATGTGAAGGGCTTCGGACTGGGTTTGAGTTATGTAAAAGCGATGATTACTGCGCACAAAGGAGTAATTGACGTAAAGAGCGAATTGGGAAAAGGCAGTAGCTTTATTTTGTTCTTTCCTTTTCGGGTCAATTCAGGAACAAAATAGGGTGAAAAATTGCTTATTTAATCAATAATATATTATATTTATCCAAATAAGATAGACCAAAAACCAAACATTGCCCCAATCCAACCAAATAGCCTTTAAATTTGGCTTCCTACTAATTCTCCTCCGTGCTAGTTGATAAAGATATAATAAACACTTATATTTTGCTGTTCTTATGACGTATAGCTGCAAAAGGGCATTTGTATTGATTCATCAATCCATGAACTTTTATATGTAAAAAATTAAACTATGACTGCTTCAACTAACAAAATTCTATTGGTAGAAGATGACCAAAATTTCGGAGACGTGCTGCGCTCTTATTTAGAAATGCACGATTACGATGTTACTCTAGCTACCGACGGTGTACAAGGTCTGGATAAATTCAATCGAAGTAAATATGATCTTTGCATCTTTGATGTGATGATGCCTAGAAAAGATGGATTTACACTGGCGCGCGAAATCAGAGAGAAGGATACGGAAACTCCGATTATTTTCTTAACTGCAAAAACCATGAAGGACGACGTGATCAAAGGCTTCAAAATGGGAGCGGATGACTACATTTCTAAGCCGTTCAACTCTGCTGAACTCCTAATGCGCATACAAGCGATCTTAAAGCGCAGTCAAGCGAAAGCTGACCCAAGAGAAGAAATTAAAGAATTCAATATTGGTCGTTTTCATTTCAACTTTCCATTAAGAATCTTGACACTTGACCCTGATACTTCCAACGCCAAGAAGGAGAAATTATCGCCGAAGGAAGCGCAATTGCTAAGGATGTTTGCGATCTACAAAAACGATATTCTTTCCCGTTCAGAAGCCTTGACAAAAATTTGGGGCGAAGATAACTACTTCACAGCAAGAAGTATGGATGTGTTCGTGACCAAATTGCGCAAGTATTTGAAGCCCGACGAAAACATCGAAATCGTCAATATTCATGGTAATGGTTTCCAATTGCTGGTGAAAGAGGAGCAAGCGGAAAATGCCTAAGAAGCAGGATTTTAGATTCTGATAAAGGACAAGAAAAGAAAAAAGAGTTTTAGAAGCATAGAGAGCAATCCTTTAAGTACTCTTTGTGCTTTTACAAGCACTCCAATAAATAGAAAAGGCGATAGAATCACAAGTAGAGATTCTATCGCCAATAGTCGGGTGGACGACTGTTAATTATAAGTACTGTGCAGCATTGGGTGTACTAGATTCATCAAAAGATTTTCCATTCCAAATTCCTAACCATTCACAATCTTTTCCAAT
>JBCDFY010000148.1:0-18395 GCA_039176995.1 Bacteroidota bacterium
AAATTTTGTCGGAAGTTGCTAATGAAGTTCGCAATTGGATGAATGGAGAAGCCATCCGAAGTAGTTTCAATCCAAATTTTGTCGGAAGTTGCTAATGAAGAGACATTGTTATATCGCCCACATACAACTCATTGTTGTTTCAATCCAAATTTTGTCGGAAGTTGCTAATGAAGAATTCCATAAAGTCTCATAAGGAATAAGTTCAAGATGTTTCAATCCAAATTTTGTCGGAAGTTGCTAATGAAGGTTTTTCGGTTCTAGCTCTACTCTCCAAGGCACAAAGGTTTCAATCCAAATTTTGTCGGAAGTTGCTAATGAAGATGTAGCTCTTGTTGAAAGGACTATGTTTGCAGGATAGTTTCAATCCAAATTTTGTCGGAAGTTGCTAATGAAGACCAAAAAAACCATACCCAACCAATCGCCGAGCAGCGTTTCAATCCAAATTTTGTCGGAAGTTGCTAATGAAGCTCTTGGTATATCCGCGAAAGCACAAGCAGAATTGGAGTTTCAATCCAAATTTTGTCGGAAGTTGCTAATGAAGGCTTCTAAGAAGATTTCGCAGCAAATGGAGTTTCAGGTTTCAATCCAAATTTTGTCGGAAGTTGCTAATGAAGGCGTCCATCTTCATAAATCATTCTCTTTTAATACCTTAAGTTTCTTTTAGCCGATGCTCAAAAACCATAAAACATCTCATTTCAATGAACTTTTTGGTGATTTTATGACTTTTTCCGAAAGCACAATCCTCTGATTATTAGAAAGATAGAGTATAAAAATAGAATCTCTAAAATAAATTGACCTGCGGAAAAGCTATTGAGGTAATAGATTTAAGCAAAAGTGGCTCGACCTTTCCTAATCTTACTACTAATTAATAACGCAAATTAACTCCGTGTGTTTCTGTGATTCAACTAAAACTCTATCAGTTATCGCTGCTTACCACTCTGTATGAAAAATTCCTTCTCGATCTAAACGCTCATAAGTATGCGAACCAAAATAATCTCTCTGCGCTTGCACCACATTCAATGGTAATCTACCCGTACGATTCGCATCAAAATAACCAAGCGCAGTAGAAAACGCCAAAAGTGGAATACCACTTTCGATACCCGTGGCTAAGACTTTTCGCATAGCAGCTTGCGTTTTTAATAAATCTTCTTTGAAAGAAGGCGCAACGATCAGATTTTTGAGCTTAGGATCGTCGGCATAGGCTTGACGCATTTGCTCCAAAAGGTCAGCACGAATGATACAGCCACCTCGCCAAATCTTAGCAATTTCTTCCATATTGAGGTCATAATCGTACTCCTCAGATGCTTCTGCCAGTAAGCTCATGCCTTGCGCATAGGTAACTACAAATGCAAAATAGAGCGCATCTTTCACCAAATTGGTAAATTCTACCTGATCTATTTTGGGCTTTCTGATATTTAAGTCGAAGTATGCTTCCGCAGAAAGTCTATCTTCTTTAAAAGAAGAAATTCCACGCATCGAAACTGCCGCATCTATCGTTGGGACAGGAATACCTAAGTCCATTCCATTTTGAGAAGTCCACTTTCCAGTACCTTTTTGCTTAGCTTTGTCAAGGATGCTATCTATCAAATCACCTTCGGTCAACTCATCTTTTTGCGCAAAAATAGCTGCTGTAATTTCCACCAAAAACGAACGCAATTTATCCAAATTCCACTGCGAAAAAGTGCGATGCAAATCCTCATTACTTAAGCCGCCTACTCTTTTCAGCAAATCATACGCCTCTGCAATCAACTGCATTAACCCATATTCGATACCATTGTGCACCATTTTGACATAATTACCAGCAGATGTATTTCCTAGATACGCCACGCAAGGATCGCCATCGACTTTGGCAGAAACAGCTTCCAAAATTGGACGTACCAATTCGTAGGATACTTCTTTTCCACCAGGCATAATACTTGGACCCAAACGCGCTCCTTTCGCACCTCCAGAGACACCAACGCCTAAGAAACGAATCCCTTTCTCTTCCAGATATTTTTCTCTTCGATTGGTATCCGCATAAAAAGAATTCCCACCATCAATCACCAAATCTCCTTCGTCTAAATGCGGCAATAAATCCTCAATCACAATATCCACTACTTTGCCAGCAGGCACCAACATCATTATTTTTCGCGGTGTTTTTAGAAGTTGCACAAATTCCTTGGTTTTGGTCGCCCCTTTTATATCGCGATCTCCAGATTCTTCTTCCAACAACCTCGCTTTTTCATCGTCTTTATCCAAACCAACTGCCGCAAAGCCATTGTCTGCTACATTGAGCAAAAAATTACGCCCCATCGTACCGAGACCAATCATTCCAAAATCGTAAAGCATAGTATTCTTGTTTTTTTAGCTACTTACCACATAGTTCATGTAGCGTTTTTGTAGAGTACACATGGCTTCTAAACCTGCTCAAATTGCATGAGCATGATCCTGTTTTATAATATTAGTGCAGTGTAATCTAGGTTTCTTTAAATTTTGAGAAGCGAGAAAAGTATTAGCTTTTCGAGCTTCGAAAAAACACTCGCCCGTATAGGCGGATGGGGTGTTGAGTAAGAAAAACGGTTTTTTCAAAACCGCTTTTCTTACTCAAACTCCTATGCTTAAAAATTGCATAGAACTTAGCTTACAGTGTAATTAGCCATTTGAAATCTCAATTTTTACTCCAAAAGATGCAAACTACCATTATAACCTATATGAAGCCAATATTATGATCACTGTGGTAGATACCCACTTGTTTCTAAGTTTGAAAGTTATATGGTCTGTTATTGTTCGATAGTTGAAAGGGTTATATGGTTCTGATGTTTTATGGTCGTAGTACATACATAATAACCCTCAAATCATACAGCACTGCGACCAATCTATCATTCCCAATCCTTCTCCAAGGCTTCCACCTTCCCTAGGCGACGGGCATGGCGTTCCTCCCCTGTGTATTGCGCCTCCAAGTAATTTTTGACCAATTGTTCCGCCACGGCGATACCAGTTATTCTTCCTCCTAAACACATAACGTTCATGGCATCATGTTCTACGCCTTGCGCTGCAGAGTAAGCATCAGTGATGACAGAAGCTTTCGCGCCTTTTACTTTATTGGCAGCAATCGCAGCACCGACTCCACTTCCACAGACGGCAATGCCACGATTCACTTCCCCTTCTGCCACTGCCTGTGCTAGGGGAATGATGAAATCTGGATAATCATCTTGTGCATCATAAGTCAGTGCACCAAAGTCTTGCACTTCATGACCATATTTTTTAATCCAAGTGATGATTTGTTCCTTGAGTGCAAATCCTCCGTGGTCTGCGGCAATTCCAATTTTCATATTGTGTGATTATTTGATCTTTAAAAATCAGCGCGAAAGTACTACTCTACAAGCAAGGAAAAAAACTATTACAGGAAAGAATAATGATTCTTCGAATGCTTTTCTACAAGACCTTGCTCACTTATTGAGGAGGTGGACTAAAGCTATTGACTGTACAGCCCATATAGCGTTTTCACATAGCTCACATGGTTTCTCAAATCGATGGTGGGTTGAATCAGTGGATTAAGACTTGCCAAGTTTTGTGAACTTATCAAGTCTGCACCGTACTAATAAGCACGCCTTTTCACTGCCTCTTCTGAAAATTGCTCTTTTTCAATTCTTTGTCTCAAAGCATCGTAGCCTAAATAACCTTCTGAAATGGTGGTTGTTTTTCCTCCTTTTTCTAGCACAATGGTTGGAAATTGGCTCACATTAAGCCGGCGAGCTTTTTTTATGGTCTTATTTGTAACTCTTTGGTAATGAAGAGTTTTCATACATTCTACAAATTCTACACCATCTATATTATGGTCTTCTGCACATTGTTCGTAACTCGACCAGTTGGAAGGATCCATACCATTGAAGAAAATAGCTTTTTGTAAATAGATCGAAAAATTGATCAGTTTTTTGGGTTGATAACTGCGAAAAACAGTCATTGCAATAGCCGGCTTGTAGGAGTCCATAGTTACTTTTCCTTCCTTGAGTGCTTTATTTAGAAAATCTTCTCCAAAACGAATATTCGTACTTTTTTCAATGCACTTGTGACTCCATTTTAGGTAAGACAAGACATCTTGAACAAGACCATTTCGATTGCGCATCACCATTCCTACGGGTAGAACTTCAAACTGATATTGCCGATATAATTCTCCGTGTAGTCTCTCGATAACGGGAGAAAACCCATAACACCAACCACATGACGAATCGCAAACGTAGATCAGTTTCGGTTTTGCCAAATTTGACTTTCCCATTGTAATCTGTTTTTGTAAAAATGACGAATTGTAGAATTTTTTATAATTTTTCCTTTCCCGCCTGTGGCGCGAAAGAGAAGGGGGATTTAGGACAGAAACAGGTTGATTTTGGTTCAAAATCAATCTGTTTCTGTCCTAAAAACCCTTTGCAAGCTCCGATAATTATCGAAGGAGGCAGCGAGCTAAATAGAAAATAAAAAAGTGTCTGGGGGTAAAGTAGAATGTAACTTGTAATTATTAATTTAGCTCAACAAAGAAAGCGGCATTTAAAATAATGGCTTTCAAAATTTGATAAATAGCGAGTATTCAGGATCTACAGAAAAAATTTGCTCCTCATTATTGAGAGTAATCTTCAAATGATGTGCATAGATATTCCCCGATAGGTACGTATGATTAGAACATGAAATAGAACACTATGTTCCAGATATGCAAATTAATCATATTAAAAATAACGATAATGTGAAGCTCTTATTTTGGTGAGAACGTTAAAGATCGATCACTTTGGGAACTTTGAAATGAGTGCCATCCGTATTGGGTGCATTCTTCATAGCAACTTCGCGCTCCAACTGATTTTTGACTTCATCTAAACGTAAAACATTGGTTTCTTCTGAAATATAAGTTAATGGCTCAACACCTCTGGTATCGATGGTTTCTAGCTTGGCAACCATTTGAAGAATGCTCTCCAAATCCCTTCGAATAGTAATTCTTTCTTTTGGTGATAGTTCCAGGCGGGCGAGTTCTTCTAGTCGGAGTATTAGTTTTTCGTCAATTTTCATGCAAGAAGAATATGAGGGGGAAGATTGTAAATAGAAGATTGTCAAATTAGTCCAAAATTGCTTCTTTGGCGGCTTTCATTGGAATACCAATACACTTTTTCTCCATGTAGGTGAGCATTCTTTCTAGGAGTTCGCGTGTCTCTGCATCCAAAGAGTCCACTTCATGTTTGAAGACATTATTCAGAGCATGCGACTTAACTTCCTTGATGGCATCAGGAACAGTTTTCATAGCACGCGCAATTTTTCGCTGCTGATAAATCATAGGAAACTCGTCTAAATGACGTTGAAGAATTTGCTTGGCTTTGTGTACTTCGGCATGACGAAAAGCAAGATTCTCTTTGGCTAAAGTTCTTAATGTCTCGACCTCGACATATTCAACATCGAAGTCGCTGAGCATTCTTTTATCTACGTTGTTAGGGATAGAAAGATCAATCACCAGTTTCTTTGCTTTTGAGCCAATTAATAGGTTTTCATACAGTGCTCTTGTAATGATCGGTTTGGTAGAACCTGTGCAAACAATAATGCCATCAAAACCTTCTCGATAATCTTTTAATTTACTTAGTAGCTGTGCTTGTCCGCCCAGCATTTTTGCTAATTTTTTTGCTTTTGCTAAGGTTCTATTGAAGACGATTACATTGCTGTACTCATATTTTTTCAAAAACTTAGCGATTAGCATATTAGTTTGTCCTGCTCCGATCAGTAGAATTCGAGCACCTTTGGATAAGGTAGAATTGCGCAAGCGAAGAGCAGCAAGCGAAGCAATCGAGATCGGTTTTTCGCCGATGCGTGTATTGGAGTAGACATCTTTTGAAGCTTGAATCGCTAGATTCATCGCAATCCGAAGATCATCACCTGTTAACCCCCAATCTTTTGATTGCTCATAGGCGGTGCGTAACTGACGTAAGATTTCTCGTTCTCCAACGACCATAGAATCCGTGGAAGCCGCTACGGAACAGAAATGATCGAGAGCTTTATCCCCTTCGTAAACTTTTACTGATTTTTCAATCCGGTGCGCATCTAAATTTTGATTAATTTTGCGGAAGAAGCGGTATTGAAATTGTGGATCAACAGGAGCATTTGATCTAAAAAAATACATAACTCGATTACAAGTGGACAAATACATCAGTTCTTCTAGCTGAAACTCTCGTTTTATGTCCAACAAATGTGCTTGCAGCAGTTCGGGAGTATCGTATTTCACTACAAAATTCCCGATCTTGTCGATGCTAGTTGTTCGATGAGTTATTGTTAAAATCTTATATGAATTCAGCATTGCTGGTTTAATAGTAATTGTCTGTAGTTGTCCCATGATCTCTTATTGCTATGCAAAGCAAAGGTATTCAACGAAAATGCCATCAATGTCACACTTCTGTAAACCCCTTAAACAAAACGGCAATTTGGAGAGAATCTAAACAAGATTTTACAATAAACCCATTTAGAATGATGTTCTTTTGGGACTCAAAAAATCAAAATAAAATCTACTAAAAATTTTTATGCTAATGATAAATATAGGGGCTAAACCATTATTTTTCCTCACTTTTCTGCTATTCCAATCTCATCTTTCTGCTCAACAACTCTGGTCGAAAACGAAGCAATACAATTCTAGTCATGAGCAATTAAAAAGCCTTAAACAATTTGAAATTTTACAATTAGATGTCAATATTTTAAAAAATAAATTGGCAACTAAAAGTAACTATTCAAAGCAAATCATTGAGCTTCCAATAGGTGGGCAGGTGTTGATGGAATTCGAGATTAGGGCATATGGAATGATGGAAGCTGCACTTGCAGATAAGTACCCTCATTTAAGTACTTATTATGGTCACGCAATTAATGATCCCAGTATGCAAGTTCGATTGAACTGGAATACTAATCGCTTGTATGCATATATCAATACATCACAAAAAACCATTTTGATTGATCCTTTAGAAGGAAAAGAGAATATTTATGTTGTTTATGACGAAAATAATACAGAAGCCTTCTCCAAATTGAGCTGTGGCACTTTAGCTGGAAAAGTTTCCGCTGCTAACGAAAAAAACGAAACCCGAATTGGTGATGAGCTGCGCATCATCCGTTCTGCCTTTGCGACCACAGGTGAGTTTGCGAGAGAGCGCGTCGCTAGAACGGATGATACTTTTGAAGCGGTAATGATTATGACCAATCGTTTAAATGCTATATTCGAGCGTGATTTGGCGATTCGTTTTGTTTTGGTAGAAAATAATGATAAAATTATTTTTGAAAACGCAACTACTGATCCTTATGAAAATGTTGCCAATTCGCTACTTTCTAAAAACATCGAAGTGCTTAACGACAGTATTGGTCGTGCGAATTATGATTTAGGACACATTTTCACGTCGAGAGTGGAAGGCGGCGTGGCAGGGGTAGCGATTCGAGGGAGTATTTGTACTTCTAATGCCGCCAGTGGCGTATCTAGCTTCGCTGGAAACGATGGCAACTTTTTAAACACTTTGGCGCACGAAATTGGACATCAGTTGGGTGCAAGTCACACTTGGAACAAATGTGGAGATGATAATAGCGGTCAGCGAAGTGGACGCTTCGCAGTAGAGCCAGGCAGTGGGAGCACGATTATGTCCTACGCTGGGCTTTGTGGCTCGGACAATATTTCATCTGGTTTTGATTTTTTTCATAGTGTTAGTATCAACCAAATCAACGATCGCCTCAATGCCGCTTCTTGCTACGATCGAGAAGCTACGGGAAATACGCCCCCAGAAGTTAGCATTGCTCATCCGAATGGTTTGCATATTCCGATCAACACTCCGTTTGAGCTAACCGCAATCGCTACTGATGCAGATGGAGATCGTTTAACTTATTCTTGGGAACAATTAGACACTGGACCTTCGACCGCGCCAGAAGAACCAGAAGGCAATGCCCCGAGCTTCAAAGCCTTACCGCCAAGCTCCTCGTCTGATCGAATTTTCCCCAATTTTTTCAGCCAAATTTTAAATACGAGCAGCCGAGGAGAAACCCTTCCAACTTATGCTAGACGTTTGAAATTTGGCGTCATTGTGAGAGACAATAATGAAAATGGAGGTGGCTCTGCTCAGGATGACTTCTTCTTTCGTTCCAGCACCAATGCTGACGGTTTCATGCTGCTTAGTCAAGATACTAGAGAAGAATGGGAAATTGGTAGCACCATAGAAATCACTTGGAATGTTGGAGGCTCAAATTTAGAACCCGTTAACTGTCAAGCAGTAGATATTCTCTTATCCTATAACAATGGCAACGATGGATTTCCAGATACGCTTGCAAAAGCTGTTCCCAATACAGGAAGTGCCACGATCATTGTCCCTAATAGAACTGCAAGCAGTGCTCGGTTGAAAATTAAAGCCTCGAATAATATCTTTTTCGATTATTCCGATTCTCGCTTCAAAATTGTAGAAGCTGCCGTAAACACTGATTCTTTTTTAGCTAACAATGATATTAAGATTTTTCCCAATCCGAGTGATGGATTACTATTTGTCACCTCCGAACGAGCCAGTAGGACTTTACTCCATTTCTCACTTTGGAACTTGCAAGGACAGCAACTCCTCGAACGTGCAGAAGAACGCACTTTCAATCAAATCTTTGATCTTTCTACATTTGCCAAAGGTGTTTACTTCTTGAAAATTACCTCCGAGGAAGGAACTGCGTTAGAAAAAATCGTGTTGGACTAAAAAAATATTTAAAATTTATTTCTAACTGTTGCATAAATCAAAAAGACCTTTTACATTTGCGTCCCGTCAAAGGAAAACGCTTCCTTAGCTCAGCTGGTTAGAGCATCTGACTGTTAATCAGAGGGTCCAAGGTTCAAGTCCTTGAGGGAGCGCAAAACAAGGAGTTATGAATTTTCATAGCTCCTTTTTTATTTTACGTCCGCTTAGCCTTTGGGAAGGAAGAGCTTAATAGTACTAAGGTCGAATTCCATTTCCTCCAAATGTCCCATTTTGCTTCTATCAGTAGTCAGTAGGTGCAAATGAACGTAGGAATCATGGTGTGTAAAAACGCCTCGATGTTTAGTAGAAAAGAAACCTAGAACATCCACTTCCTCGTCTTTCAAATGGTAATTGACCATCCCTTGATGTGCGTCCTGATGAGAGCGAACCTTTGTATCCTTTGGAAGATTAATTACGTGAATATTGGCTGTTTCTATTTTTCCTTCTAGTCGAAAGGCGAATGGACGTTTCCGTCTTTGGGTGATTTTTTTGAGGTAGGATTCTAGTGTAGGAATATCTCGAACAGATTCGGGCAATTCCTCCATTTCCCACTCCTCTACTTGTGTATGAACAAAGAAGGGAGCTTTCACTTGAAAATCACTTTTCATCACAATACTAGAATCCTCCCCTACTTTTGATTGATAAGCCTTTCCATCAAAAACTAAAAGTTCGCCTTGCAAATATTCGATTGGTCCAAGTCCATACGTATGAGGCTGATTTTCGATAGTACTGAGATCAAAAATGCCTTGCAATTCACTTTTATGCATGACATTTCTTAGTGCGCCAGTGACTTGAACTTCTGCTTGTTCTTGCTTTTCTGCTGGTTGGCAGCTTGCTAAAAATAGCATGGAATATATGATAGGTAAAGAATAAATTATGCGCTTCATTTCCTAGGTTTAAAACATATTTATCAACAAAACTACTGACATAATAAGCATAATAGCGTTTTCAATAAAAGTAGCCTCTGTCATGGGTAATTTTAATGCTGTTCCGAGGCAAGCACAGCGAATAGTTCGTTTATCTAACAACGTTCTAGTGACACCAACTGTGGTAATCCCTAAGATAATTAGGGTGAGTATCAGAGCGATTTCAATTTGAAATCGCAGCAAAAACATCAACCCCAAAGCAGTTTCTAAAAAAGGATAAGTTTTGCCGTACGCAGGAACTCGTTTCGCTAATGGATCATACATCCGAAA
The DNA here is from genome assembly GCA_039176995.1 of Bacteroidota bacterium. GTDB lineage: Bacteria > Bacteroidota > Bacteroidia > Chitinophagales > Saprospiraceae > JAAUTG01. The sequence goes on from JBCDFY010000148.1 coordinate 9,935, forward strand.
AGAATCGGGAAATCCTTGCAAGTCCAGCATTTTGAAGAAGCTGAAAACGATGAAAAACAAACCCATAAAATCTAGCATCATTGCTTGCATATCCCAATCTTGACGATGTATCAAAATACTCGCCGCGGAAATATAAAGCAATATTAAAAATAAGGGCTTCAATTGTTGCCACTTGCTTTTTTCTTGAAAATCAAGTGTTTCCATCGTTGGCAACTCTGGTTGAACTGCCTTTTCAGATAGCGTGTATTTGTCAGGTAAAGCAGCTTGTAAGGTCGTTGCTGAAATATGCTGATTCATGGAAATCTCCACCTCTCCTTTTTCTAAATCTACCACTACATCAGTAGTATAGTCGAGTTTGGATAAGTACTTTTCTACGGATGACTTGCAACCATTGCAGGTCATTCCACTAATTTTATAAATATGTGTCATTGTTGTTTTTGATTAATTAAATCTTGGCTCTCATAAATAATTGAGGACGCAGTATATGACCTTTGAAAATAAAATGAAAAATAAATTTTTCATTTTATTTTCAAGGAATCTGTTTGGGGAGAAAGAGCTTAAATCTTATGCCCGTTGAATGAGCATGAAGCTCAATTAGACTTTTTGTTACCTGGCTTTATGCAAATGCCCATCTACCTGATGCTCCTCATTTATGACATAATCCATTTGTTCGGTGCTGTTTGGATTTTCCGTGCTGCTTCCACACAAATGGATCGCAAAATTGCTCATTCCTATAGCTAATTTAAAAAAGATGATTTAAAAATTTTTCATTACAAAAAAGTATTGTTTGAAGATTGTTTCATCTTAGTTCGATAGGGTTGTAAGTGTATTGCATCGCGGAAATATTCGGCAACGATCCATTTTGAGATTGTTCGAGAATCCGTGGAAATCAACCTAATCTGTTTCAGTCATATTTCCATCAAATATTGTTTTCACGATGCCACACTTTAGCATTCGATCTCCAAAATAGGGATTCAAAATCCCTTCTTCTGCGGATAGCCAATCTGCTCCTTCATTATCGAAAGCCATCGGGCAATGTTGGATATAAATTGCTTCTTTGGTAGTGCCAAAAGCTGTAATCGTATTAATCATGGCAATGGAAAGGAATTCAAATTGCTGCCGTTGCTCTTCAATATCTTTTGTCTCCACAATCTCTTTGCTATGTGTATGAAAAGCATCAGTCTGCTCCATCCAATACGAGTGGGCATCCCCTTCGAGGAGCAGTACATCTATTTTTTTCAGTTGTTGCAAAACTTCTTGTGCAGCATCAGAGGCATCAGTGGCATTAGTTTCTACAAGAGCATCTTTGAGTTGTAGATAGGCGTCTGTGAGTGTAGCAAGCTGTTTTTGAAAGGTCACAGGCACATTGGCTTGAAAATTAGGTATAGCATTTTGGTCTTCTCCTTTGATGTCCACTTTTCGGTTCATCATACTGGCTTGATTGTTCAATTGAGCTGCCGCATCAATTGTAAAACTACCGTAAGTCACAACTTCTTCTCCTATTTCTAAACCACTGATTATTCTGTAACTATCACCAACAGACTCGCCAATTTCCACTTCGCGATATTGAAACGAAGGGATTTTAGTATTGGGTACTTTGACATAGACGACCGAGCGTTTACCTGTCCAAAGCACAGTTGTTTTTGGAATGGTTAATTGCTCACTAACCATATTCTCTGAGGTTAATTCACCGTAGACCAACATTTCAGGCTTGAGTTGACGATTGCGATTGTTGATTTCTGTTCGGATGGAAGCTGTACGTGTTTTAGCATCAATAATTGGATCAATGAATGTGACTCGTCCGCTAAAAATTTGATTAGGAATAGCAGGAGTAGTAAATTCAATTTCACTACCCAGTTTAATATTTGCTAAATCTTCTTCATAGGCATCAAACAGCACCCAAACCTTACTTAAATCCATCAAATCAAATAGCACTTCACCTTGCTGCACATAGTCTCCGACCGCAACTTTTCGTTTCACCACTACGCCTGAAGCCTGCGCATATAGTGGAAAAGTTTCTTGAATTTCACCATTCTCTTCTATCGCTTTAATTGCTTCTACTCCGATTTTCCAATATTTCAGTTTGTTACGTGCTACTTCTAGCAAATTTGGATTTACTTCTGTTAACTTTTTGGCTTCCAACAACTCACGTTGTGCCGCAATCAATTCAGGAGCGTAAATATCTGCGAGTTTCTGTCCGCTCTGCACTTGCTCTCCTTCAAAAGTAACGTACAATTGTTCAATCCGCCCTGCTAAATGTGCCACCTGACTAGACACTAATCGCTCATCAGTTTGCACTTTGCCAGAAAGTCGAACTATGGCACTAATATTTTGTTTGTCTTCTCCAACCAAAGTCGTCTGAATACTTGCGAATTTAACGGCTTCTTGCGTCATTTCCAGTATCATTGGATTTTCGGAAGTACTAGCTTCGAGTGGAATTAAATCCATACCACATAATGGGCAATCACCAGATTCTTTCTGCTTGATTTGTGGGTGCATGGAACACGTCCAAATTTCTGCTTCAGCATTAGTCTCGTCATGCAAATGCGAATGCTGTTCTGCCATTTCTTCAGATTCTCCAAAAAGGAAATAACCCATTCCAAGTCCTAACAAAGTCGCTAATAATGCAGTGATAACAATATTGATTTTCATGTTCCCTATTTTTGAGTTTTCTGTAGTATTTGGGGGGAGCGTACAGCATCGCGGATAATCCACGACGATGCATTGTCGTAAAGAAAGTTCATCTTTCATCCGTCTAATCTGTGTTCTCATCCCATACCACAAATCGTTCAATTGCACTTTTTGCCAAATGATTCTGTACAATGGCTTTCAACACCTTTAAATCATACTCAATCAACTCTTTTTCCGATCGTAGCAATTCCTCAAAATCGCTATTCGCTGTACTGTAGTTAGACTCCAAGATATTGATTGCCACCTGCGTGATTTCTTTCTGCTTTTGATACAACTCCAATCGCAATTTGGCACTTTCATAATCTGCAAAGGCTTGTTCGATACTTGTCAGAAATTGACTCAAAGTGTTGGTTTGTTGCTGATCAAGTGCTTCAATTTTGAATTGTTCTTCCTTTGCTTTGGCTTCGTAGGCTTTTCGATAAATTGGAAGGGAAACTGTCGCTCGAAATTGTACAATGTCGCGTCCATTATCTAGGAAGGTTGCATCTGTTCGTTCATTTACGAAAATATAATCTACACCAATTCCGAAAGCAGGTTTATTTACTAATTCATTCACTTTGAGTTGATTTTGAGCGATTTCTTGTTGTAATTGATACATCTTGATCATTGGATGTTGATTAGAAATATTTCTAGCAATCGCTATTCTATCTATGCCAATCTCCACAAATTCTAAACTATCTAAAATAACAATTTCAGTCGTCAATTCTCGATTCAATAATTGATTGATCACACTTTCGGGCTTCGTCTCTAATTGCGCTAAAATCTTCAGCTCTTGCTTCCATTCTTCTAATTGCAACTGCACGCGTAACACATCTACCATTGTTGCTTTCCCACTTTCTACTTTCGCTAAAGCCACTTGCTCTAAACTTTCCAACAGCTTTAAATTACGCTGAATAATGACTTGGCTTTCCTGTAATTCATACAACCGAAAATAGGCTTGCTCGACTTCGTATTTTAGATTCAAGGCGCGCGCTGCAATGCGCTGCTGAATTGCTCTTGCCTTCGCCAATTCCAAGTTTTCTTTGCTTTCCAGAACTCCAAACCACGGAAACTTTTGCGTCGCACTCCAGCGCATCACCTGTGGGCCTAATCGAGTCTGTACGGGCAATGGAAACCCACCAATACCGATTTCAGGATCAGGTAGCTGACTGACTTGAGGTGCGCGCTCCAAAGCAGCGCGATATTCTTTTTCTAAGATTTTGAGATCGAGGTTTTGTTCCAAGGCTACCTGTGTAAGTTCACTCAAAGATTGAGATTGTCCTAGATAGAGACTGGTAAGGATTAGAAAGATGATTTTTTGCATTTTTCTTTTTTTGATATGGATTGAGCAGATTCCGAGTAGGTCATGTGCAAGTTTCTGTAAGAATTTCATAATGTTAAGTCTCCAATTAAAGAATATGATACACGACCTATAAAACATCTGTTCGATCCGTTAAATCCGTGTCCAAAAAAAATCCATCCCAATCTCTATCTATCCGTCTAATTCGCGTTCCCATCAAATCTAATCTGTATCTCCTTCCACAGCGAAAACAACACTGGCACTGTAAACATCGTAATCATCTGCAACGCCATACCACCAAAAGAAGGAATTGCCATGGGTAGCATAATATCCGCCCCTCTACCCGTTGAAGTGAGTAGAGGTAGCAAGGCTAAAATCGTCGTTGCCGTCGTCATCATCGCGGGGCGAACGCGACGAAAACCACCTTCTACTACTGCATCTCGTATGCCTTTAATCGAGCTAGGTTGACTCTTTTTGAAACTATCTTTTAGGAAAGTAGCCACTAGCACGCCATCATCTGTGGCAATACCGAACAGAGCTAGAAACCCTACCCAGACAGCTACACTCAAATTGATTGTCCTGATTTGGAATAGATCGCGCATATCCGTTCCAAAGAAATTAAAGTTTAAGAACCAATCTGTATCGTAGAGACCAATCATGATGAAGCCACCTGCGAAAGCGATGAAGACCCCCGTAAAAACCATTAAGGAAATTAGGACAGATTTGAATTGGAAATAGAGAATCAGAAAAATGAGTGCTAATGCAATCGGCAGCACAATGCTCAATCGTTTGCTTGCCCTGACTTGCTGTTCGTAATTTCCTGCAAAACGGTAACTCACCCCCGCAGGAACTTCGAGTATTTCATTGTCAATTTGGGATTGTAAATAGTTTTGAGCGTTATTAACGACTTCTACTTCTGAAAAGCCTTCTTCGCGATCAAATAGCACATAGCCAATCAAGAAACCATCTTCGCTCTTAATGGATTGCGCGCCTTGTTCATAGCGAATCGTCACTAAATCACCCAAAGGAATTTGCTGACCACTAGCAGTCGGCACATAAATACGCTTTAAGGCTTCGGGATCATTTCTCAACTCTCGCGGATAGCGAATACTGATCGCATAGCGTTCTCGTCCCTCCACTGTGCTTGTCATATTCATCCCTCCAACAGCTGCCTGAATATATTGCTGCACTTTACTAACCGTTAATCCATAACGACTGATCACTTCCCTGTTAATGTCCAATAGCAAGTAAGGTTTTCCTACAATTCGATCCGCAAAAACAGCAGCATCTTTTACGCCTTCCACCTCTTTTAAGAATGTTTCCAGTGCTAAACCAAATCTTTCAATCGTCGCTAAGTCACTGCCTCGCACCTTGATCCCCATAGGCGCACGCATACCCGTTTGCAGCATCACCAAACGCGTTTCGATAGGTTGTAATTTTGGAGCGGAAGTGACTCCAGGCAGTTTAGTAGCTTTTACAATTTCATCCCAAATATCATCAGGACTTTTGATGCCATCTCGCCATTGTCGAAAATAGCGACCGTTGTCATCAGGTATTAATTCATTATTAGCATCGCGTACATATGCTCTATCTTTATACTGGTATCGAATGCGGTGTCCATTTTCATCAGTTTTATATTCTGATTTATAAAGAATGATATTTTCGTACATGGACATAGGGGCGGGATCGAGTGCGCTATTGACTCTACCTGCTTTGCCAACTACGGTTTCCACTTCTGGAATCGCCGTCACTGCCATATCCAGTAAACGCAGATTTTTGATATTCTCCTGCATTCCCGAATGTGGCATTGAGGTGGGCATCAGCAAAAAGGAACCTTCATCCAGTGCGGGCATAAATTCGTCTCCCGTTTCCTGAAAGATCAAAAAACCTTGATAAACGATTAAGCCCACTAATAACAAAAACAGAATTTTGAAACGCAACAGAAAGCGAAGAATACTTTCGTAGAAATAGATAACTAGATAAAAGAAACCGATTAGCCCACCTGCGATGATGACGATGAAGAAGAAATTAGTAAGCGTGCCTTTGTTAACACCTAGTGGCATCCAAGCAATTGCCAAAAGCCAAGCAACGATGAGTGCGTAAATGACATTCGTAACCACAGAGAGTAGGTCTGCGCTTCTTTCAGAGCTGTATTGCTGCACAATTAAAAGCAAAATCCCAGCGATTCCAACTACTGTTAAAATGCCTCCGAATAAAGGATGGTACAACCAAGCAATAATTACTCCTGCTAAAACAGCTAATCCATTTAAGATATAAGACCATATCTTCTTACTTGACTTCAGCGAAAAAATAGAGTGTGCTAAAGGCGGAACGATCGTAATTGCTACAATAATGGAAGCCACTAGCGCGAAGGTTTTGGTGCAGGCTAAAGGCTTAAATAATTTACCTTCTGCCGCTTCCATTGCGAATACAGGAATGAAGGAAATAACAGTTGTTGCTACTGCTGTTAGCAAGGCAGGAGCAACTTCAATACTTGCTTCGTAGATACTTTCCAAAAGCGATTCATCAGGTAGTGCTTCGTTGATGCGTTTGACCATACTTTCTGCCAATACAATTCCCATATCTACCATCGTTCCTATCGCAATCGCAATGCCTGACAACGCAACAATATTCGCATCTACACCCAAATATTTCATGGCAATGAAGCACATCAGAACGGCAACGGGCAATGTACCTGAAATTAGGAGCGATGATTTCAGATTGAGCAACATTAGGATGACGACGATGATCGTCACTAAGATTTGGAGCGTAATGGCTTCTCGTAGCGTTCCAATCGTCTCATTGATTAGCTGTGTACGATCATAAAACGGTACGATTTTGACTTGTGAAATGATGCCATCGCGCAACTTTTTGGTTGGCAGCCCAGACTCAATTTCTGCAATTTGAGCTTTTACCTTATTGATGACTTCTAATGGATTTGCACCATAACGCGCGATAACCACGCCACCCACCGCTTCTGCTCCTGACTTGTCCAGTACACCTCGACGCGTAGCAGGCGCAATGTTTACTCTTGCAATATCTCTAATTCGTATCGGCACGTTATCATTGGTCTTGACGACGCTTTGCTCAATGTCTTCTATGCTTTTTATGTAGCCCAATCCACGTACAAAATATTCCGCTAGGTTGATTTCAATGGTTTGCGCTCCAATATCAATATTGCTTCCCTTGATGGCAGCCATTACCTGCTCTAAATTGACATTATTGGCTCTCATGGCTTCAGGATCGACGTCCACCTGATATTCTTTGACGAAACCACCAATAGAAGCTACTTCTGCCACACCTTCCGCAGCCGACAAGCCATAACGCACATAAAAATCTTGAATGCTTCGCAACTCGTGCAAATCCCATCCCCCTGTAGGATTGCCGTATTTGTCCTGACCTTCGAGCGTGTACCAATAGATTTGCCCCAATGCCGTTGCATCTGGCCCAAGCGTCGGCTGCACCTCATCGGGTAAGGTTTCAGCAGGAAGTGAATTGAGTTTCTCCAGTATTCGACTTCGACTCCAATAAAATTCGACTTCATCATCGAAAATGAGATAAATGCTGGAAAAGCCAAACATAGAATTGGAGCGCACACTTTTCACGCCTGGGATGCCAAGCAATGCCGTCGTTAATGGATAGGTAATTTGATCTTCCACATCTTGCGGCGAACGTCCCATCCATTTGGTGAAAACAATCTGTTGATTCTCGCCAATGTCGGGAATGGCATCTACTGCGACGGGATCGCGCGGCAAGCCTTCGATACCGAAATCGAAGGGTGCAGTCACCAATCCCCAGCTAATGAAAAGGGCAAGTAAGAGATACGCAACGAGCTTATTTTCTAAGAGAAATTTGATAGTGTTACTGAGCATGAGTTTCTTTTGAGGACACAGATTAGAAAAATCTAACGGATTTTATACAGGCCGTATACAATACCGTGCACCACCTGTAGCGATCCGCTTGATCTGTTGAATCCGTATCCAAAAACACGAAAGACGTAATCCAAAATCAGAATCTCAACACTATAAAAGGAAAGACTGGACAAGGAGAGATATGTCTTGTGCAATTAAGGGAGGCTTGTAGTGCTCGAAGATTATTATTTGTCGTTCAGGGGAAACTTCTGGGCAAAAAACTTGTACAAAAGCGATGGCAAGTTGCTGTAAATCAGCTAATTCTACGCTTGAAACCACTTTGTCAATATCTGCTTGTACGAAAGTCGTTTCATTGTCACAGCAATTGCTATCCTCTTGCTGCTGCATTTTGGCATGAAATGGGCAAGTGTGTATCGCTTTTTGTTCATGACAAGATTTGGCTTTGCCAAAAATACTCAGTGATTTGATTTTCCCTTTGCAATAGTGTATATCCAAAGCAAGACTCAATGATGTTACTAACATCAAAAATGCTAAGAGCACTGCTGTTATTTGATATATTCTATTGCTCATATTCATTATGATAATAATCGCATTGCAAAGATAAAGGATTTTAATTAAA
>JBCDFY010000149.1:0-18260 GCA_039176995.1 Bacteroidota bacterium
ACTTTTAAATTTATTTATCTTAAAATTTTTGACACCAGAAAAAAGCCTTCGCTTTTCGAGATAAAAAAAAACCCGCGCCGCCGTCGACGCCGGCGGCGGAAAGGGTGTTGAGGACGAAAAACGGTTTTTTCAAAACCGCTTTTCTTCCTCAAACTCCTCTGGTTAAAAATTGCATAAAACCTAGTTTACACTGTATTCCGCTTATACATTAGTTCTATTTCGTCATAATCAGCTACTACATAACAAGTCTAATACTCATCTATCCGAATGCAACGATCTATCATATTAGTAATATAATCTTAAATTGCAGGTTCAAAAACAAAATTTATGCGACCAATTTTAATGACTTTGTTTACACTGCTTTTTGCTTGCCAGAATACAAGCGAACCATCAGAAAAAGAGACAACTAACACGCCCAAGCATAAAACCATTGGTAGCATTGAGCTTCTCGATGACCGCCTGAACGAATTAATTGCTCCAGACGCCAAAATTGAGATTCTAGCAGAAGGATTCAATTGGTCAGAAGGTCCAGTTTGGGTAGAAGAAATAGAGAGCTTGTTGTTTTCCGATGTACCAGAAAATAAGATTTGGCGTTGGTCAGAAACAGATAGTTTACGATTATACATTGAGCCTTCTGGACGAACAGGTGCACTTAGAGAAAACGATAAAGAATCTGGCTCTAATGGACTGATCCTCAACGATAAAGGTAAATTAGTAGTCTGCCAACACGGAGATCGAAGGGTAGCGAAATTGACCGCTTCTTTTGATGATCCAAGTGCTTCTTTTGAGACTTTGGCGGACGATTTTGAAGGCAGAAAATTCAACAGTCCCAACGACTTAGTCTTTGATGGAGGAGGCAATTGTTATTTCACTGACCCACCGTATGGCTTACCATTGAAAATGGACGATCCCACTAAAGAAATTGAATTTCAAGGCGTTTATCGCATCAATACCGACAGCAGTGTAGATTTATTGACCGATGAACTGACGCGTCCCAATGGTATCGAACTTTCTAATGATGAAAAAACACTCTACGTTGCCAATTCCGACCCTGATCGAGCGATCTGGACAGCTTTTGATCTACAAGAAGACGGTACACTTGCCAATGCTCGTATCTTTTATGATGCGACAAATTTAGTGGGCGATGAAAATGAAAAAGGATTGCCTGATGGGCTAGTCGTGGCAGACAATAATGTAATTTATGCGACTGGACCTGGAGGTGTTTGGATATTTGATGAAATGGGCAAGGCACTTGGTAAGATCAGGACAACTGTACCAACAGCAAATTGTACAATTGATCCAAAACGGAATGTTTTATACATCACTGCTGACATGTACTTATTAAGGGTACTGTTAAGATAAGAAACGCTTCACTCCTCAATCTCCCCCTGCGAGAGAAATAAAAAAGTATCCAGGAGTGAGAATAAATACAGTTTGATATGAATAATACTGATGGTTGGGAAAAACGGTGGAATCCATTGCGCAGAGAATGGATCGTTTATGCACCACACCGCAATAATCGTCCTTGGGATGGGGAGTCAGAAGAATTGAAGATCAACAAGAAATCTTACCTACCAAACTGCTACCTCTGTCCAGGTAATGAGCGTATCAGCGGCACCATCAATCCCAACTATCAAGACGTTTTCGTCTTTGACAACGATCATCCCGTAGTTAGTTTTGATGCCCCAAATATAGATTCTTCGATTTCGGACGAATTATATATCACACAAAGTGCTAAAGGTTTTGCTAAGGTAATTTGTTATCACCCTGATCACAGCAAAACGATGACGGACTTGAATATCACACAGTTAGCTAAGATTCTAAAAGCCTGGAAATCAGTAACGAAAGAAGCAAGAGACGCTGGTTTAGAATACGTTTTAGTTTTTGAAAATAAAGGAGAAATCACAGGTGTTTCCAATTTACATCCTCATTGTCAGGTGTACGCGACGGACTTTGTGTTTAATCATACCTTGACAGAACTGGAAAGTTTAAAAAAGTTCAGAGAAGCACGAAAAGCGAATCTTTTCGAGTCTATCATTGCAGCGGAACGATCAACCCAAACGCGCATTATTGCGGAAAATGAATATGCCATAGCGTTTCTTCCTTTTTTCGCAAAATACGCTTATGAAGTCATGCTTTTTCCTAAACAAAACGCCTCAACACTTTTGGATTTGACGGAAGAAGCTTTGCATGGTATTGCAATAGTTTATCATCAATTGCTGCAAAAATATGACGCGCTCTTTGATCAATCTTTTCCTTATGTGATGTCTATTATGCAAGCTCCTTTGCAAGAAAATCATCCTGAATATCGCCTCTATTTTCACTTTCAACCTCCTTTGCGTATTCCAAATGTCCGAAAATATTTGGCAGGTCCTGAAATTGGTGGTGGTAATTTCATGGCGGATACCATTCCAGAAGTTTCAGCGCAACAACTCAAAGCTGCGATATGAAAGATAAACACTCATTTTTTGATGAAGAACAGAAAGTTTTCTATGCTAAATCTCCTGCACGTCTAGATGTAATGGGCGGAATTGCTGATTATTCTGGAAGTTTGGTTTTGCAAATGCCGCTTGCGCTTCACACAGAAGTTTATATTGCAAAACGAACAGACTCTGTTATTAGAATCTATTCCAAAGGAAAAGAATTTTTATTTGATATTAGTCATTTACCGAAAGCAGGAGGCTCTTTTTTGGAGCAACGGGTATGGGAAAAACAAGAAGCACCAAAATGGTCACTTTATGTTTTAGGTTGTCTTTTCGTCTTATTGGATGAAAAAAAACTGCCGATCAAGGGACTAGATATTTGGATTACTTCTGAGATTCCAATTGGTGCAGGCATTTCGTCTTCCGCAGCTTTGGAAGTCGCAACCATGAGAGCACTTTATCAGATCTATGACTTACCAATAGAACGAGAACCACTCGCTGCACTAGCACAAAAAGCAGAAAATTTTGTGGTTGGTGCACCTTGTGGGATCATGGATCAATTGGCGGTACATCTAGGACAAAAAGATGCGCTGCTTCCCATCATTTGTCAACCTTACAGCTTACAAAAACCCATTCCAATTCCTGAAAATCTCCAATTTTTCAACTTCAATACAGAAGTAAAGCATAGCGTGAGTGGCAACACGTACAGCAAAGTTCGAACGGCTGCTTTCATGGGCATGAGCATCATTTTACAGCATTTAGGAGTTAGTCAAGAACACATCAAAAATCATCAAAGTAAAACTCATTCTTCCTTGCCCTACAATGCTTATCTAGCCAATATTTCTACTGTCGAATTTGAGCAGAAATATGCACATTTACTCCCCAAAACAATGGCTGGTCGAGTCTTTAAACAGCAGTTTGGAGCAACTATAGATGCTTTGAGTACTGTTGAGGAAAAGGAGAACTATTCAATTTATGCTTGCACCAAACATCCTATCTACGAAAATGAACGCGTCCATCAGTTCAGTCAAACCATTCAAATCCAACCAATTGATTTTCAAAAACTTGGAGAACTAATGTTTGCTTCGCATCAAGGTTATGTAGATTGTGGATTGTCTTGCAAGGAAGCAGATTTTGTGGTTCAACAGGTTAGAGAAACGGCAGATTTGTATGGTGCCAGAATCACAGGTGGTGGCTCTGGAGGGACAGTTTGTATCTTGGGAAGGACAAAAGCGACTATTGTAGAGGTAAAAGCATCGTTTGACCAGCATTTTTAGAATTATGCCTACCTGAAAGCAGCGAATCCCTGTTAATATCTGTTAAATAGACGTAAACTTTTTATCGTAAACTCGTTTAGTTTTTTAGATTTGCAATGAAGAGCTTGTTTGGAAATTAATACTCGAGCTGCAAATATTTATTTTTCCCTCACTCTGCGTTAAAATTTCGTTTGTGTAGATAGACTCAATTTTAACGCAGAAATGAGAACCCTTTTTCCCTTTTCTTCGTGGATGAAGTGAAAAATAACTCATTTTCGTCTCAAAGATCAACATCCAAACAAGCTCTAACCGACTATTTCAAATAAAATCACATAATTTTTCAGAACACCTGAATCATAAGCATGGGCAGCGAAGCTATGTTGAAATTATCTTCTGTTGTCTACTTATGCATTCAGGTGTTTCACATTTAAAAACTTTTTCAATTACAACAGTTATGACGAAGAGAATTTATGCTATGATGCTACTTTTTCTAGGTTTAGGAATAATGGTTCAAGCGCAGGATGAGAAATCTGCTGCTGATCTTTACACCGAAGCTGAAGAGTTCCGCAAAGCCAAAGATTACGCTGCTGCATTTCCCCTCTACGAACAAGCTATTGCTAAAGCAGAAACTGCCGAGGAAGGAGATTCTATTGCAATGGAAGTGATCAAAGTATCTAAGAAAAACGGCGTTCGTACGGCGTACTACTTAGGAACTTCGCAGCGCAAAGCCAAAGATTATGAAGCAGCCATTGCTACTTTCGATAAGGGTTTGGCAATGGGAGAATTCTATGCTTTATATGGTGCAAAAGCACAAGCTATGGATAAAATGGGCAAGAAAGAAGAAGCCGTAGAAGCCTATATTTTAGCAGGTGATAAGTACAAAGAAGCAGGTCAAGATGTAAGCAAATATGTTCCTATGTACAGAAAAGCAATTAGCCGAATGTACACAGGAAAAGCATACAGTAAAGTAATTGAAGTAGCAGCAGAACGCGAGGAATTGGCCGCTGATGCAGGTAGTGCTTACTATATTGCAAAGTCGTATAATGCTAAGAAAAATTATGCAAAAGCATTGGAATATGCAGACAAAGCGATTGCGGCATTGCCAGAAGGTACAGAAGCTAAAAAAGCGGACAAGTACTACATGCTGTTAGGAGATGCCAATTCCAAATTGTCTAAGAAAAGTGAAGCCATTGCAGCTTACAAAAAGGTATCTGCAAGCGGAAAATACGGTAAACGTGCAGCTTACTTGATTACAGAATTAGAGAAATAGTTTTAAGGGGAGTACGCTGTAGACTAATTAACTTCACATTTTGACAGTCTCTTTTGAAATCTATCTGTGTTATTTTTTCAGGAATAATCAGTTATGCTAGAAAAAAATGCTGTGATACATTCCAAAATAGCCTCAGCCAAAAAAGTGAATAAATTCAATTTACAGTGTACCGAGTTTTGGGTTTTGAGTAACTCGGAACTCAAAACTCATCACCCAAAACTTCATATATGAACTTGCTCTTTCTCACTTACCAAGGCGACATGGCTGGCTCCACCAACTCCATCGCTTATTTGAGTAAAGGATTAGCTGAAAGAGGACATCGAGTAGTTTTAGGCTGTAGGAAAGAATCCTTGCTGTACCAATTAGTTGCCGATAGTAAAGTCATTCGCTACCCAATGACCTTCAAAAGTAAATGGAATAAAGAGAGCCTTCAACAAATCAAAAAGGCAGTAGAGAAGTTCGATATTCAGTTGATTAATGCGCAATCCAGTAAAGATCGCTATCTTTCTATTTTTGCTAAGTGGAAGTATAAATTACCCATAAAAATTATCCACACACGCCGACAGACACCCAAAAGTGTTGGTGGGTTTCTTCAAAATTGGTTTTACGTAAAAGGGACGGGTAAGATCGTTACGGTCAGTGAGCAATTGAAAAATACCTTTATCCAGAAAGGCATCCCTGCTGAACATCTTCATGTCATATATAATGGTATTCCAAAAGCGAAGTACAAGCAATATTCCGAAGAGAAAGTAGCTGCCTTGCGACAAAAATTTGGTTTAAAATCGTCTGATATCGTTATCGGTTCGATCTCTCGACTCAAAAAACAAGAGCAAATCATTCGTGCCCTACCCTATTTGGATGAAAAAATCAAAGTGCTTTTCGCAGGTTTTGAAGCAGGCATTTTTAACAAATTAATTGCAGAATTGAATATCAAAAACGAGATCATTTATGCTGGTAAAATAGATGGCAAAGAAATTATGAATTACTATCCTTTGTTAGACTTGAAGATTTTGCCTTCCACGATGGATGGCTTTGGTTTAGCATTGGTGGAAGCAATGGGCATGGGTGTTCCAGTGATTGGTACGCGCTATGAAGGCATTATTGATGTATTGGATGCGCAGCGGAATGGATTATGGTTTGAAGATGGAAATATCGAGGAGTTAGTTGCTAAAATTAAACAGGCTCTATACGACAAGGCTATTCGTAAGCGGTTGATAGCCAATGGACTGCAAGCTGCTCACGAGCACTTCACTCTAGAGGAGACGATTCTGAATTATGAATGCCTCTTCAAAGGACTGCTGGGAGGATAAATATACGCAGGAGATGCGGAAATTTAACGCCTAATGTCTTTTGTATTCTTGCAATTAGAAAAGAGCATTCCCTAAGATTTATGGCAATATATTTTAATACTTTGCTTCACGTTTGAAGAGACAATTTTCTTGTAGTGGACTCTTTCACCCCTTCAACAGGCAACCTTAAGCTCATAATTGTTCCCCGCGGCTTATTGTCCAAGATACGAATCGTGCCATTGTGCGCCCGAATAATTTCTCGAACGATATACAAGCCCAAACCTGTACCTTTTGTAGAGCGTGTATCTTCGCTTCCAACACGATAAAATTTTTGGAAAACCATCTTTTTTTCCTTGTTGGAAATACCTATGCCTTGATCAGAAATCGCGATTTCAGCGTACTTTCCTGCTTGCTGCAATTTGACGTGAATCTGCGCCGCTTCTTTAGAATATTTGATTGCATTTTCTAGTAAATTCAAGAATACAGAAGTCAGCCCCGAAAGATCACCTTGCAGATTGGGTAGATCAGTTTCTTCCTCCACCTCGAACTGCGCTTCTGGATATTTTTCTTCTAATTCAGCAACTAAATCATTCACCAAAAGCGAAACATCCACTTCTTCCGTATTGATTTGATAAGCTTCTTCCAGCTTCGCAGAGAGCAATAAATTATTGACTAAGTTGTAAAGTCGTTTAGTTTCTTTCAAAGCACTTTGGCTGAACTTTGTGATTGCAGGACGCTTTAAATCTCTTTTAAGAAAAGTTTCTAAAACCAGCTGAATGGACGCAATCGGCGATTTTAGTTCATGCGTAATGGAGAGTAAGAAGTTTCGTTTTTGTCTAGCACTTTCCACTTCTTTTCGATAGCCTCGGTCAATGAGATAAATACCTGTGATTAAGATAATTACGAAAACAATGGCTTCACTCGTAATCATCCATTCCTGCCTACGGTTGGCGGCTCTTAACTCTTCCATTTGGCTTAGCAAAATAGCAAAACGTTCAGTAGCCGTACCGTTAAATTTTTGCTCCGAAGCCAGTTGCCATTCTAGCAATTCCCTCTGCGCATCAAAGGCATTTTGGTTCTTCTGAAACAGCAAAACCGACCACCACGCGAACGCCATTAACATGTAAGCGATGACGACATAAGAAAGTAAGCGAAGTCGAGAATTTTGCATGAAATGATAAAATGATTTAAGATGCGAATATCTAATTTTTGGGGGAATCAATCGTCACCAGAGTGTTTAATGTTATGTTATATTTTTTCTGATTATAGCGGATTGCTGTGATTGTAAATTACAAAGATGTGATCTCACAAGTGTTGAAATTCACTGTACTTCGCTGCTAACCCAGCGAAGGGAACTTCAGGAGGGAGAGAGGAATCAGCGGTTTTACTACCGATTCCTCTCTCCCTCCAAAAGAATTTTCGCCCGTACGGGCACACAGGACACCTGATGTTGCTTGTTTTTGGTGTTTCTTCCTTTTACAGCAAAACATTACAATCAGTATTTTTTAATTACTCAAGGCTATTGATTGATGATATAATAGATTCTGTGTTTATTAAGGACCAAGCTAATTTTGAATTTCAACTACTCAGAACCAAATTTATTTGGTTTGTAGATAAGCTCAAAGACTAAGATATTTATAAAAATAAATACAATATGGCAACCTTCCAAACTCAAATTTTACAAGGTATTCCCAACGAACTTCCCGAGAAAAAGTCTTATCCAAAGAACGCTAATCGCGCACCCAAGCGAAAAGATATTCTGAGCACAGGAGAAAAAAGATTAGCTATTCGAAATGCGTTGCGCTACTTCCCAAAAGTATGGCACAGTAAGCTCGCGCCTGAATTCGCGGAAGAACTACACCTGTACGGACGTATTTATATGTATCGCTTTCAGCCTAATTATGAAATATTTGCACGTCCAATTGCTGAATATCCAGCACAATCTCAGCAAGCGGCGAGTATCATGCTGATGATTCAAAACAACCTTGACCCAGCCGTTGCGCAGCACCCAAATGAGCTGATTACCTACGGTGGGAATGGCAGCGTTTTTCAAAATTGGGCGCAGTACTTATTGACAATACAGTACTTAGCAAAGATGACCGACGAGCAGACGTTGCATATGTATTCTGGTCATCCAATGGGTTTGTTTCCTTCCTCCAAAGATGCGCCAAGAGTAGTCGTTACGAATGGCATGATGATTCCAAATTACTCAAAACCAGATGATTGGGAAAAATATAATGCGCTCGGCGTGACGCAATATGGACAAATGACCGCTGGTTCTTATATGTACATTGGTCCACAAGGCATTGTACATGGAACGACGATTACGGTGATGAATGCTTTTCGGAAGAAATTGAAAGCAGATGAAAAAACGGCGGGCAAGATTTTCCTCACCGCAGGTCTTGGTGGTATGAGTGGAGCGCAACCCAAAGCGGGAAATATCGCAGGTTGTATTACGGTTTGTGCAGAGGTAAATCCTAAAGCTGCAAAGAAGCGGCATGAGCAAAAATGGGTGGATGAATTGATTGAAGACTTGGGAGTTTTGGTACAAAGAGTGAAGCAAGCCGTTCAACGAGAAGAGGTCGTTTCCATTGCGTATATTGGTAATGTAGTAGAAGTTTGGGAAAGATTTTATGAAGAAGAAATTTTCGTGCATTTGGGTTCCGACCAGACTTCTTTACACAATCCTTGGTCGGGTGGTTACTATCCTGTGGGTTGGAGTTTTGAAGAAGCGACGAATTTACTAAAAGATAATCCTGAACAGTTCAAAAAGGAAGTCCAAAAATCGCTCAAACGTCATGCTGCCGCGGTTAACAAACATAGCGAACGTGGTACGTATTTCTTCGATTATGGCAATGCTTTCCTACTAGAATCTTCGCGCGCTGGAGCAGAAGTAATGGCAAAAAATCAGATAGATTTTAAGTATCCTTCTTATGTGCAAGACATACTTGGTCCAATGTGCTTCGACTACGGATTTGGCCCTTTTCGCTGGGTTTGTACTTCTGGGAAAACAGAAGATTTAGCTAAGACTGACCAGATCGCACTGGAAGTGATGCAAACAATAGCAAAAGCTGCTCCAAGCGAAATCCAGCAACAATTGGCGGATAACATTCAGTGGATTAAAGAAGCTAATCAAAACAATTTAGTCGTGGGTTCGCAGGCAAGAATTTTGTATGCTGATGCAGAAGGACGCGTCAAAATTGCTGCTGCCTTCAATCAAGCGATTCAGGATGGAACGATCAGCGCGCCTATCGTTTTAGGCAGAGATCATCACGATGTAAGTGGCACAGATTCTCCTTATCGAGAAACCAGCAATATCTACGACGGCAGTCGCTTCACGGCAGATATGGCAATTCACAACGTGATCGGTGATAGCTTCCGCGGTGCAACTTGGGTGTCCATTCACAATGGTGGCGGTGTTGGTTGGGGAGAAGTGATGAATGGCGGTTTTGGTTTGCTGTTAGATGGTTCAGATGAAGCAGAAGCCCGCTTGCGTAAAATGCTTTTCTATGATGTGAATAATGGCATTGCACGTCGAGCTTGGGCGAGGAATGAAGAGGCACTTTTTGCCTTAAAAAGAGAAATGGAACGAACGCCAGAACTGGAGGTGACTTTGCCAAATTTGGTGGAAGAAAAATTGTTAGTAAACCTATTTTCAAAATCCGATAAAGAATTGATTATCGAGAAAATGATATGATCCTCTTTAAAATTTGAAGCTAAAATAGCTAATAAATCCGACAGATTTTATTTGATTAAACTGCTGGTTATCAGATTTATACTACTTTTCTAAGATACACAAACCTGTCAGATTTGAAGTTCTAAAACTGCTTCAAATCACTTACTCGAAAATCCCATTCAGGCGTAGAAACACCATACGTAAAATCGCTAATGGAATACCAAGGCGAAAGATCAGGACGCTTCCAATTTTTCAAAACGTGAATGTCCTGTGCAGGCATATAACTTTGAGCAAGTAAAATTAGAGTTTCTCCCGTTTCTGAATGGACGGCTTTATCTACTACAAGGACTGCGTGCCCTGGGCTTCCACCTTGAATAAAAACATTGCCAATTTCAATATTCTCTAACAACTGTGGTTTCATTTCTTGTGCTAAAGAATACGTACCAGCATAAGCAAAAACCATAGTCAGATATTTCCTAAAAACCTCATAACTATTAGAAATGCTGCTCGTTTTCACCCAATTTACCTGATTGCCTTTCACTCGAATACGCTCGCCATTTCGCCATCTTGAATATTCTGCTTTGAACCCACTATTAAAATCGAAGTGAATCTCCTCAAATCGATTTTGTTGCCACAAATACTCCGCTCGCAAGCGCATGATCGCATCTGCACATTGTTGCAAATCTCTTTTACCAACGTCTATATCCAAAACTGCTGCGTGAACATCTTGGCGGTATTTTTCTCTTCCATCAAAAAGCAAGACTTTACTTCCAACTGGTTTCAATGGCAAGTTTTGAAGATAATGAGCAAATGTTCCTTCTTTAGCAGTAACTCTTTCGTATTTCTCAGGAAGCGGAACTCTTGAGTCAATTTCGTTTCCAAGAGAGTCCATAGATGTAGTGAAAGCAATAGTCTTGGCAGTTGCTACTTCATTACTTGAACTTGAATTTTGTTTGGCTTCACTACAAGACAGCAGCAAACTGCTCAGAAAGATGACTTTGACTATAATTTTCATATTGGTTTGATTAGTCAATGAAAGTGAGCTTTCTAGCCTATCTTCGGTATTGAAATTTTCTTCTTGATACCTTTTTCTCCTACTCCTTTCTTCTTCGCGCGCTTTTTCTTGCGCTTTGCCTTTCTCTTCTGACGCTGACGCTTGGCACGTTCTTTCTCCTTCTCACTTTTCTTTTCGATTAAAGGTCGCTTATCAATAATATAGCGAACCGAAACGCCCGTATGTGTATAAATTGTTTTCTCCCCACCCGTCACATTGATGGAAGGCTTAATATCCCAAGAAACATTGATTCGACCAACAGAAATTTCTGCGCCACCAATGAACGTCAAACCAAATGGATCTTTCGGTGCATCATCGCCGTCAATATTGACGAAACCCTTGTGCAAACCTGCACCACCGTAGATATTAAAGTTGCGGACGAGGAGAGGAAAATGCTTAGCGCCCAAAGCGGTAATGGTAGTCTGCTTGTATCTATTGCTGTATTGTAAAATACCTTCGGCAGTGATTCGCTGCGCTAAACGTTGCTTGAGCGTCAAGCCCCATTCTGTACCTAAGCGAAGTCCAAAAGCAGTGTCATATCCTTGTGCTTGAGCAAAAAAAGCTGCTGAGCAGAATGTAATCAATAAAATTGTGTTCTTCATATTCGCAAAACGATTGGGTGATGATGAAATTTTTGGAAGAAAGTTTCTTATAAAGATTTTAACAAATGTGAGAGGCTATCGTAAATGTAACGCATGACCCTAGAAAGGAAACAGAAAAAAGCGTAAAAGCCCTCTAATTTCCCTTCAAAAAGGTAATCTTTGCGCAAAATCGTGGCTTTTACCACATAGATCATATAGCGTATTCATATAGGTCATATAGCTATTAAAGTCATACTGTAAGTTACCTCTTAATTATTTTAATAGTTACCCAAGCTCCATTGCTGATTTTAAAAAATTAGTTTGGCTCATGTGAACTATGTGAAATCAACTCATGTGACTACTGTGGTAAATAGTTACCAAAAATCTAGGTCTGTGTCGAAAATTGCAATGCTACAAAGCTACTTAAGGTATTATTTTAAAGCAAAAAACTACCGCAAAGTTCAGTCACCTTTCGTAGCTGAATTTGCAAAAGAAGTACTCGAAGATCGGCGCGATTTCTATGCCTTTGATGAAGTAGAAGCCTTGCGACGCTTATTATTACGAGATCGAAATACGATTCAAGTAACTGATTTTGGTGCAGGTTCGCAAGTACACAAAAGCAATGAGCGACAGATCAAAAAAATGGCAAAACACTCTATCACTTCGCCCACTTTCTGTCGCTTTCTTTTCCGTATTATTAATCTTTATAAACCTCAGCAAATCCTAGAATTGGGCACTTCGCTTGGCGTCGCAACACTCTATCAATCTTTCGCCGCTTTGAACAGTCAAATTACGACTATTGAAGGTTGTCCCAATATCGCAGCTCGCGCTCAACAACATTTTGATTTACTTGGAGTAGACAACATCAACTCCGTAGTTGGTCAGTTTGCAAAGGTATTGCCCAACACTTTAAAGAAAATGAAAAAAGTGGATTTCGCTTTTCTGGATGGCAATCACCAAAAAGAAGCGACTTTGGACTACTTTGAACAATGCCTAGCGTATGCACATGAAGGTAGTGTCTTTGTTTTTGATGACATTCATTGGTCGGAAGGAATGGAAGACGCTTGGGAAACCATCAAAGCACACCCAAAAGTAAAAGTGAGCATTGATCTATTCTTTTTTGGTATCATTTTCTTCAAAAAAGAACAGCAGAGAAAGCACTTTACCCTCATTCCTAGTCGTTGGAAGCCTTTATGAAAAGAGCAATCCTATCTTTCACAATCATAGTTTTACTAGCAGTGTTGACAACTGCTGTTGTAAATTTTACAGGTAAAAACCCAACACATGAATACTCAAAAGACCATTGCACGCGTTATTGTCATGATCGTCATTGCCCACATTTTAAAGCGAAAGTAGTAGATAAAAACTCGCTTGCGCTCAATATTCAGCCTGCTTACCAAACTGCAATTCGTGCACTCAAATACAATCCAATAGGTTTGAGCTACACGACCATCAACTTGCTTGTTTTTGTGCTTGGTTTTCCAGTTTTGATATTTTTTCTTTCTTTTAATCTTTGGAGAAAATGGAAAGATTAGCCGATCAACTTTATTGGTACTGCACTGATTTTTGTATCAATGCCGCAAACTTACTCGGCATCAGCTACGTGGAATTCAATTTTTGGCTATTTTTAGTTTTGATGCCAAGTTTGACCGCCTTACTATTCGTTGTAAACATCTTAAAATTTGTGAAGAAGAAAGCGAAGCAAAAGTAATTTATAAAATGAACATAAAAATTTAATTGTCAGATAATTAAGTGTAATTAATTTTACAAAAATATTCCCCTAAATCATTCAAAATTTGCGCTTTCGCGTCTTTGCGTGCGCTTAATTTTGCGTGACCGAAATAGAATCAAGCGTCCTTATTATTGAATACGGGACGCAGATATAAGATATTTGTAACTATTCCACCACATACTTCTAAAAGCTAACTTATTCAAGTACTCATTAGATAAAAACTATTGTGTGCTTTGTGAAAATGCTTTGTGGCGATGTGGTAAATCACAACATTCCGTAAACAAAACTTACATAAAATGAGACAACTTAATTTAACTTTTACTTTCTTTTTCTTAGCCCTTGGATTACTCGTTGCACAAACTGAGGAAAAACCAAAAGAACAAATGCAGATGTATAGCGAAACAGGAGAGCGAAAAGATTTTCAGGCAAAGGGCGTAGAGATGCAAAAAGGAATGCAAGTCGTCATCAATGAAGGCATGCAATTGATGAGTGCAGGCTCAAATAATGCGCTGACAATGGCAATTCCTGGGGCAGATAAAAAGAAAGTGGAGCACGTTTGGAAAGAATTTTCAAAAGACTTCAAGGCACGCACCAAAAGAGACCGCAAGTCAGGGATGTACTTCTCAGATGATGCAAAATTGCGCAGTTTGAGCGGCAACGATATTGATGTTTACGCGCGTTTTGATGAAGGTGGTAGCGGAACAGTAGCTACGGTTTGGTTCGATTTGGGCGGTGCTTATTTAGCTTCTGAAACCCATGAAAGTTCCTACGAAGAAGCGGAAGAACTCATGACACGCTTCGCGAATGCTGTCGGTAAATCCATGGCAGAAGACAATGTCCACGATCAGGAGAAAATCTTGAAAGGGATGAATAAAGAGTTGGATAAACTAGAGAAGGATCAAGATACTTATCATAAGAAAATTGAAGAAGCAAAAGCGTTGATTGCCGAGATGGAAGGTAACATCAAGCAGAATGAGAAAGATCAAGAGAATAAGAAAGTGGAGATTCAGAAGCAAGAGGATGTTATTGTGAAGGCGAAGGATAAGGTGAAAGAGTTTATCTACTAAACTATTGGTTATAAGATAAATAGAAGCGAATTTCAGGATATTTCCTATTCAAGAAAGGGATTCGATTTGTGGAAAATCGAACCCCTTTTTTATTTCGCTCAAAGACCAAAATCTAGCTATTAGCGATCATTTTCTTTCCCACAAAATAAGAAGTGAAGAGCAAAACTAATGCAACAACTGCACCTCCAAACTCACCATCTTGTGCCTCTAAATGTGCCATGAGTGCCAAGACAAAATCAAAGAATAAACCTGCATACGCCCACTCTGTCAACGAAGCATTTTTCCTAGTCAGAATGGCAATAACTGCCAATACCTTAGCAATTGCTAATGGGTAAATTACGTAAGCTGGATACCCTAAAGTCCCAAAAGTTTTTGCTATTTCTTTGTAATTGAAAAAATACATTCCCGCCGACAGTAAGTACTCGGACACAATTAACTTAACATTTTATGATAGCATCTTTTCGGTTTATACCGCGTTATTTTTTCCAGCAATAACTCGTTATTCCTAGAAAAAATGCCTTGTCTAAATGCAAAAACTTGCTCGGTCAAAAATACCATTTATTTATGTCCGAGGACTTATGGACAAGCGCAAATTGAAACACCTAATTTGGATGAATTGGCTCGCAAAGGCATGAAGTTTACGCAATTTTATTCTGGTTCAGCGGTTTGTGCACCTGCGCGCTGTATATTATTGACTGGACAGCACACAGGACATGCTCATGTGCGTGGAAATGATGAGTGGAAAGAACGGGGAGAGGTTTGGAGTTTTGAAGCGATGTACGAAAATCCGAAGCTAGAAGGACAGCGACCTTTGCCCGATAGCTTAATTACGATAGCAGAGAGTTTGCAAGATAGAGGTTACAAAACTGCTTGTGTTGGAAAATGGGGTTTAGGTGTTCCAGAGTCAGAAGGAATTCCTAACAAGCAAGGTTTCGATTTTTTTTATGGCTACAATTGCCAGCGACAGGCGCATAATTATTATCCAACGCATCTTTGGAAAAATGAAGACCGAGCAATGCTTGATAATGAATTAGTACCGCCTCACGCTGCTCCTTTGGATAAAAGTTTAGACCCAAATTCAGAAAGCAGCTATGATAAGTTCAACCAAAATGATTACGCCGCTACTTTAATGCAGAAAGAAGCTCTACAGTTTGTAGAAGATAATCAAGCGAATCCCTTCTTTCTCTATTATGCCACGCCGATTCCACACGTCGCCTTGCAAGCACCCAAGCGTTGGGTTGATTATTATCGTGAAAAGTTCGGGGAAGAAGAACCTTACACTGGAAAAGCCTATGTGCCGTGTCAATATCCAAAAGCGACTTATGCGGCAATGATTTCTTATTTGGATGAACAAGTAGGGGAACTAATTGCAAAATTGAAAGCACTAGATATTTATGATGATTCGATCATCCTTTTCACCAGTGACAACGGATCAACTTTTTTAGATCAAGTGGATATTGAGTTTTTCCAGAGTGTTGTGCCTTTACGAAACGATACCGAAAGCGTAAAGGCTTCTTTGCGCGAAGGAGGCATTCGTGTGCCCTTGATTGTAACATGGAAAGGTCATATTGAGGCAGGAAGTGAAAGTGATCATATGGCAGCTTTCTGGGATTTCTTTCCAACTATTTGTGAGTTGACAGAAAGTAAATTACCTAATAATCAACAAATAGATGGGATTAGCTTTGTCCCAACTTTATTAGGTGAAGAAGATAGTCAGCAACAGCATGAGTATTTGTACTGGGAATTTCCTGAACGCAGTGGTTCGCAAGCCATTCGGCAGGGTAAATGGAAAGCCTATCGTGATAATATCAAAAAAGAAGACAATTTGGAAATAGAGTTGTATAATTTAGAAAACGACCTACAAGAGCAAAATAATATTGCTAGAAAGCATCCTGATGTTGTTGCTGAATTGGAAGAGAAAATGGCGACAAGTCGTTATCCTAGTCAAACGGAACGATGGAAAATGGGGATACTGGATGTAGAAAAATAAAACACGAATAAACTTTGTTTCCATTGCACTAAACAAAAAGTGCCTCTTGCTCAAAAGCAAGAGGCACTTTTTATTTCTTGAATCTAAGAAACTAGATTTGCTTATTCTAATTACTGCACAACCTGTACATTCTCTTTAGCACCCGCTTCTACAGTTCCCTTGATTGTTAGTTTTGTAGTTACAGGCTCTGTATTCGCAGTAATGGTAACTGTCTTTGTTTGAGGACCTGGCTTACCTTTACTGTTAAACTCTACAACGATTTCGTTAGACTCCCCTGGTGCAATTGCTTCTTGTGGCCATTGTGGAACGGTACATCCACAGCTACCACGAGCGTTGCTAATTACTAGAGGCTCATCACCTGTATTTTTGAATTTGTAAACGTGGCGTACTTTTTCACCTTCCGCTACGCTACCAAAATCGTAAGTCATTTCTTCAAAAGTCATTGAAGTAGTTGGTCCTACTGGTGCAGCAGGTTGCGCTGGTTGTGCTGGATTAGCAGCTGGTTGCGTTGCATTTGGCTGGACGCTATTGATGCTATTTACGGCAGCTTCTCTAACATCTGCATCTTTGTCACCTGCGCAACTTACTGCAAAAATCGCCAAAGCTGCGACAAGCAAGCTAACATTGAATCTTTTCAACATTGGAAAAATATTTTAAGTTAATGAATCAGAAGTATTTCAAATAGACCTTTTTCATAAAGGATTGCAAAAGTACAAAAGTCCTTTCACGATACAAAGATACCCAAAGCAAGTCTTTAGAAGCGTCAATGCTTTGACAATGATTTGTTAACAAGGGTTATTGGTAGAGATGAGTTAGGGATTGGCTCTTGATCGTGGGAGATAATTGTATTCGCTTTCGATTACTTTTTGCGGAAGTGTTCTAGTAAAGTCACCATCCCAAATAGCATTAATAACCCGTAAACATAATCTTCCAATGGCACAGATAAGATTCTAAAATTTAGAAATTCTAAAGGATTGTATAAAACGATTGGCGCTTCGGTATAGCCGCCAGTCAAAACGCCGTCTACCAAGGTGAATGGAATCAATACGACTAAGAAAGAAAAGTAGAATCGAGCGCGATAATTGCTTGGTAAAAACAAATAATGATACCAAACGAATGCGCCGGTTAGTAGAAAAGTCGTAGACGTATAAATTTGATTCCAATAAAAAAGTCCACCGATGATTAAAGCAGTACCTAAAATGATTGAGATCCATTTTTCATAAGGTGCTAACCAATCTTTTTCGACATAATAATTCAAGCACTCATAAATGAAAATGGAAGCAAAAGGAATAGTAAAAAAGAACAACCACTCTTCGATCGGCAAATGCAAAAAGCGAACACCGAGGAAATGATCTGGATTGAAGTTCCAGACATTCATCTCCGTGAAAACGACATCCCAAGCAATGAAAATAGCTGCCACAATACTGATCGCTGTAAATAAATATTTCCAAGAGGTATAATAATGGACGCGCTTATCAAAGCTCAATGCAAAAACAGGAATGACGGCAAAAAGATGTAGCCACAAATAGAGCCAAGAACTCTCAAATATTTGTACAGCAATAGTTTGAGGGACATCGTAGATTAGTTCGTCGGTCAGTTGCTCGTAAGAAATCCATTGAACTGCAATGAGCAATAGAGTGATTATCGGTATACCTATTTTGAGTAAGTGTTTCGCACTCAAGGTATTGCTTTTTGAATTGGAGAGAGTGGTGGTTTTGTTCATAGATCGCATTTACATTTATCTTCGTTTAAATAAGGTAAACATTGCAAATGTTCAAAAAATACTTAAATCAGGACTTAATAGGTTTCATCCTAGTCCATTCTTGCCCCAAAGAAAAAGGGAAGAAAAAATAAATTTTTTCTTCCCTTTTTCTTTGGGTTTCTTTGGACAGAGCTAATTTTTCTTAGAAAAATTAGGTGTG
>JBCDFY010000150.1:0-18177 GCA_039176995.1 Bacteroidota bacterium
ATTTACGTGTTTTTTGTCGTTGAAACTTCCAAAACTGATAAACTAACAAGCAAGACTGGAAGTAGTTTTGTATAAAATTATAACAAAAACCTTTTCTATTTAATAGGTAAAATAGGGGATAATTAATATTTTTGCCGACTTATTGCTAAACGCCTGATTTTCAGGTGTTGTAGCCTGTGATAATAGGTGTTTGACCTCTATTTTAAAGCATACTAATAATGAAATATACTGTTGATAAGCAAGATCGCTATACTGTTTTCACCTTAGATGAAGATAATTTAAACTCCTTGATTGCGCCAGATTTAAAGTCTGAATTTGTGGTACTTTCCAATGAGGGAGTTGAGAATCTTATCCTCAATCTAGCAAATGTCGAATTTGTAGATTCTTCTGGATTGAGTGCCATTTTGACAGCAAATCGTCTTTGGAAGGCAATTGGCTCGTTCGTTTTGACAGGTATTGACCAACCTAATGTAAAGAAATTGATTGAAATTTCTCGCCTAGATAGCGTTTTGACGATTATACCTACCGTCTCTGAATCCATTGATCATATTATAATGGACAGCATTGAGCGTGATATGGAATCAGAGCAATAGAAATTTATTTGGGAACCAACCATTGATCTAAAGCCTTAAATTAAAGATCAAGCAAAACCCAAACGAATAACTATGAAGTTTGAGATTAAAATTCTTGGCTCTAATGCAGCGATTCCTTCACATGGCAGAAGCCCAAGCGCACAGATCTTCAACAATGATGATCGGCTTTATTTGATAGATTGTGGCGAAGGTACTCAAACTCGAATGGACATTCACAAAGTCAGAAAGAGTAAAATTCGCCAAATCTTCATCAGCCATATGCACGGCGATCATATTTTTGGTTTACCAGGTTTACTGACGAGTTACGCGCTCTTGGGAAGGGATAAATCTTTGGAGCTACTTGCGCCTCCTGGCATGAAAGAGTGGATGAAATCTTGCCTTGCTCATTCCCATTCTCACCTTCCTTATGAATTGAAAATTACGACAGTTGATCCTAGTGTTCATCAATTGGTGTACGAAGATCAGCATGTAGATGTCTTTAGTATCCCGTTAGATCATCGTATTCCTGCTTGCGGATATTTATTCAGAGAAAAAAAGCAGCATCCTAAAATTATTGCTTCCCAAATTGAGCGTTATAATATTCCAGTTTTAGAAATCAGAAAAATTAAAACCCAAGGCGCGGATTTTATAGATGCAGAAGGCAACACTATCCCTAATCACGAATTGACGGTTCTAGCTCCCAAACGAAGGACTTTTGCCTATTGTACGGATACAGCTTATTCTCCTAATATTGTACCACTTATTCAAAATGTGGATTTACTGTTCCATGAGGCGACTTACACAAATGAACACAAAGAGCAAGCTGTCATTTCTAAACATTCTACAACTGTGCAAGCGGCTAAAATTGCTAAAGCTGCGAATGCGGGACAGCTCGTCATTGGTCATTTTTCTTCGCGCTACCGATATCTACACCCTTTATTAGAAGAAGCGCAGTCGGTCTTTCCCAACACGAATTTGGCGGTGGAAGGGGAAATTTTTAAGGTCGAACGGGAGCAAGCAGTGAGAGTTTAAGGCAACTATTTTTGGAAAATCGTCGTTATTGTTTGAGCACGTAGAGGGCGCAGAATTTTCATATCAAAATATGTTAAATAACTTTCAAGCGGCGAAGCTATCGAACCATCCTCCCAACATCAATTTCTAGTATGAAAAAAATATATACGCTCCCTCTTTTTCTTTTACTTCTCCACTTTTCCACTCAAGCACAACAAGACCCAACGATTACAACCTACATGTTTAATGGTTTGGCATTTAATCCTGCTTATGCGGGAAGCCAAGGCTTTTTAAGTTCCAATTTTGTGAATCGAAGCCAATGGTTGGGTTGGTCAGATCGAGAATCCAATGCACCAAAAACGCAAATTTTGTCACTACACGCACCTGTTCAAAAACGGATTGGTCTAGGATTTCATTTAAGCAATGATGTAATTGGGGCGACGCGTTCCACCAATTTGAGTGTAGCGTATGCTTACCGAATTGAATTGCCTGTTGGTATTATTTCTGGCGGTTTACAAGGAAGTTTGTACAATTGGCGCGCCGATTGGAGTGAGCTAACGCTAAAGGATGGTTTTGATATTGACCCTTCTTTTAACAGCATGCAAGAGAGCAAGATTTTACCTAATTTTGGAATTGGTGCCTATTTCAGAGCAGATAATTATTATGCAGGTATTGCGATGCCTCGCTTGCTACAATTGGATTTGACAGCTGCTACGGATTACAGCGACGCGGCATTCACAAATGCGCAGTTGTATCGCCAATTTTACTTTACGGCAGGTAGTATTATTCCCATTTTTTCGGAGGACTTGGTTTTCAAGCCTTCCATGCTGTTTCGGAAAGTAGGTAAGCTCGGAAAATCAGATACGCTTAGTACAAATGTAGCTGCTCCTGCTTCTTTGGATTTAGACGCTTCACTACTGTTTTTGCAAACTTTATGGATTGGCACTTCCTATCGCTGGTCACTAGGCAATAGTTCACATGATTCGCTAGATTTTTGGGCAGCTTTCTATCTACAAAATGGTTTGCGTATTGGCTTTGCTTACGATATTTCGTTGACGCCGATTCGGCAGGTGAGCAATGGTTCGTTGGAAATCATGCTGGGGTATGATTTTAACTTTAAGGTGTCGAATGTACAGAGTCCGAGGTATTTTTGATTGTAGTATATGGAGGGTGCGGATTATGCAGAGTTCTGTGATACTTACATCTTTAAAGAATTCAAACTGATCTTCACTAAAAATCTGTCTATTTTCTATTGAGGGAATCTGTCCAATTCACATTCTAATCTTAGAACTTCGTACACTCCTAAAATCATCGAATCTCACAACTCAACAACTCTTGCTCTCCATCTTTGGTCACTAGCGTTCCTTTCAAAACGTCTCCAATCTGAATTGGTCCGACACCTGCGGGCGTTCCTGTATAGATCATATCACCTTGTTGGAGCTTGAAGAATTTGGAGACGTGGACGATGAGTTCGTCGAATGGAAAGATCAGATCTTTGGTATTCCCATGTTGGACACGCTTTTCGTTTTTGGTCAAGTAGAATTCAATGGCTTTACGATTGACTAAATCGGTGGAAACGAAATTGCTTAAAACCGCAGAGCTATCAAAGCCTTTAGCAATTTCCCAAGGATGCCCTTTCTCTTTACATTGTGCCTGTAGATCGCGTGCTGTGAAGTCAATGCCCAAAGCAATTTGCTCATAATATTTATGTGCAAATTCTGGCTGTATGTGGCGACCATTTCTGCAAATTTTCAGCACAACTTCTAGTTCATAATGAATATTCGTAGAAAAATCTGGATAGTAGAAGGGCTTGTTGTTGACGAGCAAAGCCGAAGGAGGTTTCATAAAAACCAAAGGCTTACTCGGAACAGAGTTGTTGAGTTCTTTGGCGTGGTTGGCGTAGTTTCTACCAATGCAGATAATCTTCATGTTGTGCTTGAATTTTGGGCCAAAATACGCCCTTTTGCTTTTGTAGACGATAAATTCGACCAAAACCATTTCAAACACTTTTCAAAATTAGTCACACCCTGTCAAACTTACTTATCGCACCACTGCTACGGGCATTCGGCTATCGTAAGAACCTTGAATTAATGGAGATTGACGCATTCCAGTATAATCTCTGACGTTACCACTCACGAAATTGTACAGTTCCTGGATGCTAATGATGTTATCGCCATTTCTATCTGCTTCTCCTTTCAGTCCGCGAATCAAAAAATGACTAAAGACTCCTTGGCGCAAACTGTTAGATTCCAAAGAAGTTTCTTCTGATTTGGACGACATCATCAAAGCTGTACTTGGTAAGGCTTTTGCTAAATTAGCATAGTAGCTCGCCAACGTATTTTCAACAGAGCCTTCGCTATTTCGCATCGTCAGCAGGCTACCAGAATGACAAGCGTCGGCGATACATAATTTATACTTCGCAGGACTATTCTTCAAGATTTGATTGATTTCGCCGTGACGAAATTTGTTGTTGTAACCATCATAATCTATCGGTAAGAAAGAACCTTTCAAGCCATGTCCAGAGAAATATAAAATCACCAAGTCATTGGGTCCAGCTTTATAGAAAGTCTCTTTCATTGCTGCTTCTATTTTTGACTTGGTAGCTTCTTCGTCTATCAAGATGCGGATACGCTCATCGGATAAGGCACCTCCTTCTGGGCTCTTGAAGAATGCATACATTTTGTAAGCATCATCATCCGTGTAGCGTAAAATTGGCATATGATTATAGTTCGCAATGCCAACAATGACTGCCCAAACTTTAGGAGCTGCGGTCGGTCTATTACGGTCGGAAGAATTTGGGTTATAGCGATTATTATTTTTGTAGGCTTTTCTTTCATAGGTCGGGTTGGGTTTAGAGGTAATTTTTCCAGTGTAGCTACCATTTTTCCAGTAACCTTCAGTCACTTTTCCACTACGGTAATAATAAATACCTTTTCCACTCAACTTTCCATCAATCAGCTGTCCTTCGTAACGGTCGCCATTGCTGTATTCTACTTTTCCTTTTCCGTGTGGACGACCAGCTTTGAAATTCCCTGAATAGCGTCCTTTCCCATCAGGAAATATATAGATACCACTACCGTTTATACAATTACCACTGATACAGCCCGTACGTTTTTTATTGTAACTGTAGCTATCGCTGCTACTGTCGCTGCTCATGAATTCTCCTTTCTCCCAACTTCCTGATCGCTTTGCTCCACTTGGATAATGCATTGTTCCTTTTCCATTAGGCAAACCTTGCTTGAATTCACCAATATATTTATTGCCGTTAATATAGTAGAAAGTGCCCCAGCCATCGGACTTACCAGCTATGAAATCTCCTCGATATTTGCTGCCATTTGGATAAGCAAAAATCCCTTTTCCACTCCAACAATTTCCACTGATACAGCCCGATTGAATATTCGCATTATCATTGGCGACACCTTTCGCGAGATCACCCATCACCTTACCATTCATATCAACGGGTTGACCTTTGCTCCAATAACCAGAGCGTTTTGTGCCATCTCGGTAAGTCATCGTGCCTTGTCCTTGCGGAAAACGATTTGCCCACTGTCCTTCGTAGCTGCTGCCATCGGTGTATTTACAAATGCCGTGTCCGTGGATTTCCCCATCTTTGAATCCACCGTAGTATTTCGCACCACTTGGCAAAACATAAACGCCATCACCGTTCTGACAATCACCAGAAACGCATTGCGCAACTAATTGATTATTAAGGAATAAGAAGAAAAATAAAAGGCTAAGAATAGATGTAATCGGTTTCATAGTCTAAGTAATCTTATATGTTCATTTGTACTTATACGTAAGAGCGAACATTAAGTTAGCAAATTGGCAATCAAAATACATGAATCTATCAGAGTAGCGCTGTGGGTAGGGAAGTTAAGAACAGTAGTTCAAACACAAATGTATAATACTTTTAACTTATATGAAGTTTCTTTTTTTTTCTGGTTTCCCTCTGTACTCATCTGGTATGGAATGTCTCGAAAGTGGTCATTTTGTGTAAGGTGCGACAAAGGTAATTAACTCTGCCGATATGTTAAATTGTTTGTTTGAATACTTACGTGGAAGTTTCGATGGTGGGGGAGTTTTTGTATTTTTGGTGAAGAGTACGAGTGCAAGATCAATTGGAGAGTAATAACTAATCAATTAAGTGCGGTGATACTAATCTGGCTAAGCATCATTAACTACATATGATAGTAAAATTTTTCCTAACTCTACATTATCTGTAGGATGGTGGGTTAAATCAGTGGATTAAGACTTGCCAAGTTTTGTAAACTTGGTAAGTCTAAGCTGATAAATCAACGGGTTTGATCCACTACCATCTGTTGAAACATTACTTTTATCAATAAATTGCATAATACACTGTAAACTAAGTTTTATGCAATTTTTAACCAGAGGAGTTTGAGGAAGAAAAGCGGTTTTGAAAAAACCGTTTTTCTTCCTCAACACCCTTTCTGCCACCGTCTTCGACGGCGGCGAGTGTTTTTTGAAGCTCGAAAAGCTAAGGCTTTTCTCGCTTCTCAAAATTTAAAAAAACTTAGATTACACTGTAATAAAGTAGTAAAAATCAAATAAGTTATAATATTCAACATCATCATAGATGAAACATATTTTCCCTTCTGTTTTCTCAATCTCAAAGAATTGAAGTTCTGACTCTAAACTTAATGGCTTTTCCATGTATATTTCGATGATCTCGGAATTTTTGTCAAGACCGTTTCCTTCACAGAAATCGTCAAAATTTCCATTTTTTTAAAGTATAGAATTAAATCGACTAAGCTCACAGGTAGATATAAAATCTGTTCAGAAGATTATAAAAACTATTAGAACCCGAAGTTCTACATTTACCAAACTGTAAAGTAGGAACAATTGAAGAAAGATTATAAGTCTAACTCAAACACTTTCCCAAACCAATGCCTGATAACTCTTTTTAATCTTCGGTAAATTAATATTGCGCTTGATCGCTTGTACGACCTCTACCTTAGACTCTTGCAACTGGCGAATTTTACGATCTATCTTTGCATCATTTCCGATGGATTTACTTTTCTGCAACACATCTTCAATAGATTTTTGATAGATGTTTAGTGCTGCTTCGTATTCAGTTGTAATCGCTTCGATTTCATCGGTAATGAAACGACTTTGTCCAACTGCAAAATCGGGGAAACGCAAACGTTGGTCATTGATGGCTAGCGAATAGTAGATATTGCCTGAATCATCCGTGTAGTCGCTAGTGATGATTTTATTGACGTCCGTGCTCACTAAGCGGTAGTTGTAGTGGTCTATTAGGAGTTTATTGAGTTGGATTTCAAGAGAGCTAGCATCCATGTCTGGATGAAGGGTTTTGACGCGGTCAATCACAAAATTACGAAGTAGTAATTTCAGAGCCTCAGTACGGACGTCAATAGCACTTACTTTATTTTCAAACGCAGTCAATGCAGATTCTAAACCTTGATAATATTCTACATAAGCCGACAGTTTACGCTTCAAATCGGTAATGTCTTCTATCTCAATTTCGTCGCCTTGTAAAGAAGTAGAAACCACCAATTCTACAATAGATTTAATAGAACCAACTACTGGTAGACCTTCTGTTAACGAAGTGGTTATAGGAGAAGTCAGTACATTATTGCAGACGTTCAAAAATTGAGATTTCTTGATCTTATTCACTTTCTGGCGACCTTGAAAAATCTCTTCTTCCAGTATTCTTTCGATGCGCTCGCTCAAGGAAAAACCCAGCTCGCGATTTTCGGGATTGTTCAGTGCAGTAATTTGATCCGTGTAAGCAAAAATTTGGTTCGTCAAATCTAAGGCATTCAGTGCGGTGGTTGCAGATTCCACAAATTCAGTCGCATTTCTAGCCCGATCAATATTGCGTTCTACCAGCGTCTTATTGGTATACAATTGCGTCTCTGAGATACTTCTAATTTTTCTGTTATTCGCAATCAATACTTCATTGAATCGCTCGTATTTTTCATCCACTTTGGAAATGTCACCATTCATTACCAACGCCATCGAATCCATACGATGTTGTATGGCTTCGTTGTACTTATTGGCGGTGCGTTCCATCTCGAAATAGCGTTCGTAAAGGACATAAATACTATCAGCGAGATTGTCTTGTGATTGAAGATTTTGGAAAGAAAGGAAACAAATAGCAATTAAAGAATAGCGAAGCATAGCGTCGGGAATGGTTTGTTTTATTTTTTGAAATAGTTTGAAGATTGTTTGAAATTATTCCATGATCGCATCGCGGTTACGAACCACGACGATCATACACATTTAAATAATTGACTTTTCTGAATTGGTTACAGTCGTTTCTGGTGAAATTTATTGCCTCGCTTGATTGCTTAATTCTGACAGCAAAGCGATCCGACAGTAAAACGGTCTGCTTTCTCACTTCTCTTATTCTTCCTCCGCAAAAATACCAGAACTCAAATAGCGATCGCCTCGATCGCAAACGATACTGACAATTAAGCCTTCTTCTAGCTCACTTGCGAGTCTTAAAGCCGCCGTCATCGCGCCACCACTACTAATGCCTGCGAAAATGCTTTCTTCTTTCGCCAATCGTTTAGTTGTGTTTACGGCATCTTGCTGACTGACGTCTATGATGCGATCTACGCGTTCGGGTTGATAGATTTTAGGTAGGTATTCAGGTGACCAACGACGGATACCTGGAATGCGACTTCCATCTTCAGGTTGCACGCCGATGATCTTCACCTTTGTGTTTTTTTCTTTTAAGTACCTAGAAACGCCCATGATCGTACCTGTAGTACCCATCGAAGAAACAAAATGCGTAATTTTGCCTTCCGTGGCTTTCCAAATTTCAAGACCAGTCGTTCGGTAGTGCATTTTCCAGTTATCATCATTCCCAAACTGATTAAGCATGAAGTAACCTTCTTTTTCCATCATGGATTCGGCATAGGCACGCGAGTACTCAATGCCTTTTGCATCAGGTGTTAAGATCACTTTTGCGCCGTAGGCTTGCATGGTTTGAATGCGTTCTTTGGTGGCACTTTCAGGCATCACGAGGGTCATCTCTAAACCAAATTGTCGAGCAATCATCGCTAGCGCGACTCCTGTATTTCCACTGGTCGCCTCCACCAATTTTGAGCCTTTTTGCACGTCGCCACGGTCTAGTGCGCCTTTAATCATACCATAAGCTGCGCGATCCTTGACGCTGCCACCAGGGTTTTGTCCTTCTAGTTTGCCGTAGATTTGTACGTTGGGATTCGTATTGAGATAGTTGATTTGGGCAAGTGGCGTGTTGCCAATAAGTTGTAGGATGGATGCCATTTCTTTTATGGTTGACGATGAATGATGGAGTTATATGGTTATATGGTTATATAGTTATATGGTAAAATCCTGAAAATTCTATAATCCTGTAAATCCTGGTTTCGACAAAAAATTATTCAGGAATATCATACTCCTTGATCTTCCGATAAAGTGTTCGCTCCGAAATACCTAATTCACTAGCAGCGTCTTTTCTTCTGCCATTATGTTTTTTCAAGGCTTTTCGGATAATCCTTTTCTCATTTTCTTCTAACGAAAGTGTTTCTTCTATTTCTTCGGCATCGTTATAACTTTCTTGCCGATGATGGATGACAATTGGACTAGCGTTGTAGTCTTCTTGAGCCGAATAACCACTACTGGATTCAGTTGGTACATAGCGATCAGAACGGTTGGAATAGCTATTGTTTTCGGGATAGGAATAATCGGAAGCTGGACCGATTGCCGCTTGTAAACTTTGCATATTGCCGACGTCTGGTACATTCAAATCATTGCGGCGAATGAGTCCAAAAACTAAAGATTTTAGGTCATTAAGGTCATTTTTCATATCAAAAAGCAATTTATACAAGATTTCGCGCTCTTGCATATTGTTTTCTTTATCTTGATTGGCAAGCATTGGGAGGTTGCGCTTGGTAATGTTGGGGACGTAATTCATCAAATCTTCTGCAAAGATCATTTTGTCTTCTGCTAAGACGGACATTTGTTCCACCACATTTCGCAGCTCTCGAATGTTGCCTGGCCAATAGTAGTTTTCGATCAGCAATTGCGCTCGATCTTCCAATTGTACAGGCGAAGTCCGATATTTCTCCGCAAAATCTACTGCAAATTTTCGGAACAACATATAAATGTCTTCTCTGCGCTCTCGAAGTGGTGGTACTTGAATCGGAACAGTACTCAAACGATAATATAAGTCTTCTCTGAATTTGCCTTTTGCAACCTTTGCTTTCAAAGCAACATTGGTAGCAGCCACTACCCTCACATCTGTCTTTTGCACTTTAGAAGAACCTACTCGAATAAACTCACCTGACTCCAAGACGCGCAGCAAGAATGCTTGCGTATCCAAAGGCATTTCTCCAATTTCATCCAAAAAAATCGTTCCGCCATCTACGGTTTCAAAATAGCCTTTGCGCGTTCCTGTTGCGCCAGTGAATGCACCTTTTTCGTGTCCAAATAGTTCCGAATTGATCGTGCCTTCTGGTATTGCACCGCAGTTAATGGCAATGAAATCGCCGTGTTTACGCGCACTCAACGAATGTATAATTTTAGAAAAGGCTTCCTTCCCTACTCCACTTTCTCCCGTCACCAAAACCGACAAATCCGTGCTAGATACACGCACCGCCGTACTCAACGCTCTGTCTAAGGCTTCCGAGCGACCGATGATTCCAAAACGTTGTTTTATAGCTTGTAGATTTGTCATTTAATTGCTTTTATCTCCATATAATCTTTTGTTAATTTCTTGCCTAGTTTTTTCTAGCTCTGCCATCCTTTCTTGAGGACTTTGTGTCAACCAGTACTCCAAGTTACTATCATCTTCCCCTTTTTTGACGAAGTTTACGGGCCAATCGCTTCTGTCTTTTGGTGGTTCAACTATCTTTCCCTTCAACGTCGCACTCGTTGCACTTTCCACTTTCACGTAGGTGTAATCACCTGCTTTCAAACCTTCCTTTTTAGGAAAAACCAACATCTTATTCTGCGAATTTCTTCCTTTAAAGTCTTGATCGGATTTTTTAGAATCGCCTTCGATTAATACTTTGAAGGTCTTTCCGATATCTGCTTGATTGTGATGATGCGAAATTTGATTTTGCAGGCGGATGATTTCTTGCAAACGACGCTTTTTTGTTTCTAATGGAACATCATCTTCGTATTTTTTAGCCGCTAAAGTACCTGGACGTTCTGAATAATAGAACATATAGGACATGCTGTAATTGGCGAACTCCAGCATACCCAAAGTCTCTTGGTGTTCTTCTTCAGTTTCCGTACAAAAACCAGCAATCACATCGGAAGAAATCGCGCAGTCTGGCATAATTTCGTAGATGCGGTTTACCTTATTGATGTACCATTCGCGGTCGTAAGTTCGATTCATTAATTTTAGTACGCGACTATTACCTGACTGTACGGGCAAATGGATGTATTTGCAGATGTTTTCGTGCTTTTTCATCGTGAACAGCACTTCATCGGTGATGTCTTTTGGATGCGAAGTAGAAAAGCGTACTCTTAGATCAGTATGCACTTTTGCCACTAATTCTAGTAGATTCGCAAAGGTCACGACTTGCTCATTTTCAGGGTTTTCCCATTTGTAAGAATCTACATTTTGTCCCAATAAAGTGACCTCACGATAACCTTTATTGTACAAATCAGTCGCTTCTGCTACGATGCTAAACGCATTTCGACTCCGCTCTCTTCCTCTCGTAAATGGCACAACACAGAACGAACACATATTATCGCAACCGCGCATAATGGAAATGAAAGCGGTCACGCCATTTGTCCCTAGTCGCAATGGACTAATATCCGCATAAGTTTCTTCTCTGCTCAAGAAAACATTCACGCCTTTTTCGCCATCCTCTGCATTTGCTAACAGTTTTGGTAAGTCGCGATAAGCATCTGGACCAACGACTAAATCTACCAACTTCTCTTCTTCCAAAAACTTTGCTTTCAAGCGCTCTGCCATACAGCCCAATACGCCTACCAAAGTACCAGGATTGTTGTCTTTCACTTTATCGAAGGCACGCAGTCGCTTGCGAACCGTTTCTTCTGCTTTCTCACGAATAGAGCAAGTATTAATCAAAATCAAGTCCGCGATTTCATAGTTGCGCGTTGCTTGATAGCCTGTTTCTGCTAAAATAGAAGCCACAATTTCACTGTCGCTGAAATTCATCTG
Organism: Bacteroidota bacterium; assembly: GCA_039176995.1. Classification (GTDB taxonomy): domain Bacteria; phylum Bacteroidota; class Bacteroidia; order Chitinophagales; family Saprospiraceae; genus JAAUTG01. Next base: position 11,734 of record JBCDFY010000150.1, read on the forward strand.
GCAGCCATAACTCTCGATATAGAAATACTTCTGCCCTTCTTTTTTTTGTGTTGCTTCTTGAAAGAAAATCTCTCCCTGACGATCTTTCAAAATCGTTTTGTCTATCTTGACGCCCTCTAATGTTGGATTATTATTGTACATTTTTCTCTTCGCTAGATTTTGTCTCTTTAAAACTGAATAAAATGACATTTCGTTCGTAAAAGGCCGCAAAGATACGGGTATTTTCTGTCAAAATGGCAGAAAAGATAGGTTAAACTCACTCTCAAAAGGGAAATTTTTACTGCGTAAAAATTTCCCTTTTGAGAGGTTTTATGGACAGGAATGAGATTATTTTGGATGATTTTTCCAAAAATCATCCAAAATAACCTCATTCCTGTCCGAAAGCCCCCTTTGAAAACGAAATGAAAAATAAATTTTTCATTTCGTTTTCAAAGAATAAATTTTTGTAGCTTTGGATACATCATCAAAACTGAGATACAATGAAAAATTTCAATCGTAGACAATGGCTTAAAGCAATGGGATTAACAGGTGTAGCGGTGGCAAGTGGGACGATGGCGAAAGCGACGAATACACCAAGCCCTTCAAGTGCAAAGAATATTAGTGAAATTGGGCAGCCTGTTCGTTTGACTTCAAATGAGAATCCTTATGCGCCTGCTGCTTCGGTGAAAAAGGCGATGCACGATGCGATGGATTTGAGTTTTCGCTATCCGGTGAGTCATTATAAGGTATTGCTGGAGAAGTTGGCGAAGAAAGAAGGCGTTCCTGCCAATCATATTTTGTTGACTTCTGGCTCGAACGAAGGTTTGCGTGTGGTTGGGTTAACTTATGGATTGAATAGTGGAGAGATTATCGCGGGCATCCCAACTTATAGAGCCTTATTGTCTTATGCAGAAGAAATTGGGGCGTATATCAATCAGGTACCGTTGAATGAGCAATTGGAGTACGATTTAGGAGAAATTGAGAAGCGGATTAATACCAATACGAAACTGATCTTCTTATGTAATCCCAATAATCCAACTGGCGGTTTGTTGGACTCCGAAGAAGTAAAAGCCTTTTGTAAATCTGCTTGTAAACGTACGATGGTGTTCTCTGATGAAGCATACTATGATTATGTGACGGACAAGAACTATCCTTCGATGGTACATTTGGTCAAAGACGGTTACAATGTAATTGTTTCTAAGACTTTTTCTAAGGTTTATGGCTTTGCAGGTGTTCGAGTAGGTTATTTGATTGCGCGTCCTGATATTATTCAGCGTTTGCGACCAAAAGTGATGAGCTATGTTAATATGATGGGCGTTTATGGTGCTGCAGCAGCTTTGGACGATCAAGAATTTTACGATTATAGCTTAGAAATGAATGATAAAGCGAGAAAGCATATTTATTCGGTTTGTGATGATTTGAAATTGGAATATGTGCCTTCACACGCCAATTTTGTGTTTATCAAAACGGGGCGAGATGTTCGTACTTTTGCGGCTCAAATGCAGGAGCAAAATGTATTGGTTGGTCGTCCTTTTGAGCCACTGACAAATTGGTGTCGGGTCAGTACAAGTACAATGGAAGACATGGCAGCTTGGGAAAGGGCGATTCGGAAGGTAATAAAGGTTTAATTTTCGGACACGGATTTAGCGGATCGAACGGATTTTTTGTAGGTCGTGTTCAGCATCTTCTACATCAGAAACCGAGGATGATTTTGTAGATTAGCTATGGATTTGCTTTAGCTACAGATTACCCACACGACGCAACGACGTGATCGTCGCGGAATGTTTCCGCGATGCTATACGCTCATCAAGCTATTGCAAACCATTTTCAAACAACTTTCAAACGGCAAAGCCTTCAAACCAAATCGAACGGCGAAGCCTTCAAACTAAACTACCTTGCTTCCAAACATCCACGAACTCTTACAAAAAGATCCTTTTTTGCTGAAAGATGCAAGAGGTGTTGCTTTTCCGCGCTATTGGTATGAGCTGGCGGGCAATGGAGAAGTGCTTTGGGGCGAATACAAATCGAAGCGTGTTAAGTGCCAAACGACGGTAGATTTGCGGCACGAGAAGGTGGCGTTTCAATGTAGTTGCCGAAGTCGGAAGAATCCTTGTAAGCATGGATTGGCGTTGATCATTTTGTTGATGGAGTACAATGAGGCGTTTACGGTTGTTCCTGAACTACCCGAAGAAGTACAGAAGTGGTTAAAGCGACGCGATCAGCGTATTTTGCCTAAAAATCGGACGGAGGAAGAGGAAGCAGAATTGGCTGCTTTGCGGAAAAAGAACTATGAAAGGCGATTGAAGCAAATGGCGAAAGGTTTGGAGGAGTTGGAGATTTGGTTGCACGATATTTTGCGGACAGGTTTGGCGACACTTCCACAGCAAAAGCGTGCGTATTGGGAGAATTGGCAAGCGAAATTGGTGGATGCTAAAATGAAAGGTATTTCCAAGCGATTTGAGTATATGCAGACTTGCTTGAAGGAAGAGAATTGGTATGAACTAATCTTAGCAGAGATTGGTGATATTTATTTGATGGTGAAAGGTTTTCGGAATTTAGAGCAATTGCCCATAGCTTTACAACAAGAGTTGTTTACCGTTATTGGCGTAAATACGAAAAAGCAAGAAGTACTTGAAAATCAAGGTATTGAAGATGAATGGTGTGTGCTAGCCTTACAAGAAGGCGAAGAAGAGCGATTAGTTTATCAGCGATGTTGGTTGTATGGTAAGCAGAGTAACCAATTTGCGCTACACTTGGATTTTGCTTGGGGAAGCGAGCCTTTTGCAATTGAATGGCAAGTAGGAAATGTGGTGCAAGGTGAATTGGTTTACTATCCTTCTAGTTATCCGCAGCGTGCGCTGTTTCGGACGTTTCAGTTGACCAAAAACGAGCTAGAAATGAAAGGCTCTCTTGATTTTGCTTCTTTTAAAGCGGCTTATGCTCAAGCGGTAAGTAGTAATCCTTGGCTTTTTCAGTTTCCTGTTTTTTTAGAAAATGTAATTCCTATTGTGAAAGAAGATGAGTTGCAATTGCTTGATATTCAGGAACAAGTGCTTGATTGTGAAGTAAGTGATGAATTGCATCCTTGGCAATTATTAGCAATGAGTGGAGGTCATCCGATTTCCGTCTTTGGCGTTTGGGAACAGAAAACATTTTTGCCGTTGGCTGCGCAAAAAGATGGGCGTTGGTTAGATTTGTCAGTTAGGTATGAGCGGAAGGCGAGTTATCGGCGGTGGTAGCTTTACCAAACCATACAAAAAGCAAAAATGAACAAAGTTTCATTCCTTGAGATATCAATTATCAGAATTGAGAATGTATCCGATCGTAAATCCTATTCTGACGCCTAGCCTATGAGGATAACTTTTCGCCAAGATCATTTTCCCATCAAGTGTTTGAAAAAAATCTTTCTCCAATACAAGTTTGTATTTACCTCCCACATATAAATCTAAGCAGGTTTTCTTTCCTATTTTAGCGTGCTTTCCTATACCAATTCCCAAGTTGAGCATTCTTCTTTTGATTCTAGTCAATGCTAAATCTTCGCTGAAATCAATGTAATTGATTATGACATTCGTGTTCCCTACTTCCAAGAAAGTCGATGCATAAGCTGTCTTCCGAGTATTATCTTTATTTTTTCCGAAATGTCGTTTGATTTCGACTAAACCTAGAATAGTGTGTTCGGTAGGTCCGTCCGCGAATGCACGATAACCGTTGGCTTCTATCAAAAATTGAATCCAATCCTTGTCACTGATATTTTTTTCGTAGCCAATTGCAGTAGCATAGGAAGGGAGAGGAAAAGGAAGTGCGAAAATTCTGTATTTAAGAATGTTGGATTGTGCTTGAAGAGAAAGACAATAAATGAAGAAAGAGAGAATTGTGGTTATCAAGTACTTTTTCATATCCGAAGAAAGAGTACAGCCCCGCAAGAAGCGAGGCTGCTGATTATGTCTTATTTCACTAACAAAAACTGCTTAGTAACAACTTCTTCTTCACTCTTCACACGAAGGAAATAAACACCATCTTGTTGATTACTCAAATCGAATTGCTGATGTACGAAATCCAGCGCGTTTCCTGAATAAGATTGAATGATTTTTCCTACTGCATCAAATATTTCTATTTCAACTGCCTCCTTTTCAATCATCTCTAAATTGATCGTTAGTCTTCCATCCGTTGGATTTGGGTAGACCTCTAATTGATTGGAAAGTACCGCAGTTCTTTCCTCTAGTGCATTGTCACTTGCACTATCTACCGTTTTAAATGCAACATTGTCTATCAAGAATTCGTGTTCCTTACTTAATGGATAGAAATTGAGCGCACTAAGCTGATTTGTACCTTCTGTCTCCGTTGCTTGATAATCGAATGGCCAAGTGTGTACTTTATCTCCACCAATGTACAGCGTTGTATTATTGTCATCTAAATCAAAAATCTGTTTGACTTCTACCCACATGAATGGTCGGTATTGGAAGCTAAATTCTTCTCCACCTACTTCTAGTCTTCCACCGCTGCCATAACCGTCGAAGTAAACATTTTGCGCAATCTCTTGATCGTCTTGCTCGCCTGGTTCAAATTGATGTAGAATACTGTAATAGCCTTGATTACCTGGGAAGAATCTGATATCAAATTTCAGTTCATAAACACCACTCGTCCGATCTCCCAAACGTAAAATTACATTTTGGTCGCCGCCCTCTTCATTTGTTCCTCTAATAGAAAGATAAGCGCGTCTTCCACTTTTGGTTACTTTTCCGTCTTCTGCTCCACCAACTTCACCACTCGCCGTTGTCCAACAATCCGCTTGTGTTCCCAAAGTTCCTTTCTCGTACCCTTCAAAGTCTTCACAGAAGGAGGCTGCCTGAAAATCTGTACACGCACAATCACTTTGGTCACTTGCGCCCAAGGTAGTGAAATGCTTAGTAAATGACCAAGCTCCTCTCCTTCCTTTGCAGATAGATTGCGCTTGCCATTCATATTTAGTATGGGGTTCTAAACCTGCCAAATCCACGTATCCATTAGCAGTTGCTTCCAAATAGATCCACTCTGTAGCTCCTACTTTTCGGTATCGCCAATCGGTTTTATCTACCTTGTTATTTTTACTATTCAAGCGAACTGTCGTCTCAGTAATTTTGCTGGCAAATAAATCTGCACTAATTGGTGGGTTGGTGGAACAAGTACTAGGACATTCTCCATAAGTATACTGATAGATTCCATTTTGAGCAGCCACACATTTGTTGCTGTAGGTCACATGATTACATCCACAAACGGGTTGATACTCTTGCGTACAAGAACCATCAAAAGGAGTACCGTAGCAAGAATTAGAGTTCAAGCATCCATTTATATGAATGGGTGAATTGGAGAAAACACCATTATTATCATCAAAGTCTTCATTTTCTTCATGTACTTCATCATGAACATCTACTGTGTATGCTAAATAGTACGTTCCATCTTCTACTTTTATATCAAAATAATCACGAATACGTTTTTCTTGACCCGGTAAAAGAGAAGCGACTCTAAATGTCCCTAAATTTTGTACGATGTATCGGTCATTAGTATAGCGATCACGACTGCGGGTCAGGTAGGCTTTTACACTGAAGCTACCAGAAGCCTTGTGTCCGATATTTTTTATGCCAAGTGTAGCTTCTATCTTACAGTTTCCTACGTGAATACTTCCACCACTAGGAATTAAATCTGCCTTTTGTCCACTATTGCCACCACCATCACAAGCTCCGCTGGTGTAATAATAAATCCCATTTTGGAAAGCAACGCAGGAGTTGGCGTAAGTTTCTCCATTGCAACCACAGACTGGGTTTTGTACTTGTGAGCAGTAGCCATCATAAGGTATTCCCTCACAATTATTTGGAGTACCAATAATAACAAAATTCTTTTGAAAGACTCCATCTACATGTATGTCGTAAACTCCTGGTGGAATAGGACGAGGATTGACATGAGAACGATCTGCATAGAACACATCTTGGGTACAATTCCCAGATACTTCTGTATAGTCAATAGTAATGTCAAATCTATTTCCTGTTTGTTCTGTCAATAAACTTGCGCCTCGAAGGCATCCTCCGAGTTTAATATCATTTACTGTTATCACGAAAGTCTGTCCGTACTTTGGCGTATTGGGACTGACCGTGACATTCGTAAATTGAGCATTTAGATTAAAGGATAGAAAAGAAAAAACGAGCGCGAAAAGTATAGCTTGTTTCATAGTGAGCATTGGATTTTGAAAGATGCTAAGCAGATTATTAAGTAGAAGCATTGTGCCTCACTCCAGCATCGAAATGAATTTATAATGTTTTTAATTTGTAGTATAGAAACGTCTGATAATCAAAAAACGCTCCCATAATATTGTACGACAAATTACGAATTTTATTATTTTCCTTAGGGTACACAAATTAAAAATAGAAGAGTTCGTTTCCCAAAACCACAGAAAATCTTTTTTCAAAAAGTGAAAAGATTTTCTGCTAGAGG
>JBCDFY010000151.1:0-18107 GCA_039176995.1 Bacteroidota bacterium
CGCCGCCGTCGAAGATGGCGGCGAGTGTTTTTTTTGAAGCTCGAAAAGCTAAGGCTTTTCTCGCTTCTCAAAATTTAAAGAAACTTAGATTACACTGTATTCAATACAGTGTAAACAAAGTCTTATGCAATTAGTATTCTGCTGCTTCGTAGCGAAAAATTCTCTTGGGTAGAGCCTTTCCGCCGCAGGAGGATTATATTTTACAAATTCTCTCATACTAAAAAAGGGAAACCGTTTTATAACGGTTTCCCTTCCTATTATTTTCTCAGCTTTACTATTCACTAAAATCGAATAGCCAACTGCTAAAATCACTGCAACTTAAACTTCACAGGCAATGTAAATCGAACCCTTACAGCGCGACCACGTTGTTTACCTGGAATCCATTTGATGCTCTCTTTGTTCATCAATTCAACTACGCGAAGTGACTCTGCTCCACAACCTGCTCCGATATCACGAACCAGAGCTGCATCTTTCACAGAACCATCTTTCTCCACAGTAAATTGAACGACACACATTCCCTCTACTCCATTCTCTCTTGCAATTGCTGGATACTTCAAGTTTTTGTACAAGAATTTTGTCAATTCTCCTTCCGCACATTTCTTGATTTCCTCTTTGCTTCCTTTGCCTTCACAGCCGGGGAAACGAGGCATATCTTCCACCACCCGGAAGATTTCTTCTTCTTTTGGTGGTGGTGGCGGAGGTGGAGGTGGTGGTGGTGGCGCAGCTTTTTCTACTGGCTTAGGCGGTTCAACAACCGTTTCCTCTTCCACAGTTTGATCAACGAATTCAATTTCGTCTTCTTCCTCAATTTCTTCCTCTGGCACTTCCTCAATCACTGGCGGTGGAGGTGGTGGCGGAGGTGGTGGTGGCTCTGCTGTACGCGGTGGCTCTTGCATAATGTCTTCATCAAACTCAAGAGCATCCTCTGGAATGAAGATTTCCTCTTCATATTGCGTCCAGTTAAAAGCCGAAACAATCAAGCCCAAAGACAACGCCAAAGCAAGCATGAAAAAAGTATTACTCCATTTGAACGCGTTCACTTCTGGATACTTGTTTCTTCCTGCAGTTGGTGATCCTGAGCCAGACTCGTATTTTTGGGACAATTCTCCACCTGAACGCTTTGATAGGACATTTTTCATAGCAAAGATGATTCCAAGAACCAATACTAATGAACCTATCACGATTAACAGGAGAGCATTGCCCGTGATGGCAAGATCGCTACCCATACGATTGACTTTTTTTAGTAATTAAAAAATATATAAACCCTAAACTCGCTATTGCTCCGACGATATTAGCAAGAATATCTAAGAATTCAAAATATCGGTTCGGAAAAAAGCTATATTGTATAATTTCCATCAAAACGCCATAAGCAGCACTAATTAGGAAAGCATAAATATTCGATTTTTGATTGGAGGTTCTCTTTTGAAAACCTCTGAATAAAAAGTACGCCAACACAAAATAAACGAATGCGTGTGCGACTTTGTCCCAACTAATTATATCGCTCATGGTGCTCGGCAAATTCATTCCTACGCCTACCGTAGAAGCAATAAGTATGAAAACTGCCCAAAGCCCAGCAATTAAAAAAGATGGGATTTTGTTTATCATTTATCTCAAAGATCGTTTCTATTTCAATAGATGCAAGCTATTATTTTTTTGGTGTGTGCGCTTCAAAAAAAATTAAGCTACACTTTCTTCATAGGCAGCAGCATCCATTAGGCTCGCCAACTCCTCTTCATTCGTAATCTCGATTTTAACCACCCAACCTTCTCCATACGGATCTTCATTGATTGCTCCTGGATTGTCATCTTGTGTATCATCCAAAACCGAGTTGAACTCGAGGACTTTTCCACTAATTGGCATAAATAAATCTGAAGTCGTCTTCACCGCTTCTACGGTTCCGAAAACATCGCCTTGATTGAGCGTTTCGTCCAGCGTATCTACTTCTACATAGACCAATTCTCCCAATTCTTGCTGTGCAAAATCAGTGATGCCTACGATTGCTGTACCGTCGCCATTTATGCGTACCCATTCGTGTTCTTCGGTATATTTTAATTCGCTAGGGAAGTTCATATTGTAATAAACTTAAATTTTGAATGAATCAACTTTATTTCCAAATACTACATCTCTCTCCTACTTCTGCCCCAAAGAAAGGTATTTCCTAAAAAGAATACAAGCAAATGGAGGATGGATGTTCAATTTTATACAGATCGCTTACCATATTAATAGGTGAACAGGAGGCTTTTGCTATCTTTGTCGTTCTCTGCCAGATAATATACAAGATTAAAATTTTTAATTTGTAAGGGCTTCATAATCATAGCAGTCTAAATAAATTAAGCACTGGTACTTTAAAACAACAGCAATACATGATATTTTCGATGACGGGCTATGGAAAGGCATCCATGACTTACCAAGACAAAAAAATTACAGTAGAAATTAGAACTTTGAATGGACGGCACACGGACGTTCGCTTTAGAATTCCTCAAAATTACCGAGAGCGTGAGCATATCTTACGCAAAATGGTATTGGACAAAGCAGTAAGGGGAAAGATCGAAGTAGTGGTAGATGTACTTTCTACGGGTGGCGACGATGCGTATGGTTTGAATCAGCCACTTTTCAAGAAATACTATCAAGAACTCACCCAACTTTCGGAAGAACTTCAAATTCCACAAGGAGATATTATGACTGCGATTTTAAGGATTCCTAATGTCGTGGTGGCAGAGGAAGGAGAATTGAGCGACGAAGAATGGGCAGTTGTAAGAAATGTTTGTAAACAAGCCATCGAAAAATTGTTGCTCTTCCGCTCCACAGAAGGTGCAGCATTGGAAAAAGATTTAAAAGGACGAATCGAAGCCATTCAAAGTGTATTAGCACAGGTCAATCCTTTTGAAGAAGAGCGCGTGGAAAATTTGCGGACGCGCCTCCGACAACGTTTGGATGAGTACATGAATAAAGAGGAAGTAGATGAAAATCGTTTTGAGCAAGAAGTCCTTTTTTATTTAGAGAAGATTGACATTAATGAAGAGAAAGTCCGCTTGGCGCAGCATTGTAAATACTTTTTAGAGGAAATGGCAAAAAAAGAAGTTTCTAAAGGTAAAAAGTTAGGATTTATTAGTCAAGAACTGGGGCGCGAGATCAATACGATGGGTGCAAAAGCGTATTCGCATGAAATTCAGCGATTGGTGGTGGATATGAAGGATGAGTTGGAGAAGATTAAGGAACAAGTGATGAATGTAGTGTAAGGCTAGTTTTGGGTTAAAAGGTTGGAGTTTTGAGTTATAAACTATTAGTTGCAACGTCAAAAGGCTTGGTGGTTTGGAAATATGAGAAAACAGAATGGTTTGTAGATAAGATTCACTTTCGAGGACTTCCTGTATCTTTAACATACATAGATTCGCGTAATCAAACTTGGTGGGCGAGTATTACGCATCGGCATTGGGGACAAAAGTTGCATTTCTCTAAAGATGAAGGCGCAAGTTGGCAAGCCGTACGTCCACCTCAATATCCAAAAGACGCGCAATTGCCTTCTGGAAAGCGCGCAACTCTCCGTAAAATTTGGATCATCGAACAAGGTGGCGCAGATCGTCCAAATGAATTATGGCTTGGTACGGAACCTGGTGGGCTGTTTCAAAGTAAAGACTTTGGACAAACTTTTCAACTGATAGAAGGGCTGTGGAATCATCCAAGTCGTGCAGACGAAAATCAGTGGTTTGGTGCAGGTAAAGACGATCCTTTTATTCATTCTATTGTGGTTAATCCCGAAAATAGCAATCATGTTTATGTCGCAGTGAGTTGTGCAGGTGTTTTTGAAACAACAAATGGAGGAGAGACTTGGCAACCGCGCAACGAAGGACTGGTCGCTGCTTACTTGCCGAATCCAAATGTGGAAGTTGGACATGATCCTCATCGAATGCTGATGTGCCATTCTAATCCAAAAGTCCTTTGGCAACAAAACCATTGTGGTATTTTTCGCTCTACGGATGGCGGTCAATTTTGGAAACAATTAAGCGATAAAAATCAAATGCCACATTATGGTTTCGCACTCGCCATTGACGAGAAAGACAGCGAAAAAGCATGGGTAATTCCTGCGGTGAGTGATGAAGAACGCGTTGCATTTGATTTGGCACTTTGTGTTTGTGAGACGAATGACGGAGGAAAGACTTGGACTGCACTGCGCGATGGCTTGCCACAAAATCATTGTTTTGATATTGTTTTCCGTCATGCCTTTGCTAAAAACAATCAACTTATGGCTTTTGGAAGTACGACAGGCAATTTGTATTTGTCTGAGGACGAAGGGAACAATTGGAAGTGTTTGTCCAATAATTTAGCGAGAGTGGAAAGTGTAGTTTTTACACATAAAAAAAGGATCACTCGAAGTGACCCTCACCTATATAATCGAAACTAAAACTGTAAGTCGTGATTGGTTTTGGTTTTCTAGTTATTGCTACAAAAAGTTAGTAATTTTAAAAGGCTTCGTTACTCGTTTGTAAACGAGTCAATAATTCTGGCAAGTTAGGAAACTCAACAGATCGCTCCTTACTCCTACCAAACGCTCAAGTACTGCCCTTTATCCAAATTCTTTACTTCTTGAATGACTTGTGGATTGACGCTTGGTGCAAATAAACTTCCTGCACTTCGGTCGTCGTGCACCTCTAAAGATAACTCCTTTGCAATACGTTTTGCCAAATCTCCCATCGTGCGAGCATAGCGTTCCGTTTTTCCCATTGCCATAAATAGGTCAATGATTCCGCTGCGAATAACTTCGTGCTTGTCCAATTCTAACAATAAAGTACGCAATGATTTTCCACGAACTTCCTTTCCTTTTTCTTTCAAACGCTCTTTCAATTGTTCCACAGAATAACCCAACAACTCAATACGATGCTTCCACCAGTTGTCTTCCGTTTCTCCATTCATCGCTTCAAAGGTCTTACGATGTTGCTGCTCGGAAGCCTCTTGGCAAGACATCAAACCCATTGCTTTGGTTAATTCAATAATGGAAAGTGCTTGCTCTTTGGTAATCACACCGCGCTCGCCATGCTTTTCCTCTAGCGAAAAAAGCTGCTTGGCGTATTTGAGTTTAACTTTGCTTTTAGAGTTGAGTGTAATCAGTTTGGCAAATTCAATAGAAATATAATAATCCTGATGAATCAAGTCCTTAGGAATGGTTCTTGGTGCATAATCTTTCATTCGCACTGGACGACGAATACCATCATCAAATTCATAAATGTCGGTAATCCACTTTTTCACTTCCTTCTCAAAGTGTTGAGTAGGTAATTCTAGTGCTACATAAAGGTTAGTTGCTGTAACTACCTTCGTTCCTTTCTTGCTGACTAATATTTGTAAGTTCATAACTCAAATAATTAATTACTGTACAAATATAAAACATTTTGTATCTATTGTCAATATTTTTAAAACATTTATTTGTGTTTAATTCCTATTTGATTGACACTCCCTCACAATTTCATCAAATTATTGAAAACAAATAATTTCTTATATTCTATTGAAAATCAGATATTTATGCCTTTAGTTGTAATCAAAGAAACATTGTTACCTTTGCACTGTTTTATACATCTGAAAATGTTTTAATTTTTTGTTTTAAAATCATTTTTGTTTTAAAAATTGAGGAAAATGCAGCTAAAATCATATTTGAGATTATTCAGTTTAGTGTTCTTATTAGTAACGATTTCTTGTAAATGGAAGACCACTAAAACAGCAATCAAGCATGGCGATGTTTTAAAATCTTCTATTGAATCTTTTGAGAAAAATCGTCAGAAATTATCTGAGAATGTAGTCGAAAGTTTGGAAGAAGCAGAGGAGCAATTGACTTCTGAAAACCCAGATTTACCTAAAGTATCCAAAGACTTTGAGAAGGAGTGGACAAGTATTCAAAATCGCTACAAGAAATTGAAAGGAGATTTTGAAAAAGTAGGGACAAGTTCGGAGGCTTACTTCAATCAGTTGAATGAATTGAGCGGAAGTATTGGTAATGAAAATTTGCGTAAAGAGGAATTGGCAAAGAACAAATCCTTACGCGCCACTTGGAATAAAACTTACAAAGAAGCCGCTGTCAATATTGAAAAAGTGACGACGGTATTAGAGGAAGGAAATGACTTTCATATGGTTTTGGTGGCTTCCAGTATTCGTCAAAAGCTAGAGCAAAACGTAGATGAATTGAATCGTATCGCTGCTCAAGCAAAGACTTTATTATCGGATTTGGAGGTATTTACGGAGGAAGGACGGAAGTTGGTGGAAGGATAACTTAGATGGTTATATAGTTTTATGGTTGTTTGACACATTGACCAGGATACAGCCAGCGATCTGTCAAGTCTCCTGACTTGACAGCATTATTCCCTCGTTTCCCAACGAGTCGAGTAGACGCAAGCTCGTTAGGAAACGAGCAAATACGGGTTCGAAGTTAGGAAACTTCAAACATCAGATAGTGTTTTATAGTTGTTCGACACAATGACCATAAGACTTTAAGACTGCGAAACCATAAAAATCACAACATGGCATTCAAAGAAATATTTGAGCAGTACGATTGGGATGAAACGACCGCTTCGATTTACGCGAAAACGACACAAGATGTAGAAGCAGCGTTGTATAAATCGAAGCGTACTTTAGAGGATTTCAAAGCCTTGATTTCGCCTGCGGCGATTGGCTATTTGGAAGAAATGGCGCAATTGAGTCATGCTTTAACCTTGAAGCGATTTGGGAATACGATGCAGATGTACGCACCAATGTACTTATCCAATGAATGCCAAAATATTTGCACCTATTGCGGCTTTAGTTTGGATAATCCAATGCGCCGAAGAACACTGACGGGCAGTGAAGTTTTGAAGGAAGTAGAAGCCCTGAAGGCGATGAATTACGATCATGTTTTATTGGTGACAGGAGAGGCAAACAAGACGGTTGGGATGGATTATTTTGAGAAAATTTTACCCCTGATTCGTCCACATTTTTCGCATATTTCGATGGAAGTACAGCCACTTAAACAAGCAGAGTACAAGCGATTAATGGAGTTGGGTTTGAATACGGTTTTGGTGTATCAGGAAACCTATCATCAAGCGAAGTACAAATTACATCACCCAAAAGGTAAAAAATCGAACTTTAACTATCGCCTGGGAACACCTGACCGTTTGGGCAAGGCAGGTATTTATAAAATGGGTTTGGGCTGTTTGATTGGTCTGGAGGATTGGCGAACGGATAGTTTTTTTACGGCTTTGCATTTAGATTATTTAGAGCAGCAATATTGGCAAAGTAAGTATTCGATTTCCTTTCCACGTTTGCGTCCTTTTTCGGGAGGTTTTGTACCAGAAGTTATCATTTCAGATCGGGAATTAGTACAATTAATCTGTGCTTGGCGCATTTTCAATGAAGAAGTCGAATTGTCCATTTCTACACGTGAATCGGAAAGATTTAGGAATCATATTATCAAATTAGGTATCACTTCTATGAGTGCAGGTTCAAAAACAAATCCTGGAGGCTATGTCGTTGAACCGCAATCTTTGGAGCAGTTTGAAATTTCGGATGAGCGCACGCCTGCTGAAATAGCGCAAATGCTTGAAAAACAAGGCTACGAAGCGGTTTGGAAAGATTGGGATCTAGCATATGATGAGCGATAAGTTTTCCATTCAAACATTCTCTCATTCAATCTCTCAATATGTGGACTTGTCCAAAATGTGAAAGACAATTTAAGACAGCGAACCAATCGCATACTTGTAGCGAGAAGACGCTGGATAACTTATTTGCGAAAAGTTCAGATGAATTGATTTTGGCATTTGATCGTATTCTTACCGAAATTATCAATTGGACGCCTTGCAGTGTAGGAGCCGCAAAGAAAGCAGTGATTTTCACAAGCAAAAAAGCATGGTTGATTGTGCGTCCAATGACTAAGGAATTGGATTTAAAATTCTACTACGACGAGCCATTAGAAGGGGAAATTTTTAAGAAAATTGCTCCTTGGGGAAAGAAATATGCGCATCATATTCGAGTAAAGCATGAAGTGGAAATTACGGATGAGATTTTCGGGTTGTTGAGGAAGGGGCATGAGTTTTCGTTAGAGGAATGAGCACGTAGAGTTCGCAGAGATTTTTACAAACAGAATTGACAGCTTCATCAAAAATGAAGCTGTCAAAACTAATTTATCCTATTTAACCGACTCGTCCATCCAAAACTTTCTTCTCGAAAGCACGAACGGGGCTTTGTTTCAAGCCTTTGTTCTTACGATCTATGATTTCCACTTCGATATCCTTTAGATGTGCTCCAATCTTAAATTCTTCTATGATTTCAATTACATCTTGATCTATTTCAATAGATTTAGAAGCATCAATAATGACTTTTGATCCGCTAGGAATATTGTTCAAAGTCTGCATGATGGCTGCTTTGTTCAAGAAAGTCACATCTTCTGAAAGTACCAAACGATAAGGCTCGCCATCTACGTGATCTTCTGGATGGAAGAAGTAGGGCTTCTTGTAGTTATCTCTTAAAATGAAGAAAATTGCTACTGCCATACCCAAGCCAATACCAATCAACAAATCCGTCAGAACAATACCAACGATGGTTACTATGAATGGTATAAAGTGCGACCATCCTAACTTATACATCGCTTTGAAAAGTGCTGGTTTGGCTAGTTTATAACCGACTAAGAAAAGAATCGCCGCCAAACTCGCCAACGGAATCAAATTCAGAATATGTGGAATTGCCATTGCACAAATCAATAGTAAGAAACCATGTGCAATCGCGGCAAGTTTAGTACGACCACCCGATTGAATATTTGTTGAACTACGAACGATTACTTGCGTAACGGGCAATCCACCAATCAAACCAGAAACGATGTTACCGATTCCTTGTGCTTTCAATTCCAGATTGGCAGGAGCAATTCGTTTGTAAGGGTCCAATTTATCTGTTGCTTCCAAACAGAGCAAAGTTTCCAAACTGGCTACTACAGCAATTACGGCAGAAGTCAATAACACTTGCGAATTAAAAACTTGGCTAAAATCGGGGAAGGTAAACTGCCCAAAGAAACCCGAAATACTCTCTGGCACGGGAATACTTACTAGATGTTCTCCCTTCAAAGAAAGACTTTCTGTGCTATTAAATAGCAAGCCCAAAACGATACCTAAACCGACTACCACCAAAGGTCCTTGCACAATCTGGAAAATGCGCTGCTTCTTCATAAAAGGCTGTTCCCAAAGAATCAGAATACCTACGGAAATCGCGGCGATGACTAATGCACCAGGCGTAATTGCCTCGAACATATAGTAGAGTTCGGAAAGTGTATTATGCCCATCAGGTTGCTCAAATCTTAAGCTACCTTCGTAGTCTTTATCATAACCAAAGGCATGAGGAATTTGCTTCAAGAAGATGATGATACCAATGCCCGAAAGCATTCCTTTGATGACGGAAGAGGGGAAATAGTAGCCAATGATTCCTGCTCTTAAGAAGCCAAGTACTAGCTGAATAACTCCTGCTAATACTACCGCCACAAGGAAAGTCTCAAATGCGCCGAGGTCTTGAATTGCTGACAAAACGATAACCGCCAAACCTGCGGCTGGCCCACTCACCCCAAGTTGAGAACCACTAACTGCACCAACTACGATACCACCGACAATACCTGCAATGATGCCCGAAAACAATGGTGCACCAGATGCCAAAGCAATACCTAAACAGAGCGGTACTGCCACTAAAAATACAACTAAACTGGCAGGGAGATCATACTTAAGATTGGAAAATAGACCAGTGGGAATTTTTTCTTCTTGGTTCATTTTTAGAAATTTTTATGCTTGTTTATGGTTTCGAAACACGCAGATCTGAATACTATTATATTCAACGACCTCTTCAGAAAAGTTCTGACTGAACAAGCTAATACCATGTATTATTTAATGGCAACAAAAAACTTGTTCATTGTTTCTTAACTCCAATGAATTTTATTTGAATGTTCTACTAAGGAATAATTTCCTTGTGAAGTAGTGCGGATAGGAAAGTATACTATGCTAGGCGTGGAGGAGGAGTAGGAACCTCTAAGCAATGATTACAAAAATAATAGGAACAGAAAGCGAGGTGATTTGTGGCGAAGGGCTGTATTGCTAATTGACGAACCACTTTTTTACCGTCTTCAAAAGATTCTTTCTCTTTTTTTTCTTGTTCCTCTTGTTCTCCTTCCTTTTCTTTTTCTGCCTTTTTTTCTACACACTCTGTTTTATCTTCCACCAGCCAAGAGATATACATAGTTGTGCTCGCAGAGAAAAAAGCCAAAAGCATAACGAGGGTCAGTGATGACCCTATCAAGCTATATATTCTAGTGAAAATCAATATTGTAGAAGTCTTGTAGTTGTTGTAATTAAAAGTATTAACAAGCAGAAAAGGAATTAGTTTTTGGGGTTATTTGATTTCAGTTCTTAGATACGTTCTATCTATTCACCGAGCACATAGCGCACGCCTAAAGAACCATAACCGCCACCAAAGCCTCTGGTAAAACCATTACCGATGAAGATACTTGGAATCCAATCTAAAGTTAAATTCAGAGGCGTTTCAGAAAATTTGTAGTCCACGCCTAAATAACCTTGGATACCGAAGCTCGTGTTAGCAAAATCACCACCGAAATCATAAGACCAAAAATAGACGCTCGCACCGCCACCAAAGTACCAACTTAGTCCCTCTAGTACGTCATCTAGTTCGCCGTGACGCTGATAAGCACCACTGACAGAAACCCAACGGGAAGTAGAGAAACCTCGGAAACCTGCGTAAACTTCTAGCGCATCGCTATCACTAATAAAAGTCTTGTAAGAAACGGAAAGTGGGTAGCCCAAACGTGCGCCAATCGCAGACTTATATTTCTGGGCAGAAACAGAAGTGCTTAAAAAACAAAGCGTTAGTAAGCAAAAAGTCACTTTGAGTAACATTCTCATAGTTGAAATGGATTTTAGTGTGTAATAAATAACTGTTTTCAGATGTTGGAACTTGATAAGAGAAAAATTAGTTCGATTTACTCTTCTAAAAAGACCAAAAACCGCTTATCCAATGGATTCAAGTTCGACTTTAGTGTTTCAAAATAAGCATCGCCTTGTTTTAAGTAGAATGCCATAAAGTTATCGTAGCGTTCCTGTAAGCCACTTGGAAATAGGCGTTCTTTCAAGGAGCGAATTTGATTGATCGTAATTTCGTGGCGATTCTTCTCTGCACGCATCAACTTTGCTTCTAATGCACTAATTGAATTGAGTAATTTCGCCTGTTCTCCAAGTACAGTTTTCTTCAAGCCGGGGTCAATTTCTATTGCTTTAGCAACAATGCCTTCAAAAAGTTGCTGCACACTCAACTTTTCTTGCTTCAAACTCAACTCATTCTCCGTATTTTCTTTGACGTAGGCTTTGATGAGTTCTTCGGTATCATCAAAAATTGTAGGCAGATCAAAACCAATTTTGTTCAGCTTTTTCGCATTGCCTTTATCAATCCACAATGCAGAATTGCGACGCACCAACATGGGGAAATTAATTCCAAAATGTGCAAATTGGCTCTGTCGCTCTTGCCAATATGCCAATTCTCCACCGCCACCGACGTATGCTAAATTAGGTAACACGACTTCTTGATAAATTGGACGCATTACTACGTTTGGGCTAAATCGTTCGGGATGATTTTCGATTTCTTGCTCCATTTCTGCTCGCGTGAAATTCAAATCCGTATCCAATACTTTGTAAATATCGTCTTCCAGCACAATGCGTGAACGAATCTGATCGGCGAGGTAAAAAAAGTTAATTTCACGAGGATGGGCTTGTCCTCCAAAACCTGCTTCAATTAGTTCTTCTTGAGTTGCCTGAATCAAAGTTTGAGAAGGTTGCTCAAAAATTTCTTCTTTGACTTGAGGAATGAATAATCGCTTCAATTTTGCGTTATTCATGCCTAAAACCACTAAACCATACTGCTGAAAAAGCTCATGAACTAGGTTTTGCGTCGCCTGCCCATAAGTCTCGAATTGTGTGAAAGAACGCACTACTTTTTCGTAGATCGTCGTCGCGTTTTCAGAATTGCCTAAAATCTCTTTCAGCTCTGCTAGAACAGGCTGCAAACTCGCCGTTTTCATTGCGCCAACTGCTCCTTTTTCTTCATTTACCCAGAGTAATTCTTTGCTAAACAAATGCGCATGATTAATTTCATTAAAATCGTGATCTTCACCTCCAATGACGAAAATTGGGACAATATGACGATCAGAATATTTAGCGTTCAATTGCTCCGCCAAATTAATCGCAGAAAAGATTTTGTAGATAAAATAAAGTGGCCCAGTGAATAAGCTCGGTTGATGTGCAGTGACTACCGTGAATGTGTTCTTTTCGCGCAGCTTTTCAATTTGACTCAGCACTAAGTCACTCGTCTTGAAGGCTTCATATTGTTCTTTTAGTACCTCGACAAGCACCTCGCGATTGATATTTGCTTTAGATTTATCTTGAAAAACTTGCTCGAATGCCTCTATCGTCACTTCATACTTATAAAAAGGGCGCAACCTTTCATCGGCGGTCGTATAAGCGATATCTCGGGCAGAAAATTGAGGGATTTCGTCAAAGGGAAAGTGGTGAATTTGCATTTATAGAATTGAAAATGGAAAATTAGTGAACCTTCTACCGAATAGGTGAGGTTGTTTTTCACTTGTTAATGCCAACAACAACCTGAGATGGAATTGAGTTTTGGGGAAAGAAGAGAAAGTGGTTCTAGGATCAAGGTGCTAGAAACCATCTAAACCGCTAACTATACAACCATAAAAGGCTCTACGTTTCTCGCAACAACATTTCTGGCGACGCCATGTACAATTGCTCTTTATCTTCGGAATAGCCAAAAGTAGCGTGCGGTAGTAGGTGATTCAAGCCACTGGAAATTAATTCGGCGCGTTCGGCGGGTACAGTGAGGCAGATGTCGTCTTTGTCTATTAATTTGAAATACATCAAAGCATTATGATTGATTTTGAAGCCAAAAGGCATTCGCTCCGTCACGATGGAATACACCCAAACGATGTCTTGTGGTTTGCGCTTTAGCAACAAAAATAAAGGCATTTGCTGCACTTCGAGATACTTGAAATATTGATAGGCAAACTGTATTGCAAACAACAAAGCGATCAATCCAACGACGGCAAGCAGATTGTTTTTTCCAAAAAATAGCGCAATCAAAACAATAGAAAACGCCAGTAAACCTGCCGCACTCCACAACTTTGTACGCTGCTCGCGCTTAGCAGCTTCTTGTAGAAAATGAAGCGCGATTTCAGTTTCTTCTTTTTGACTTGACATCTAAAATTATTTTATAAAATTCTTAGTTTACCTCAGTAAAACTTCCAGAAGAACCCGTATCCAAACGAATTGTTCTGACTGATTATTCAATTGAACTTCGATCTTGTTCGCGCCCCAATCGTAGCTAGTTTTTGAAATCATAGGCTTCACTACCACACACTTTTTCCCTTTCGCGACTGCGGCGCAAAAAGGAAGGGGATTTAGAGAAGAAACAAATCGTTTTACCATACAAATTATTTGTTTTAGATTTGAGTGATTTTTACGGACATAATCAATACTATGGATAATGATCTCCTCTTTCTCGTGCTCGCGCTCCTACTAGGCTTGAGCATAGGTTTCCTGCTCGCCCGTTTCTATTTATCTGGCAAATTTTTAGACCCACAAAAAGTAGATAACGATTATGTTCTAAGAGCCATTCACGAGCAATTACAGCAGCAAGCAAATGCATTGAAAGAAGACTTAACCTTTACCGAACAAGAGATCAGGAAAATGGGTAGCGCACAATCAGCAGCAGAGACACAGCTTCAATTTCTAAAAGAAAAACTAGCTACGCAAAGCGAAGAAGTACAGCGATTGCAGGCGCAAGCACGACTGGAATTTGAGAATGTAGCGAATCGTTTGTTAGAAGAAAAAAGTGAGAAATTTAGTCTGCAAAACAAGGTGCAATTGGATGGATTACTGCAACCACTACGTGAAAAAATCAAAGAATTTGGAGAAGGCGTGCAACAGCGATTTGAATCAGAAACAAAGCAACGAACCGCTTTGCAGCACGAAATTGAACACCTCCGAAAAATGAATGTGCAATTGAGTCAAGATGCTAGTAATCTAGTGAATGCGCTGAAAGGCGAAAACAAAACGCAAGGCGATTGGGGAGAATATCAGCTAGAACTCTTACTCGAAAAATCAGGCTTGCAAAAGGGCATTCATTATCGCACACAAGCTAGTTTCAGAGATGAACAAGGCAAGCAAAAACGCCCTGATTTCATCATTGAACTCCCTGATAATAAGCATCTTGTATTAGATGCAAAAGTATCGTTAGCTGCTTACGAACGCTATTACAATTGCGAAGACAACAGCGAACGAGAACTTCACCTCAATGAACACCTGAACAGTCTCAAACGCCACATCAAAGATCTCAGCAGCAAAAACTATCAGCAACTCTACCAAATCAATTCGCCTGATTATTTGTTGCTTTTCATTCCAATAGAATCTGCGTTTTCCATTGCAAATCAGCACGCGCCGCGTTTATTCTTAGACGCACTCGATCAAAATATTGTTATTGTCACCTCTTCCACTTTGTTGGCGACAATGCGCACCGTAGTGTACATTTGGAAACAAGAAAAACAAAAGAAAAATGTGCTGGAAATTGCACGCCAAAGCGGTTTGCTCTACGATAAATTTGTAGGATTTGTGGAGGACTTAAAAATGATCGGACAGCGACTGGAAGATGCCAATATAGCGTATCAAGGAGCGATGAATAAACTCAAAGATTCGCCCAAATATGGCGATACTCTAGTGGGGCGTTCAGAGCGCATTCGACAGTTGGGGGCAAAAGCCTCTAAAAGATTGTCTTCAGATTTGTTGGAGGATGAACAAGAGTTGTTAGAGTAGTGTTTTCAAGTAGCAAAAACCAAAAATCTTCGTAAATTTGAGAAGATATAAAATGATGATAAATGAGATTCGTAGATGTAAAAAATGACATAGCATTCCGCAAAATATTTGGAAATGAAAAGAAAACCCAGATTATCATCTCCTTTCTGAATGCAATATTGAATTTGGAAGGAGAAAAAAGGATTGAAGAAGTTCAATTCGTTAATCCTTATCAATTACCTAGAGTAGCGGGAGAGAAAGCCTCTATCATTGATATTAGAGCAAAAGACGAAAAAGGAAGACAATTTGTAATTGAAATGCAAGTTGCAGATGTGGATGGCTTCGATAAGAGGGTTCAATATTATACCTGCCGAGATTATTCTATGCAAATAAACAGAGGAGAACAATATCCACTGTTAAAGCCTACCTACTTTATAGGTATTTTAGATTTCACTTTCTTTGAAAATCCTGATTACCTCTCACATCATATCATCTTAGATGGAAAAACCTACGAGCATAAATTGAAAGATATTCAATTTACTTTTATAGAACTTGAAAAATTCAATTTAGAAATTGAAGAGTTAAAAACACTAACTGAAAAGTGGATTTTTTTCATTAAAAGCGCAGAAGACATAGATGTTATTCCTGAAAATGTAGAAGATGAAGGATTAGTAGAGGCTTACAAAGATGCTGATAAACATACTTGGAAAAAAGAGGAGTTAATCGCTTATGACAATGCCTCTATTGCAGAGCAAGACAAAAAAGGCAGATTAATCGCTGCAGAAAATAAAGGTAAAATCGAAGGTAAAATCGAAGGTAAAATCGAAGGTAAAATTGAGGAGAAAGAGGAAAGTGTAAAAAGATGTTGGGAAGAAAAACTTCCAGTCGGAATCATCAGCAAGATAGTTGACTTACCAGAGGATAATGTTCGCCAGATCATCTCTAGAGTTGAGGAAGAAAGCAAATAAAATCCTATTTTTACGGAAAAGTAAAAAGACACTGATCGTCGGGTGTCCATAATTATGAAAAAAAACAACTCAAACCGATCTTATCATATACTAATCGCTTTTTTTGGTCTAGCAATGACGCTGCTGGGCACGGCTTTCTATCTTCAAGTCATAGACTCTTCTTATAAGGATAAAGCAAGGGCTACTATTATCGAGCGAAAAACAGTCTATCCTGCACGCGGCTCGGTTTATGATCGCAACAAAGAACTATTGGTCTACAATATCCCTATCTATGATTTGATGGTCAATTACAATCAAATTGACGATCAAATGGATACGCTCAAATTTTGTAATATTTTGGGTATATCGGTCAAAGAATTTGAAAAGAATTTAGACAAACAATGGCAGTCCAATGGCTTGTCCAGAGACCGACGCTATTCCAAATCAAAGCCATTCCCTTTTATCAATCGCCTTTCCGTCAAAACCTACGCTCGACTCCAAGAAAGTCTTTATCAGTTTCCAGGTTTCTTTGCTCGACTGAGGAATGTACGCGGTTATCCGAATCCCAATGGTGCACACGTTTTGGGCTACCTTCGAGAAGTGAACCAAGAAGAGATTGATCTGAATGACAAGCAATACGAATTGGGTGACTATATTGGCGCGAGCGGAATTGAGTTACAATACGATGCAGAATTAAGAGGAAAAAAAGGGTATCGCTATGTGTTGCGCGATAATTTAGGACGAGAAGTAGGTTCTTATTTGGACGGTGAGGCAGATTCGATTGCAAAATCAGGCATGGATTTGATTCTTTCTTTAGACCTAGATTTGCAAAATTATGCCGAAGAATTGATGCAAAATAAGGCTGGTGGCATCATCGCTATTGAACCTAAGTCTGGAGAGATTCTTTCTATGGTCAGTGCGCCATTTTACGATCCTAACTTATTGGTTTTCAATCGAGATCGTGGTCCAGCTTATAAAGAATTAAGTGAAAACCCCAACAATGTCTTTTTCAATAGAGGTACGATGGCGGCATATCCGCCAGGCTCGCTCTTCAAACCAGTAGTCGGGCTAATCGCACTTCAAGAAGGCGTCACTACGGTAAATAGAACTATTGCGTGTTATAATGGCTACTACTATAACGGGTTGGTTCGACCTGCTTGCCATAGCCACCCTACTTGCACCAATATTGGTCAGGCAGTACAGCATTCTTGCAACGCCTATTTTGCTCATGTTTTCAGAAATATTGTAGATAAAGAAGGCTACACTGCTCCTGAAGAAGGCTTGAGTATCTTTAATAGTCATTTGAAGGAATTCGGAATTGGTCATCGCTTAGAAATTGATTTTCCGCAAGAAAAGGGAGGAAACTATCCGACGCCTTACTATTACGATGGCGTGTACAAAGGTGAAAAATGGTTCTCTCCATACATTATGTCGCTAGGAATCGGTCAAGGAGAAATGCTTTTGACTACACTGCAAATGGCGAATGTAGCTTCTATTATCGCTAACAGGGGATACTATTATACGCCTCACCTAGCAAAGAAATTCATGAAGGATGGGAATGAACACGCTATCTTAAAAAAATACGCACAAGAGCATAAAGTAAGCATTAATCAAGAGCACTTTACACCGATTATAGATGGCATGGAAAAAGTAGTAACTGCAGGAACAGCTCGCAGTGCTCTAATTCCTGACATCCCAATTTGTGGAAAAACGGGAACTGCCGAAAATCCACACGGTGAAGATCACTCGATCTTCTTTGCGTTTGCACCAAAAGACGATCCCAAAATTGCAATTGCAGTGTACGTAGAACACGGAAGATTCGGCGGAACAATTGCTGCGCCAATTGCGAGTTTATTGATTGAACAATATTTGAGTAAAGATGGAAAAATAGATCCAAAACGTAAGTGGCGAGAAGATTATGTGAAGAACTATAAGTCTTTGGAGACTCCTTAGCGAACAGATGTTATAACTTGAAGATTTTAGAAATCTCCAAGTTATAGCCTAACGAACTTTTCGTCTACGACTTCATGAATTTCCAAACAATTATAAGTATTTCTTCCTCCTTCAAATACTTCACTCTTAGAATATATGGACAAAAAAATAGTAACAGAAATCTTTTGGTGGATCATTACAGGCATCATTACACTTGCCATTTTATTCCCAATGATTTCTGCTGGGCGATATCAATTTACTTGGTCGAATGCTGTATTAGTAGCCACATTTGTGACCATCACGCGCTATATGTTTTTGCTAAAAAACACTTTCCTTAGTCCTTTGCAGTACATAAAAGCAGCAATGATTTTAC
>JBCDFY010000152.1:0-17858 GCA_039176995.1 Bacteroidota bacterium
ATTTTTTCTATTATATATATGGACTCTTTAAAACACATTAACACAAATAATCATAATTTCCTTTCTCAAAACTTTTGTATTCCACATCAATTGTATAATATTGTTTTGAGAAGGCATGGTAAGGTGACTAAAATTAGAAACGGTAAGTACTTGGAAATCACCTTAACTCACTACTAGACTAGCACAAAAATTATTATGGATAAGAATAAAAGATTTTCTCCTAAAGTAAAGCAAATCATCCGCCGTAGTCGAGATGTAGCTTTACGCTTAGGGCACGACTATATCGGCATTGAACATCTGCTGCTAGGCATTATGGTAGAACCAGATAGCCTGGCGGTGAGGGTTTTAGATTCCTTAGAGGTGGATATTGAGGATTTGACTGGCACAGTAGAAGATTCCATCCAGCGTAGAAAGGCAACAGCAACGTCTCTTAATGTAGGTAATTTACCACTCAATAAGCAAGCTGAAAAAATCTTGAAAGTGACCTTCCTAGAAGCCAAAATGTTGAAAAGCGACGAAATTGCTCCTGAACATTTAATGCTTTCCATCTTGAAACATAAAGAAAACACAGCCTCTCGTATCCTCAATGAATATGATGTAGATTACGATGCTTACAAAAACGAGTTAGAATTTGTGAGACATGAATTAGATTACTCGACCAGCGTTGATCCATATATGCAGAATCCTCAAGATTCGGATGATGATTATGAAGACGATAGAGGTGGCAATTATCAACAACGACGTGGTAATGCTAAGTCCCGCACTCCAGTTTTAGACAATTTCGGTAGAGATATTACCAAACTGGCGCAGGAAGGAAAATTGGATCCGATCATTGGTCGCGAAGTAGAAATCGAGCGCGTCTCTCAAATCTTGAGTCGAAGAAAGAAAAACAATCCAATTTTGATCGGTGAGCCAGGTGTTGGTAAAACCGCAATTGTGGAAGGTTTGGCTTTGCGTATTCATCAGAAAAAAGTTTCGCGTACACTGTTCAACAAGCGATTAGTGATGTTAGATTTAGCAGCATTAGTAGCAGGAACGAAGTATCGCGGACAATTTGAGGAGCGTATGAAAGCCATCATGAATGAGTTGGAAAAGACACGTGACGTGATCTTATTTATTGATGAAATTCACACTATCGTTGGTGCAGGTGGGGCAACGGGTTCTTTGGATGCGTCGAATATTTTCAAACCAGCTTTGGCAAGAGGAGAATTGCAGTGTATTGGTGCTTCTACTCTGGACGAATACCGTCAGCACATTGAAAAAGATGGTGCACTAGATCGTCGTTTCCAAAAAGTATTGGTGGAACCGCCATCAGCCGAAGAGGCAGTCAATATTTTAGAAAATATCAAGCCGAAATACGAAGAGTTTCACAATGTTAACTACGAGGAAGGTTCGATTGAGGCTTGCGTTAAGTTGAGTGATCGCTACATTACTGATCGTTACTTGCCAGATAAAGCAATTGATGTTTTGGATGAAGTTGGAGCGCGTGTTCACTTAAAAAATATTAATGTTCCTAAGCACGTAGAAGAATTAGAAGAGAAGATTGAAGAGATTAAAGAGCGCAAGAATCAAGCTGTCAAGAGTCAACAGTACGAAAAAGCAGCTGATTTGAGGGACAACGAATCGAAATTGGTGCGCCAGTTGGAGTTTGCGAAAGTAGAGTGGGAAGAAGAAGCGAAGACCAAGCGTTATCCAGTGAGCGAAGAAGATATTGCAGAAGTGGTAGCCATGATGACGGGTATTCCAGTAAAGCGAGTAGCGCAGAGCGAAAGTGTGAAATTAGTTGGAATGTCAGAAGATATGAAGCAATCTATCGTTGGTCAGGATACGGCGATTGAAAAAATCACGAGAGCAATTCAGCGAAACCGCGTCGGTTTGAAAGATCCAAGCAAACCGATTGGTTCCTTCATTTTCTTAGGACCAACAGGGGTTGGTAAAACGCAATTAGCAAAATCCTTAGCTCAATATTTATTCGATTCAGAAGATTCTTTGATTCGAATTGACATGAGTGAGTACATGGAGAAATTCTCCATTAGTCGCTTGATTGGTGCGCCTCCAGGATATGTAGGTTATGAAGAAGGTGGACAGTTGACCGAAAAAGTTCGTCGTAAGCCTTATTCTGTAATCTTGCTTGATGAGATTGAGAAAGCGCATCCAGATGTGTACAATATTCTGTTGCAAGTCTTAGATGATGGACAACTGACCGATGGTCTTGGACGCAAAGTAGACTTCAAAAACACGCTTATCATCATGACCTCCAATATTGGAGTGCGTCAGTTAAAAGACTTTGGTCAAGGTGTTGGTTTTGCGACCAAAGCGCGTCAAAGTTCAGCGGAAGATTACACAAAAGGTGTTATTCAAAATGCCTTGAAACGTACTTTCTCTCCAGAGTTCTTGAATCGTATTGATGATGTAGTAATCTTCAACAGCCTAGGCAAAGAAGAAATCTTTAAGATCATTGACATCACGCTCAAAGACTTGTACAAGCGTTTGGATGGAATGGGTTACGAATTGAAGTTGACGGACAAAGCAAAAGATTTCGTAGCAGAAAAGGGCTTTGATCCGCAGTTTGGTGCGCGTCCATTGAACAGAGCAATACAGAAATACATCGAAGATCCGTTAGCAGAATTTATTCTAAATGCTAAACTGGAAGACGGGGCAGTTTTGGAAGCTAATATGAATGAAGAAGGCGATGGTCTTCAAATTCAATTGGCTGCAATGGAGACAGAAACGGATGCTTAATATATTGAAAATGAACCACTAAGACACTAAGAGAAGTAAGTGTTTTAGTGGTTTTTATGTAGATCGAACATTCCTGTTCGAGTCGTTTAGTGTACTATTAGAAGTGGTCTTAACTCCTTACGGTATCTGTACTTTGCGAACGATATAACCTCTGACTTCTCAAAATATGCTCGAGCACATCAAAAAATATAAATTCTACTGGCTGGCAGCAAGCATTTTTTTACTCTTCCTTTATTACTTCTCCCTTCCGAAAATACTCTTCAACGATCCAACTTCCATTGTTTTAGAAGATCAAAACGGCAGATTGCTAGGCGCGCGTATCGCAGCAGATGGACAATGGCGTTTTCCTCAAAATGATAGCTTACCCAATAAATTCATAGCGGCAATTACAGAATTTGAAGACCGAAGATTTTTTTCGCATTGGGGAATTGACCCTATTGGAATTGGCAGAGCAATTCAGCAAAATATCAAAGCTAAATCAGTCGTGAGTGGCGGCAGTACAATCAGTATGCAAGTCATACGAATGGCGAGGAAGCGAGAAAAGCGTTCGCTTTGGAATAAATTGATCGAAATGGTCTTGGCGACGCGCTTGGAATTGCGCTGCACCAAAGCAGAAATACTACAACTCTATGCAACCCACGCGCCTTTTGGTGGAAATGTAGTTGGACTAGAAACCGCTTCTTGGCGATACTATAAAAAATCTCCCTTTTTACTCTCTTGGTCAGAAGTAGCAACACTTGCTGTTTTGCCCAATAGCCCTGCTTTGATGCATCCAGGTAGAAATCGAACAGCACTTTTAGAAAAGCGCAATCGCTTACTGCAAAGACTCTATGAACAACAAAGATTAGATTCCATTTCTTATAAACTAGCACTGGAAGAACCTTTGCCTGATAAGCCGTTACCTTTACCACAAATTGCGCCACACTTGCTAGATCGAGTCAGTTCTATGGAGCAGAAAAAAGATAAAAGTCGCTTTAGAAGTACCTTAAATACCAATTTGCAAGAGCGGAGTGAGAACGTATTACAAGTACATCATAATCGGTTGATAAACAACTATATATACAATGCAGCCGCAATAGTTGCTGATGTAGAAACTGGTAAAATACTAGCTTATATCGGCAATGTTGTTGGGGCAGGAGAGGAGCACGGAGAGCAAGTAGATGTAATTCCTGCACCGAGAAGCACAGGTAGCGTTATCAAGCCTTTGTTGTATGCTTCTATGCTTGAAGAAGGAAAGATTGCACCGCAAAGTTTAGTCCCCGATGTTCCAACGCATTTAAGCGGTTATCGTCCCGAAAATTTTCATGAACAATACGATGGTGTAGTAACAGCGAAACGCGCTTTAGTACGCTCTTTGAATGTTCCAATTGTTCGGATGTTACAAGAATACGGATTAGAGAAATTTCATTTTCAATTGCAGCAATTAGGTTTTCAGCACATCAATCAGCTACCGCAGCATTATGGTTTGCCCTTGGTTTTAGGAGGCGCAGAAATTAGTTTGGAAGAAATTACGAGCGTCTACGCAAGTATGGCAAGAACACTGAATGCCTTCCCAAATCAAGATGGAAAATACAGCAGAGATGATTTTCGAGCTTTACATTATTTGCAAGAAGAGGAAGAGAAAAAAGAAGTTACGAAACTGCAAAACGAGCCTACCCATTTCAGTGTCAGCTCTATTTGGCAAACTTTTGATGCGATGCGCGCCGTGGAGCGTCCCAATTCCGTCGGCGAGTGGGAATCCTTTGCTTCGAGCAGAAAAATTGCTTGGAAAACCGGAACGAGTTTTGGTTTTCGAGATGCTTGGGCAGTAGGTGTGAATAGTCACTATGCGGTCGGTGTGTGGGTAGGAAATGCAGACGGCGAAGGGCGACCAGGCTTGGTAGGTGTTAAAACTGCTGCCCCGATTTTGTTTGATTTATTCAAGTTGTTACCTGCTGATAATGATTGGTTTTCAGTACCTTATGATGAAATGAAAGAAATTGTAGTTTGCAAACAAAGCGGCTATCGTCCATTAGATATTTGCAAGCGTGATACGGTTTGGCTTTCCAAATCTGCCGTAAAAATGAAGGCGTGTCCGTATCATCAAATGCTACACTTAGATAAAACTCAAACTTGGCAAGTCAATAGTGATTGCGTTGCACCTAGCGAAATGATTCATCAGCCCTCTTTCATTCTACCGCCAATTGAAGAGTTTTATTACAAATCCAAGAATCCCTCCTATCAAGCTGCGCCTCCACTTCGAACAGATTGTGAAGCATTAGAAGAAATTGCTGATATGCAATTAATCTATCCCAAATATCATGCAAAAATCTTTGTACCCATTGACTTAGATGGAGAACTAAGCAGTACGGTTTTTAAAGTTGCTCATCGCTCTGCTGATACCAAAATTCATTGGCATCTGGACAGAACTTATTTAGGAACAACCCAACATTTTCATGAAATGGAACTTCAACCTGAAGCAGGTAGACATCTGCTGACTTTGGTAGATGAAAAAGGTGGAAGATTAGAACGCAGTTTTGAGATCTTAAGTAAGGATAAAAGTGAGTAGTCTGACTTCTGACAATGAACTGGTCTAGCTTCTGACCTCTAAAAGTTTGTTAAACCCCTATTAATATTGTCTGCTTGATGAGCTATTCGTAAAGATATTTTGTTCCATTGATGAAGTAGATTTACTTTTGTATTGAATTACTTCCTCAAATCAGCAACTCAACAGATAAACGAATCAACAATACTATGAAATTCATACAACTCTTGCTCTTGACCGCTTTTGTGAGTACCGCCACCATCTTTCAAACTACTGCTCAGTCGAGTGATAAGAATATGTGGAAGACCTTGGCGAAAATTACCTTTAAAAAACAATACGATGAAATGCTAGGCTTCAAAGTAGATGTACCCGTCTTTAGTGATATTGTTAAAAAGTATGAAGGTAAAAAGATTGAAATCAAAGGTTATATCGTTCCAGTGGAGGGCTATAAAGGGCATAAAGAGTTTGTTTTTTCTGCTTTTCCTTACAATATGTGCTTCTTTTGTGGTGGCGCAGGTCCAGAAACCGTAATGGAAGTGTATGCTAAAGATGAAGTAGAATACACTGCCGAAGCGATTATTATTAAAGGAAAATTGGAACTCAATGATTCTGATATTAATCGTCTGATGTATGCGCTGAAAGATGCGGAATTCGTACGTATGGCGAACTAGCATATGGTTTCATGGTTATAGTGTTTTATGGTTGATTTGACACACAGAACATTACAACCGTTAAGCCCTTAAACCATCAACTCTCCTCCTCTGGATACTCGACGCGAACATGGTAGATGCTGTGCATTTGTTGTTTGAAAATGTTTTTGCAGATTTCCAATTCTTCAAAGTTTAAGGTAGATTTCTCGAATTGCCCCGAAGCTAGTTTCCGTTCTACAATGCTATCAATCATTTTGTCAACAGCTTCCGAAGTTGGTTCTTTGATGCTTTTACAAGCAGCTTCCACCGAGTCTGCGATCATCATAATGGTTTCTTCTTTGCTAACTGGAACTGGTCCAGGATAGTGAAAGTCGGCTTCATTGGTGTTTTCTTCTCCTTCCGCTTCAATCTGTTGGCGATAGAAATACTCTACACGCGTTGTTCCATGATGTCTTTCTATGAAGTTGATGATAGACTTAGGTAAGCGATGTTTCTTCGCCAATTTGATTCCTTCTGTAACGTGGTCAATAATAACTTTTGCACTTTCTAGCGGTGAAAGTCTTTTGTGTGGATTGATACCATTCTGGTTCTCAATGAAATAAGCAGCATGGCGCATCTTCCCAATATCGTGATAGAGTGCTGCCACTTTTACGAGTAGATAGTTTGCATCAATGGCTCTTGCAGCTGCTTCGGAAAGATTGGCGACCTGTAGTGAATGTTGAAAAGTACCAGGTGCTTTGTTGGTCAGTTCTCTAAGTAGCGGACGGTTCATATCTGATAATTCGAGCAAAGAACTAGCTGAAGTAAAGCCAAACAATCGCTCTAATAGTGGAATGAGTGGATAGGCAAGCAAAATCAGAAATGCGTTGATGCCAATGAATCTTATAATGTTCCAGTCAATGGATTGAATATTGCCTGCTTGTATTAGCGTTAGACCTGCGAGAGCGATGACATAAGTTGCAAAAATGAAAAGAATAGAATAGAAAAAGTTAGATAAATCTCTGGAATCTATGCTTCCCAAAACGGCAACAATCCCTGCAATCAGTTGCATGAAGGTGAATTCATAGCCCAAAGAAGAGAGAAAACTTGCCAGCAAAACAACCGTGACGTGTGTGAACAATGCCAGTCGTCCATTGAAAAAGTGCTTGATAATAATTGGTGCAATACAAAATGGAATCATATAGCCACTTAATACGTCATTACTTTCTGCCACATACATCAAATAACTATACAGTGCCAACCAGATAAAAAGGAATAAAAATTGATTGAAGTATTTGATCTGAATAGCGCTGTGTCGTTGGACGTATAAAAGAAATACACCGATTATTAGTGTAGTTAAAAGAATATATCCTAAAAACACGCTACGCGGTGAACGATTTTTGGTGACATCTCTCAAGTAAGCTATTTTGAAGGAGTTGAGTTTTTCTAGTTTTTCCTCCCCAATTACATCTCCTTTTTTGATGACTAATTCTCCTTTTCTAACCAGTCCTTTGGTGGTTGGCAAATCAGCAAGTAAATCTGCTTTGAATTGTTCACTTAGTTCAGAACTATAAAAAATGTTAGGAGAAAATAACCGTAACAAAATAGGGTATAAGAATTCAGGTTCTTGTAACGGACTATACGGCAATTCATCGCTCAGCAGTTCTTTAGCTTCTTCCATTGTCCGTAAATTGCTTATAGCTCGCTGCTCTGTGACGTTTCCCGCTACTACATTAATGACAAAGTCATCTTCTTTTCCCCGATGTTCAGGAATAAGTGCAATGATGCCTCTTTCGTAGGCTTGTTTTAGCAAATCTTTGCCATATTTTCGATAACGTTTAGGATAGTTCAGAACACCGCTGAATTGCTCATTGCCTTGGATACTTTGGTATTCTTGATCGAAAATAAGATCGAAAGAATCTAGTCTCTGTTGTAGTAAATCAGTTTTGATTTGATAGTAAGGAGAAAAAGTTTTTTCTCGCTCGCTGCGGTCTTTCGCAATTTCTTCCTCTGATTTTAAAATGGTGAAATCAAAAGGTGCGCTCAAGTTGTTGTAAGACCAAACCTTCCCTTGCTCGTACTCGTATTTGAATCGCACATTGTTTGGAAAGAGCGTACTAATCAGAACAATGACGCCCAAGACGATTAAATATTTGGCGACTTCTTGTAGTTTTTCACTCATAGTCGTAAGGCTTCGTTTTTTAAAGGGTCTCTGTGTTTTAGCTACGGATTTATTTTAGCTACAGATTCTTAAGAGAGATTTTCGTACTGAATAATTCATGAAAACTCACACATCGTTACTCCTCCTCGCATCCATAATTTTTTAAGGCTCAATTTGGGTTTCAAGTTGCGATTTATATCTTAAAACATCAGTAGTAATCAAAGAATGATAATTATCGTGTTTTGGATTTAAAATGGCATCTAGCCGTTTTAAATCCATCAAAAAAAACTCTTGGAGCGAACAAAAATCAGCCAAAAGCTGATTTTTATTCGCTCCTGAAAGAATTTTTCTCACAGCTCACAGTCCGATAATAATCGGACGATACGCTCTTGAGCTGTAAAAGAACGCTTTTCGCTTAAGCAACTTGGTTTCCAATAAGAGCCATTTTTAATTAGTATGGTTTACTTTCTTGCTTCCCACTTAATTTCTTCTACACCCACATTTTTCGCTTGAAATCTCGCTAGCATAAACAAATAATCGGAA
Source organism: Bacteroidota bacterium (assembly GCA_039176995.1). Lineage (GTDB taxonomy): Bacteria > Bacteroidota > Bacteroidia > Chitinophagales > Saprospiraceae > JAAUTG01. Next base: position 8,600 of record JBCDFY010000152.1, read on the forward strand.
AGACGATTGAGATATTTTACAATGACAGCTTCTACTGGAGATTCTTGCTGCAGCGCGATAGTTATACGTTCTGCTCTTCGACAAACACAACGAGCAATATGACAAAAAGAAACGCTCGTATGTCCACCTGGCAAGACAAAATGCTTTAAAGGAACGAGCGTCGCTTCCATTTTATCCATGCTGTGCTCCAATACTTCAATATCACTAGCTTTTACGTCGGGCACTTGCATTTCCTTATCTGGGTCACTTGCTAGGTTCGCACCAATGGTAAAGAGGCGGTCTTGTATATCTTTCAAAAGAGCTCTGACTTCCTCTAATTCAATGACATCACGCAAAAGTCCAATGTAAGAATTCAATTCATCCACTGTCCCATAGGCTTCTATTCGGATGTGATTTTTTGGTAATCTCTTTCCTCCAAATAGGCTGGTTTCGCCTTTGTCTCCTGTCTTGGTATATATTTTAAATGCCATAATGATTTTTAGTTTGAAGGTTGTTTGAAGTGGTTCAATATGGTTAGTCTCAAGTTCTGAACTTAGGTTTTGCTAATGTTAAAATCCGTAGAGTCGAAGACAAAAAATCGTGATTGTAACATTTTGCAGTAATTGGGCAATAGTGGTATTTGCTATTCAATACACTATTTTACAGTCTCGTAGGGACAAACTATGGGTAGGAAGTGGAAAAACCTACCTCTAAGCTCCGTAGGGGCGTACTATGCAGCAATCACAGTACGCCCCTACAGGACTTAAGCGACATTTTCAGCGTTTTCTTTACCCATAGTTCATCTCTACGGGATTTTAAGGTCATAATGTTATCTGAAAATCATAGTCTATCCTGGGAGTTCAAGTGAATAACCTTCACTGCAACCCGTTATAATCAGCAAAAATCTTTTGAAAAGACTTTTTGCGGATTCTGGAAATAGAATATTCTATTTTCAATTCATATCATTCTTGAACCTTTTCAAGATAGATTTCATCTGAAAGTCCCATAGAACAACAATGCCGAATACGACCTTGTTGTAAGGCTGAATTCGGCATAGCTATTATGAATCGTCAAAAATATAATTATTGACCTTCTTCTTGCTGAATCTTGTTGAGCAAGAGTTGTGCTTTCATCAAGAAATCGCCATTGTTGAATCGGAACTCATTGTGGACCATCAACAAACGTGCTGCATCATAAGCGGCAGTACCTGGCTCTACCTGTCGCGCGGCAATTGGGTGTAACCAGTATTCCAAGTTGTTGGAGCGCAAATGGGAATCAATCTTGAAATTGACAACTTTTGCTAATTTGTTGAGCGAAAATAAATATTTCGTGGCTTGGTTGAGGTCTTTTTGCAAGTCTTTGATGCGTGTTCTGCGGAAGTCCACTTGACATTTTTCCAGTAAGAAAATATCTCTGCGTCCATCAAAAACGATGATGTCACGCACATTGTATTTTCTTAGATTTTTCATGAAAAAACGCTTGATATGCATTCTGGAGGGATTCACATTGCGGAAAGCGTAGTTGATTTCATCTTCGTTCATTCGGAATTCTTCATCATAAGGTTTACGACGACGGGTTCTCATATTGATGACTTCTTTAGCTCTTCCTACGGTATGTCCTAGTTCGTTTACTTTGGAGAATACACTCACGATATCTACATCTGCGTTGTTTGTCCAGCTTTCAATAAATATCCTTTCTGTATCTACTTCATAAATTAATAAAGAAGCATCACTGATTGCGTAAAAGTTGGGATAGCCGCCGTATATGTTTCCATATTTTAGCTCTAAAAATGTAATATTTCTACTCACGGTTTTCTAATATAGTGTTCTAATAATTGATGTACTTTTTGAGTGAAAGTACATCTGTTTTTGGGCAAAAATGCCTTTTATCTTTGTGTATTTGAACTATTAAGACGCAAATTAAATAATTTAGTTTGGTTCTCTGAAAGTTTTTGTGAATTGAAGCGGAAAAAAAGACTTTTTCTTCCAGTTGCTAAGCTCTTGAAGTAATAATATGATTAGAGCATGTCTAAATTTTATCGTTCTGATAGCCAATATCTTATGAACCTGCCGTTGAAATAATTGATTCATTTCCCGATAGCCATCGGGAGCTAAACTCATAAATTCTTTCCTAGGCAACCCGATAGCTATCGGGTAAACTATTGACCATTAGTTAAATAAATTTTTAGACAAGCTCTTAGGTAACGTTCAAAAGACAAGCATAATGAATGATTACTTCCAAATTACTATAATTTTAAGCGATCAAAAAATCTCCGTTCTCATAAATTTTTTCTCCATCTGCATAAATTTCCCCGCCATTTCTCATATCTGCTATCATGTCCCAGTGGATAGAAGAGGTATTTTTTCCTCCTGCTTGTAAATAGGATTGACCAATAGCCATATGTACCGTTCCGCCAATTTTTTCATCGAATAAGATGTTCTTGGTGAACTGCTGAATATTGAAATTATTGCCAATGGCGGCTTCGCCAAAGCGTCTTGCACCTTCTATTTCAAAAATGCTATCCAATAGTTGTTTTCCTTCTTTAGCTTCCCACCTTTCTATGTATCCGTCTTTCACCCAAAGCGTCACGCCGCTCACCCTATTGCCCATATAAATGGAAGGCAAAGAGAAATGAATTTGTCCATTCACCGAATCTTCGACAGGAGAAGTGTAAACCTCTCCAGAAGGCATATTGGTTTGTCCATCTGAGTTGATCCAAGTTCTGCTCTCAGTCGAAAAGCTAATATCTGTGCCTTCACCTAAATAGCGAACTTTTGTCGTCTGGTTCAAATGATCTACGACTTGCTGCTGCTGCTTTCTCACTTTTAGCCATTCTTCCATTGGATCATCTGCGAACAGATGGCAAGCCTGATAAACGAAATTTTGGTATTCCTCCAAACTCATATCTGCCGCCGTGGCACTCGCTTCCGTTGGAAATTGGCACAATGAACGCTTCAAGTCCCTAGTCGCTGTTCTTTCACTGTAAATTTTTCGATAAGGACGATACGCCAATTCTCGCTTCTTAGACTTCGCTGGACTGGAATAGTTTGGTGTATTCAAATCAAAAGGGGCGCGGATGTATAAATAAGCATTAAATTGTTCCATTGCCTGTCGATAGGTGGGCGAAACGTAGCTCAATTGTGCATCATTGTATGCCTCTTGCATGAAAATATTACCCTTGTCCTCAAAGGAAATATCGGTTTCCACAATTGCTCCTTTACGCAGTGCTAAGCGATAAATTTCTTTTACTAAAGGTGCTGCCAACAAGGTGGTTTGGATAAATAGTTTTTCTTCAGCTTTTAGTTCCAAAGAATAGTCGACTAGCAGTTGAGCGTATTTTTCGAGCATATTCATATCAACAAATAAACGGTTTAACAAATCAACAAAAAAAATCTACCATTGCCGCGCCTGATAGGGATAGCGAATTTCGTAGCGTTCTTTTACCATTCCTCCTAATTTATCTTTCAGTTCGCTGATATTTTCGCCATTGATTGCAGATATAAAGACGTTATCTGCATCGAACTGATTGCGCAAGTTATCTCTCAACTCTGCTTCCAATTCCTTCTGCGTTTCGGGATCGAGATAATCATCGAAGTACTTTTTCCGATACGCATCCATTTTATTGAAGACATAAAGCATCGGTTTGTCCGCCACTTGCAAATCATGTAAGGTTTGATTAACGGTATTAACATGTTCTTCAAAACGCGGATGCGCCACATCTACTACATGAACCAAAATGTCACTTTCGCGCACTTCGTCCAGTGTAGATTTAAAGCTTTCGATCAAATGATGAGGCAGTTTTCGGATGAATCCAACCGTATCGGATAGCAAGAAAGGCATTCGTTCAAAAACGACTTTTCGGACGGTCGTATCGAGCGTGGCGAAGAGCTTATTTTCGGCAAAAACTTCGGATTTACTTAATAGGTTCATCAAAGTGGATTTACCCACATTGGTGTAACCAACCAAAGCAACTCGAATCATTGAGCCTCGATTTTTTCGACGCGTAACGTTCTGTTTATCAATTTTTTGCAGTTGTTTTTTGAGTAAGGAAATCTTATCTCGAACGATTCGTCTATCCGTCTCAATTTCTTGCTCTCCAGGGCCGCGCATCCCGATACCACCGCGCTGGCGTTCCAAGTGCGTCCAAAGTCCTCGAAGGCGCGGCAGTAAGTACTGCATTTGCGCCAGTTCCACCTGCGTTTTCGCTTGTGCAGTTTGTGCACGTCCAGCGAAAATATCCAAAATCAGTGTACTTCGATCAATGATTTTTACTTTTAATTCTTCTTCTAAGATAGAAACTTGCTTACCTGTCAAATCATCATCGAAAATGACCATGGTGACGCGCTCATTTTCTTCTACGTATTCCGCAATTTCTTGCAATTTCCCTTTGCCAATAAAAGTACGTGGATCGGGATGATTGAGTTGTTGCACAAAGCGTTTTACCGCTTTAGCTCCTGCGGTGACTGCCAAGAATTGCAATTCATCCAAATATTCTTTGACTTGATGTTGCGTTTGTTTTTGAGTGACTAAACCGACTAAAACGGCATATTCTCGTTTCTGTTTCAGCCCCTTCTGCCGGTCAGTTTTCCCTACATTCCATTCTGCCATAAGTTGTGTTGTAGTTTTTAAAGCTGTTTGAGGATTCTGTTGTTTGAAAGTTGTTTGATGATTGCTGAAAATAGGTATTTAATAATCCGACTGAGTCCGAGTGATATTGCATTCAAGTCAGAGACTTGTACGATCCATTTGTCTTATCTTTTGCTTCTACCTCTACCTTATCCATCTTTCTGGATTCAATCGTTGTTTTTCCTTCCAAATTTCAAAGTGTAATTCGCTATTTCGGCTACTCAATCTGCCGATAGTCTGCCCTGCTTTGACTTGATCCCCTTTACTGACACTGACACTGGCAATATTGGAGTAAACGGTGTAGTAAGTTCCATGCGCAATGATAACCATATTTTGATTCCCTGGAATGAATTGTTTACCAACGACCTTACCATTGTAAACGGCTTGCACAATCGCTTTAGAAGGTGCTTTGATGTTTACACCATTATTTTCGGTAAAAACATTTTCGTATTCGGGATGTTCGTGGCGACCAAAGCCCTTGATAATTTTTCCATTGGCGACGGGCCAAGGCAAAAGACCGCGCATCGCTTTGAACTGTCCAGCCATCTTAACAATTTTGGACTTGTCTCCCGTTCCACTGTTGACACGATTTTTTTTCGTCACGGCTACAATCGTACGCTCAATTGCCTTGTCCATCTGGTCTTTCTTGCGCTGCTGAGCTTCCAAATTGAGGAGTAATTTAGCTTCACTCGACTTGATTTGGCTCAACAATTGATTCTTTTGCCCCAATTCTCTATCTAGCAATCCATTTTGGCGATTCGTGGAATTGATGAGGGCTTCTTTTTCTTGCTTTTTGGTTTCGAGTTGATTGATTTTGATCTCTAAAGTAGTTTTGGTCTCTACAATTAGGCTGGCTTGCTTTTTGCGATAATCGTCGTATTGTTTGAGGTATCGCCAACGCTGAACGGCATTGTTGACGCTATTAGAAGAGAGCAAAAATATCCAGCGACTGTTGTTTACTTTTTGCCGATAGGCAGTGCGTAACATTCCTGCATACTCGGAACGAAGGCGTTCCAAATCACTATTTAGTGATTCCGTTACAATCGTATTGCGCATGATGCTTTTGTCAATGAATTCGACTTCTTGTTCGAGCGTTGCGATGAGTTCTTTGCGCTTCCTGATTTTCCTTTTTACTTTCAAATACTGTTGAAGCGCATTGGCTTTGTTAGCCTTTGTTTGCTTAAGCTCGCTGTTGGTTGCTTCAATTTCGGCAAGCAGACGTTTGCGTTTGTATTCCAGTTCGGTAAGCGTTTGCGCAGAAAGATTCCCTACAAAACAGATGGCGAGGAAGAAGAGTAGGGGCTTTAAGAAAAATCGGAAGTGTGTTTTTTTATTCAACTCTTGTATAATTTTTGGGTATTTCAAAACGAATGGAGGTGGGTTCATCAATTTCTACTTTTTGGTAGTTCAGCTCCACTTTCATTTCTCCTAAATCAGGACTGTCAAGGGATAGTAAACGAAGGTAAGAGAAAAAATGTTCGGTATCCAAGGCGCGATAATCTTTGAAATTGATTTTTAGGTTTTGATCGTTTTCGACATCGCTCAATTCCATTTCTTGTAATGCAAAAGCGGTTTTAGTAAGTACGTATCGTCCTTTTTTTGTGCCGGCATTGCTCAATTCGTAGTGTTCTTCATTTTCAGTCAATTCCAAATTGTCCAAAGAAAAGAAAACAGGATTGCCTAGAACTACTGCTTGTAAGGTTTGTAAATTGGCTGGCAAATTGTAAGTTTCGCTCAGGAAATTCAGATCGTTGACCATATATTCGCGACCAAAACGGTTAATCAAAAAAACAGAGTCTTGCGTGATTTGCGCTCTGGCAATTTCCAACCCCAATTTTCTAACGCTGATCCAAATCAAGCTGTCTTTTTTCATTTTGATAGTCGCCGAAGCACTCTGCGAAAATCCACCACCATTTGCACTCAACTTCGCGCTTCCATTGAACCAATCTGCGCGCACTTGATTTTGGATTAATTTCAGTTGCACCATTTTTGCATCCCAAGTGTTTTCAGAGCTTCTTGTTTTCTTGCTACCCTTACAACTTGAGAACACCAAGCTCAATACCAACAACCAAAATGAAGCATTCCTTAAAGTCATTCTTATATTTTTTTGCACTTCAACTTTCTGATTTCCAATTTTCCGATTTCCAACTTTCCAATTTCTCATTCCAACTTTCTGATTTACTTTAGCTTCTGCTCCGCAATCTTCCGCTCCAATTCTTTCGATTGCAAACCCATTTCCTGTGCTTTTTTCCAATTCATCAACGCAGTTTCTTTTTCTCCTAATCTAAATAGAATATCACCATAATGTTCGATAAACAAAGCATCTGCTTGTTTTGCGATGGCACTTTCTATCCATTTGCGAGCTTCTTTGAATTTGCCTTGCTGATAAAGCACCCAAGCATAAGTATGCTCCAAGATGGCTTGATTTGGGCTTTGCTTCAAGGCTTTTTTGATCATTTGTTCTGCTTTGGGGAGTTGTTCTCCGCGCTTGGCGAGTGCGTAGCTGTAAGCGTTGAGCAATGCACTAGAAGTTGGATTCAAAGCGACTGCTTGGTCGAAGATTTTATCGGCTTGCGCATATTGATTCAATTCTTGATAACTGATGCCCATTTGCTTAAGTAAATCTGCTTTCAATTGTTGATTGCCGCCAACCATCAAACTCGCTTCTTGAAATAGGTCAATTGCATCTTCGTGTTCATTTAAGGCTTGCAATGCTAGACCATTCATAAAGTAAACGCGCGCTTGATTTGGAAAAATATCAATGGCTTCTTCCGCAGCATCAATCAAGTCATCGTAGGCTTTTTCTTGCCAATAGATGTACATCAACTGTTCCCAAACCGTATAGACAGATTCATCTAACTCAATGGTCTTTAAGTAATTAGTTTTTGCTTCATTCAATTGTCCTTGATGATAGAGCAAATCGCCACGAGCGGCATATGCTTTTGCTTCTTCTGGATGAACTTGAACTAGCGTTTCCGTAAGTGCTAAAGTTTTTTCCAGTTTGCTGGGATTGTTACTCTGAATAGCATCTTCCATCAAAGGCAGTAATTCTTTGATTTTGTCATCTATTTTAATACTGGATTTCTCAAAAAGAAAGCCCAATTGTGCGTAAATATCATTGTTATTGGTGTTTCCTTTTCCTTTCAATGCGAGTAGTGCTTTGGGATCGTCAGGATTGATAGAAAGGATATTTTGATAGATAGATTTTGCTTTGTCTGCTTGATTGAATTGCATATAAAATACTGCCAAAAGATGTTGGTATTCTAATTGCTTAGGAAATGCCTTAGCCAAGGCTTCCAGTTCCTTGCCTGCTTTTTTGATGTCTCCCAAGCCGAGGTAAAGCGTATGCTTTTTGCGAGTAGTAGGTTCTGAAATGCCTTGCTGCTTTTCGATTAGGTTATAAACATCAATGGCATCGTCAATTTTTTGTGCGCGAATCAAATAGAATGCCCAACTGTCATAAAATTCGGTTTCATTTGGGTATGATTTTGCTAGTTGCTCATAGACGCCAGCTGCTTTGAGGTCATTGCCCGTTTTTTCATAGATTTCACTTAGGTAGATTTTATACCAAATATTATTTGCATCTAAAGCCGCTGCTTTTTCTGCCATTTGTACAGCTTCGTCGTCTTTGTCGAGCTGCGAAAGGACTTGCGCTAAAGAGAACAAAATGGTGGCATCGTCTCCTGTCTTCTCCAAAATGGCTTTGAAAAGTTCCTCTGCTTTTTCGTAATTGCCTAATACTTTTTCCCGCTGTGCATCTATGAAGAGTTCTTCCTTTTTTACTTCCGCTACGTCTACGCGAATGGGCGTTTGCGCGAATAGAACAGAAAAGTTAAGAAGGAAAAAAATGAAATATAGCGTATTTTTCATGCTGATTGTATCTTATAAGTTGTTGGGATTATAATACAACGCATTAGAGCTTTTAAAGATTACAGTTGTAGATGGTTATAGTGTCTTATAGTTAAATGGTTTTGTACACCTTAACCATGAAACCATGAACAACTCAATTCATCCTTGATTGGTGGAGACTTTTCAAAGTTTTATACATCGCGCCATCTTTGGAAATGAGTGCGCCATCTTCCATCAATTCAAAGGCTTCCAATCGGCGATCTTTTCGATACTTACGTTCAGCAGTGTAGAGTCGAATTTCGGAATTAGAGCGGCGCATTTTTAGGAGCATTTCTTCGGGCGTATCATTGCTGGTGAAGTCTAGTTCAGTTTTTCCATCTTCATTTCCATTGTTGACTAAGCCAATGAGCAAGATACGATCGTCTATAAATTTATAGGTGCGCAAGTCTCTAGGTTTTTTTCGCTCCATGTATTTTATCTTACCTAAGATCTTATCAAAAACTACATCGCTAAACATTTCAATTAGACGTTCTACTCTTTCGGGATACGCTAATTTTATTTTTTCCCAGTCGGGCGCAGTGATGCTATTGCTGGCAAGAAAGGTTACGAATTCAGGTTCTAGTTCTTCTAGTTCATCTTGGGTAAGTCTTCTGTATTTCATAAGTATTGGATTTGTCTGTGTATGTACAAGTAGAGAAAAAAAGAGGAGAACTCAAAGAATCACTGCTCTTTTCTGTAATTCATTTTTAATTTTTCACTAGGGTGCACAAATTGAAAATATAGGTTTTCGTTTCCAAAATTCGCA
>JBCDFY010000153.1:0-17841 GCA_039176995.1 Bacteroidota bacterium
AATTAATAATCGGTCTGCAAATGGCTCTTTTTCCGTTACTTTTCGTTAAAAAATGCCTCATTTATCTAGATAGACTCGCATTTTTTGCCTCAATTAACGAAAAAATAGCTCATTTTCGACTCAAAGATCAAAATCCAAACGAGCTCTAAAACCGAACAAATATAAGTACTCAACTGCTCTATTGCCGAGCAGACCGGAATAAACACAACTAAGTACATTACCCTAAACAATGGAATCAAAACTTGGCAAGTTTAACTTATGATAATTTCACTAAACATTTAATGATGAAGTTCTTAAGAAAAAGAAACTTACCAAGTTTACTATCTGATCTTTCAGGATGTATTACTTAAAGTAATATGTCCTAAAAAATCGGATATTTTGATTGCTATGAGAAATTGAATGAGAGTACTCTGCCTCTCATATCTCATATCTTTTAATCTAGCAGTCTACTAAAATAATCGTCCAATAAATAAACGAATACAATGAACGAAACTATAAATATTAACATCAATCAATCTGTAGCAGTTTTGATTGATGGCAACAATATCGAAATGAGTTTGCAAGCCTTAGTAGGCAAAAAAAATGCGTTGGTAGATTTTGATGTACTCATTCCTAAATTACTGAATAACAGAGGATTGAGTCGATTAATTTATTTTAGAGAGGGCAAAAGTATCTCGGCAAAACTAGCAGAACGATTACTCAATCATTTTCATGGCTCTGTCATTCCTTGCCACAAATCTGCGGACATTCCCCTAACAATTAAAGCTACTCAAATTGCTGCAAAAGTAGATACGATTATTATACTTTCGGGCGATTCGGACTATGTAGAATTGGTACGTCACCTGCGCGGAGAGGGCGTTAGAGTAGAAATCGCTGCCGTCTTGGAGACCACTGCGCAAGTTTTGATTGATGAAGCAGATTTATTCACTGCCATTACTAAAAATGATTGCTATTTGCTCAAAAATTATCGAAAGTCAAAAAAAAGATAATAGCCATCCAATTCGATTTTTCACCAACAAATGTTAAAATTCTCTTGCTTATTGCAGCAAATTGAGTACTCTATCCGTTAGAAGCAACTGCAAACTTGAAACATTTTCTAAAAATCGGTTATGAAAAAAATCATGCTGTTTTTTGTCAGTATACTGTTCACACTGGCTTCTTTGAATGCACAGTCTTACAAAGGCGATCTTATTGTTGGTAAGTATTTTAGTCCTGATGGCGTTGGGCAAATCGAGATTTTCAAACGCAGTGGTAAATACTATGGCAAAACGATCTGTTGCAACAAAAAACGTTTAGACATCAACAATCCAAATCCTGCTTTGCGCGTGCGTAGTAGAATTGGAATCGAATTCATCCATGATTTTGAGTTTGATGGCGATGAGGAATACATCAACGGCACGATCTACAATCCAGAAGATGGACGAACTTATTCTGCCAAAATGTGGCTTGATGGTAGGGACTTGAATATGCGTGGCTACATTGGTGCTCCCATTTTGGGAAAAACAATTGTGTTTACAAGAATTGAAAAGCAAGCAAGACAGTGAATTCTGAAACACAAAATACTTGTGTTTACTAAATAATCGAACTACAAAGCTGCATGGCAGCGAGCTGCAAAATAGAACATATTTTATGGAAACACATAGGCACAGTAGAGACACATAGAAAAGTTATTTTTTCGCAGAAAAATCTATGCGCAAATATGTGTTTAATTTTCAATTTATTACGTGTTGTTCAAGACAAAAACTTTGTTTTTTTGCAAACTTTTACAAGTATGTAGTACAAAGCAACACAGAAGAAAGAGTAAAACTCTTTGTACTCGTTGATTTCTTTGTGGCTCGAAGCATTAAAACTTCACTTCCAATCGCGCAGAAATATTCCTTGGTGCATCTAATTTTCCGACTCTTACCGCATATTCTTCGTTTAATAAATTATTCACTAAAGCTGCCAATTTCAGCTTAGGCGAAAACTGGTAAGAAGCACGCAAGCCCAGCAAAATATAACCATCCTGATCATTCAATCTAAATATATCCGCATCGGGAATCACTCTTGGATCATCTTCGATAACGGCATCAATGGCTTCCATATGACTATTGTAAGAAACACCAATTCCAATTGCTAAACTCTTGATTTTTGACTCAATGTCGAAAGTAGCGATGTGTCGAGAGCGGTATTTCAGAACATTTTCATCAGAAGAAGAATTCTTGGCATTTTGCTGCGCGATGGGTGCTTTGGTCACTTGCGAAGAAGGCAAACCCTTTCCTTCTAAATCCCATTCCTTAAACTTTGGATCAATGAAATTGTAGCCAGCCAGCAAAGTAGTTGGCAAGCCAAAGAGCGAACCTCTTCCTGTCAGCGTCGTTTCAATGCCTCGAATTTGAGTGTTACCTACGTTACGCGACTGAAAACCAAATGGAATAGCTGCGGTAAATAAATTTTCTTGTACCACTAAATTAAACTCCATCATATCTTGATATTCCGACCAGAAAGCAGAAATATCCAAAAAGCCTTCAAACTCTGATACGCGGAATCCTTGCTTGACTCCAAACTCGGTCGTCCAACCTGTTTCCGATTGTAAATTCGGATTTGGAACCGCATTTACACCATTCGTAATCATGGTGAAAATGTATTTCTCTGCAACGGTTGGAAAGCGATAACCTTCACCCCAGGAAGCACGCAAAAAAGTAAAATCTGCCAGTTGATAATTCGCACCTACTCGAAATACAGGTTTGGCTTCTGTTGTTCTTCCAGCCGCTACTTCTTCTTCGGCAAATTCATCGTAGAAAGCAGCATTGGTTAAGGTGTTGCGCTCGTATCGAAAGCCCGTGGAAAGATTCAATCGATTAAAAAACTTCTTTTCTAATTGCAAATACAAGGCAGAATTGAAAGAAGAATACTCATTATCGCCGTATAGTTCTGCTTCAGTACTAGAACCTGTAGCGACTAAACCTGCGGTTGCAGTCAAGCCAATCTTCTCTAAGTTTCTTTGGAATTGGTATTCGCTGTAGTACAAAGACGATCCGTTGGATTGATTGTTGTTGAAACTATTATCTACACCATAAAAACGTCCAAGCAATTTGTGGCGATTTCCGCTTGGATCGAAGTACGTCACGAATGGATCAATGTTGTAGCGCAGTTGCGTTCCTTCCGATTTTGTCCCCTGATCGCCGACGTATAAGTCATTGATTCCCTGCCAGTAAAAGAAAGTTTTGGATTTCCCTCGATTGATATTGGCATTCAAACCAATGCTCAAATTATCGGTAAAACGATAGCGCAAGTTGGTATTGAAACGACCATAATTTCGATACGTTCCTTCTTCCGCTGCTTCGGGGTCAGTGTCTTGAACTAGACCTTGCTCATTAGAGTATAAACCACCAACAACTAAATCAAATTTCCCTAACTTTTGGCGGTGCATCACGCTTCCTCCAAACTCCATTCTCGGACTGTCCCACCAAGCAAGCGAATCATTTTTGGGTTTCAAATAAGCTCTTGAAAAAGCGGTGATTTTAGTTTCAGGTTCAGAGGTTGCATATGCCGTTCGGAAGTTAATAATGCCATTCAAAGCCGAAGAACCATAAAGTGCAGAAGCTGCACCTTTTACTACTTCGATTTGAGATAAATTTTCTACTGGAATATCTCGCCAATTGGCAGAACCTGCATCGGCGGTCAAGAGTGGAATATCATCTACTAAGACCAAAACTCGACTTCCAGCACCATAAGAATAACCCGAACCCCCACGAATATTCGCTTGTCCATCAATGACAGTGACTCCAGGCACTTTATTTAAGACCGTGGAAACATCTACCGTATTATTGCTTTCTAATAAATCTGGTTTCAGCACTTCCAATGAAACCGTCACTTCGCTTAATGGTTTTTCGTAACGTCCGCTTGTTACCGTAGCGGTTTGCAGTACTGTATTGGCAATTTCTAGCTCGATATTTAGGGTTTGTTCCTCTCCTGCTCTAAGCGTTATTTTTTCTATAAAAGATTGATAGCCAATGTAATCCACTTTTACTTGATGAGTTCCAGCCGTCAGTTTCAGTTCGTAATTTCCTTCCACATCCGTCAATGTACCCGATTCATTAGCCATGATAGTAGCTGCAATGAGCGGTTCTTGACTCTTAGCATCCGTTATTTTTCCTATTAAAGTTGCTTCTTGCGCAGTCAAGTGATTGACAAAAAGACATAGCAATAGTGATAAGTAGTGATAGTGATTCATTTTCTGTGCAATTTGATTAGAGCTTGTAATAAGGGCAGGTAGGTGTAGGTAAGAAGTAGTAATTTATCAACAGCAATGCAAAATTAGACTAAATTTTCACGGCACAAAATTCGTTTTTAAGTTGTTTTTAACGTAAGCAGAATAGTTTTAACTTTGCAACTGCTTTATGATCGCTAGAAAAAACCTAATTTGCAGACTCAATTACCGTTTACAGACTATTAAAATTATACTATGAAATTACTTTCTACTATTTTTCTTTCTTTGTTTCTAGTTCCATTCGTATTTGCTCAGTCACCTTGTGAACCAGATCCAATGTTCACGGATACTTTGGGGGTATTTCCTCCTCCAATTGATACCACCGTTGAGAATCCAAGTGAAGGAATAGATGTGATAGCTTGTATTGGAAAGCCCTATGACTTTACCTTCACCATTGCCATTGGAGATTCTCTGAGAATACAGACTTTCGTTCTTGCAGTAGACTCTATTACGATGTCACCTGACACTGCGGTTATGGGGCTTCCTGCAGGATTAACATACGACTGCGGATTTCCAGATTGTACCTTTTTAAGAGATACGACGAGTTGCATTTCAATTAGTGGTGTACCTGATGAATCTAATACTCCAGGTGAATATCTACTGACTATTGAAGGAAGCTTTCACTCTGGATTTCTTACGCAACCCACAACAATTCCAGGTGAGTTTTTTCCAGGATTTTATACCTTGAAATTGGAAGCTGCGGATTCCGAGGTTTGTGCAACTTCTAATACGAATAAAATCGTTACACCTCAACTGGAAATGTCCATTTCACCGAATCCAACTTCCAGCTTTGCTCGATTGAAAGTAGAAGTTCCAGAAAGCGACGTTTATCAATATCGCATTTTCAATATGTTGGGACGCGAAGTTTTCAATGCGCCTATCAGATTAAACGTAGGTACTTCAGAGCACGAATTCGATTTTGGATTTCTACCGAATGGCCTGTACTTATACTCTTTGAGTAATGAAAATATGCAATTAACAAGACGTCTGATTATCAGAAAATAATATCTTTACCATTCGTTGGGTACTTCTTATGAACTACTCAACGAATTCCCTCTTACTCACACTTCACACCGCAGAACTCATACAGACATTTTTTATTGACCTGTTGAATCCTTGATTTGTTTATCTAACGTGATTTATACCAAGTCAAATGCACCTTGAGAATGCTCTAGGAATGAAAAGTAGCGGTTGTTTCCATTACAGGTCTAAGTGCTAATACGCTCTGTAATAATCAACTAGCTTCCATCATTCCACCAATCCGTTCAAATTCAAACACGTCTAACAATGAGAAAATTTATACTACCGCTTTTATCTTTTTTTCTGTTTTTGAATTCAATTATTGCACAAACAGGTTGCTCTGGCTGCGAATTAAATTTGCCTGAATTGCCAGTAGATACTATTTTTATCAGCGAACTGCCTGATGGAATTTTGGAAAGTGCTTATGAGGCTGATGTGAGTTTTCGTTTACCAAAAACAACCACTCCAGTTGCAGAACGAGATAGCACCGTCACACCAGGTTTCACGATCAACGAGATTGTGATCAAAGAAATTCGAGGTTTGCCAGAAGGTATGAATTGGGAAGCGGCACAGGACACCTTCAATGTAGAAGAGCAAACTGATGGTTGTGCCAAAATTTGTGGAACACCACTGGAACGTGGACAGTTCAGGCTAGAAATTATTTTAGAGTCCAGAGTATTCTTAATTCGTCAAGAAAGTTCCGCCTTCTTAGATCTTTTTGTTGCTCCTTCCATTGCTTCCTCGGCTGGATTTGCAATATTTAATAATTCAGGTTGTGGCATGACCAGAGCTTCTTTCAGAAATAACAATCCAAGTCAAGGCGAAGAAGGTTTTCAATACTTTTGGGATTTTGGAAATGGAGAAACTTCAACTGAAGAAAATCCCGCACCACAAGAATATTTCACACCAGGCACTTACGAAGTGACTTATCAAGCAATAATTGATACTGCCGCGAGCCGTTTGCAAGCCGTCACTGTTTTGGAAGGGGACTGTACTGACTTGATTGGAAAAGCAGATTATTATATCTCCATCGTTGATCCTGATGGCACAGAAATATACGTAGCAGATCATTTTGAAAACCCTGATTTACCAGTGACCTTTGAATTGGATGTTCCATTGCAAGAAGAAGGCAACTACATGCTTTTTGTGAAAGATGAAGATCGCGGTTTGGAAGGTTCGGATGATAATTGTGCAACCATTCCATTCAATTTTCAGGACAGCACACTCACTTTGGACGGTGTAGTTGCAACGTTGGATATCTTGAATCCAATTGATACGATTATGGCGAGTGATTCTGTATTCGTACTCCCCTTCCCACCTCCACCGCGTATCACTTTTTCTGCCCCCGACCCTTTTTGTACAGGAGGAATTGGCTTGCTGGAAGCAACACCCTATGAAGAAAATTTACAGTGGTCAAAAGACAATCAAATCATAGCCGGTGCAGTTGCTCCAATTTTAGAGGTGACAGAATCGGGTCGCTATGCAGTGAGTTATGCTTCTGATGCTGGTTGTGTTGTATTGTCGCCAGTAGTACAAGTCAACGTGACGCCTTTGCCCGTAGAACCCATCTTTGAAAATGTAGATAATTTGTTGATGCTTTTAGACGAAACCCTTTTAAATGAAGGACTTACGCTACAATGGTACTTGAACGAAGTGCTGCTAGAAGGGGAAACAGAGGCTCGTTTGTGCACAGAAGAATCGGGTATTTATACACTAGAAATTACAAATACAAATACGGGCTGTATCAATCGTTACAGTAGGGAAATTGAGTACGATGCAGAAATTGAAAATTGTAATTTGACGAACTCAGAAGAGCTTGTTTTAAAGAATTTTAGATTGTATCCAAATCCAACGAGTGCTTGGCTGAATGTCGAATTTGAGCAAACAATTGCGACTGATTTTGAAGTGTATCTTTTTGATGTCGTCGGAAAAAATCAAAGTGTAGCATTTTCAAAAACCAGTCGAGGATTTAACTTAAATCTTGAACACCTACCGACTGGCATTTATTGGTTGCAATTGCGTTCAGAAGGGAGAATGATAACTCGAAAAGTTATAAAACAATGAAGCTAAGATGAGGGGGTTAGAATACATCTAGCCTCCTCATCTTTTACCATAAATGATGTACTTGCTTCTTAATTAATTTTTCATACACCAAATTCATTGTTGCAATTTGATCCTTTGACAAGCTAGGCAATTCACTAGCAGAAATATTGGATAACAAATGCTCAACCTTTGACGCACCAGGAATGATACAACTCACTGCTTCGTGTTGCAAAATCCATTGCAAAGCAATCGGAGCAAGATTAGCTTGATTAGGAAAAATGGCTTTTAATTCATCCACTGCTTCCAAACCCAAATCATAATCAATTCCAGAAAAAGTTTCTCCTTTGTCAAAGGCTTCTCCATTGCGATTAAAATTGCGATGATCGCCTTTTCCGAAGGTAGTTTGCTTACTATATTTCCCTGATAATAAACCACTTGCGAGTGGAACACGGACGATAATCCCGATGTTTCTTTTCTTCGCCTCTTGAAAAAATAAACGCGCAGGACGCTGCCGAAAAACATTGAAAATGATTTGAACAGTTGTCACATTTTCGTACTCAATTGCCTTTAGTGCTTCTTCCACTTTTTCTACGCTGACGCCCAAATTCAGGATTTTTCCTTCTTTTTTCAAGCGATCAAATAGCTCAAAAATTTCAGGACGATAATAAACTTCCGTTGGCGGACAATGCAATTGAATCAAATCTAAAGTTTCTAGTTTCATTCGTTGCAGACTATCTTCCACATATTTTCTCAATACTTTTGGCTGATAACCTTCATTGATATGAGGATTAATTTGCCGACCACATTTACTCGCTACATAAATTCTTTCTGAACGAGCGCGCACCACTCTGCCGACAGCCGTCTCGCTTAAACCTGCCGAATAAACATCTGCGGTGTCAATAAAATTAATTCCCTCGTCAATTGCTGTATGAAGAATTCGATCTGCATTTTCATTATCAAAATTCGATCCCCATTTTCCACCGACTTGCCAAGCGCCAAGAGAGATTTCAGCAACTTCGAAGCCCGTTTTCCCTAGTATTCTGTATTTCATTGTATCGTTTTACTGAAGACTTTTACCAAATTTCTCTTCTAACTGCTTCATTGGATAGCGATCGTACAATTGGTAAGTTTGCTCGAAAGAACTACCTATTGCCTTTTTGCTAACATAAACCAAACCCAGACCTTGTGCGTAGATTTCTCGCCCTTCCAATTCTACTTTTAGTACACCTTCCTGCTCATTTTCAATGAGTTCACGTACACTAAACTCCACTGCATTATACTTTTTCCCTTTAAACTCAAAAGTTGTTTTTCCTTGGTAGTGCCGATTCCGAATGATCGTATTAGTCGCAGAGTCTATTGGAGAGAACCAATTAATATTGTACAAAAATACGCCTAAAGAATCCTGAACCTCAAAAGGGAAAGTATTGCCTGCATTGATTTCAACTGGAATCTGTTGCTGCTTATCCGTCGAGTCCGTTTGAAAGATAAATAACTCTTCCATCAGCATCCCATTGCTCACTCTTTCTTCTCGAATGAATTGCTGCGGAATGAAATTATAATCATAATACATCCCTGTCAAATAGGTACTTTCATCTTGATCTATCGTACGGTAGTACCAATAATAAGGTGGCAATTGTTCATTATCAACACCTCTATATTCGTAAGTCAATCCATCGTATAGTTCATGCAACGGATAGTAGTAGGTCTTGATGTTCTTCTTTCCATCTAGTTGACATTTCGTAAAACACAACAGGACAACCAAAAAGTAGAGGAAATGATGAGTCGTTTTCTGCATAACGACAAAGATAAAAATTCTGCGAAGTCCTCACTTTGTCATAAAATATCTCTACAAAGACAGTCTGTTCGTTTTCCTTAGGGATACCAAAAATAACTTTTATCTTCGCTGTTCGTAAACACCTAACGCATCTGCTTACCACCCGTCTTACGACAACAATAAACTGGCTTTTAAACTTTTTTAAAAAACGATCTGCACAAATGATTCAAGTATTTTGCGAGTCATTGCATTTATTCAATCAAAGCAAGCACAATGTCCAATAAGGCAACTCTTACATTACTTTTTATAGCCTCTTTCTTATTCACTTTTGCTCAATCCAATCAACTAGAAGGTTTTTATCTGCCAAATAATAAAGTCACTGGTTGTGCAAAAAATCATATGCACGATCTGAAAATGGCAACCGATGCAGCTTATCGCTACCAAAGCGAACGTGCAGAAGAGCAAATTTATCAGCGTCTATTGCGCCAACAAAAGAGTAGTTTTAAGGAAAAAAATAATGAGCAGTGTAGTGATGAAGGAGTCAATGGTTCAGGAGTTATAACGATTCCAGTAGTCATTCATATTTTATATCCAAGCGATACGCCAGAATCAGGTAATAGCAATGTCAATCCAGATGACGCACAAATTAATCGTGCGATGGTACATCTCAATGATGCTTTTAGAAATAGAAATGCGTATAAGGACAGTGGTCGAGGCTCTAAAGATGGAGACAATCCAGATCGAGAATTATTGAAAAGTGCGGATATACAAATTGAGTTTTGCTTAGCCAAGCGTGATATTTTTGGTAAGCCAACGAATGGCATTATGCGTTATGAAAGCAATACTTACTCTGATTTGAATTCCAACAGGGATGGAGAGATGAAAAATTGGGTGGCAGCGCGAAACAACAATGCTTTTCCTACTACAGATTACGTCAATGTCTACCTCGTCAATATCATTTGCGATGGTAATACCGAAAATCAATCCAATTGTAATACAGCAGGTTACGCCTATTTAGCAGGTGCGCACGGACGCTCTTTCGATGGCATTGTGAATATGTCGCGTTACTTTGGAACGAGTACCGACTTATCTAAAATTCATATACACGAATTTGGGCATTATTTGAATTTATCACACACCTTCGACGGAGAATGTGGTGGTTCGGATTGCTTGAGAAGCGGTGATCGAGTTTGTGATACGCCACCTGACAATTCAACGACTAGAATCAGTTGTGGAAGAAGACAAAACACTTGTAATACAGATACAGAAAGTGGCTTTTTCTCTGTAGACCAAGAGGACATGTATGAAAATTATATGGATTACGCGAGTGTTCAATGTCAGAATACCTTCACGCAGGGACAAAAAGATAGAATGCGTGCTGCCTTATTCGGCATTCGAGCGTCTTTGCTAGAGTCAGATGGTTGTGTTCCAGTAGGTTCTAGTGCAGCTGCGATCACGGCTATTTCTTCTCCTGAGGGTATTGCTTGCGATGATCAAATTACGCCAAGAATTGAGGTAGAGAATAAAGGCGAAGGGCAAATCAGGAGTCTACGAATTCAATATGAATTAAATGAAGGTGCGCCTAGATTCTTCAACTGGAATGGTAGCATTGCTTCAGGTGCGACGGCAATAATTAGCTTGCCTCAAATTAATCTAAGCACGGCTGGTCAATACAACTTTTTTGCTCAAATTTTACAAGCTAATGGACAAGATATAGACGCAACGATTGATGGCATTTGCCAATCTTTCCAATATGCACCACCTATTTCGCAATTACCTTTCTGCCAATCTATTCCAACACGAGAAATTCCAGTGGAATTTGCCATCAATAATGAAGATGAGGGCATAGGTTTTAGAGCAGTGGAATTGGATGCTTGTGATACTAAGGAGTACGTACTGGCATTGGAGACTTGGAGTCAATTCCCCGATCGAACCACCAAAGATGAGATTTTTACGCAAGCAATCGACCTCAACGATTACGATGCCGCTTTCTTTGAATTTGAAGTTGCCTACGCTGCTACTTTTCCAAATTTCAATACAATATTAGATATTTCTGTATCCGATAATTGTGGATTGACTTACCAATCGGTTTATCAAAAAACAGGAGATCGTCTAGCAACAACAGAAGTGGAAGCTAGAAACTCTAGAGATGACGCTGCCTTCTTCGTTCCTAATGATTGTAATGAATGGAGAAAAGAAGTCATTGATTTAACGGCTTTTGCAGGACGTAAAATAAATATTCGAATCCAAGCAAGTACTGCAAACGTAACCAATTCAGGGAATTACGAATGGGGTAACAATTTGTACTTAGATAATTTCTGTATGAATTTTGAGCGTTGTAGTGCACCAATTACTCAGGCGGAACGTGAAGTGAGTATTTGTCGTGATTTGGAGCTAGTAGCAGAAGTAAATATTTCAGAAGACAAAGCAGTCTTTTGGTGGGTGACTAGCAACAACCCAATTACGAATATCATCAATAATCAACAGATTTTTGAAAGCGCACTGGGCTTTACCCCAAAAGGAGATGATAGTGGACTTTCTGGGCAAGGAAACATTATCTTCCGCTCTAATGCAGGTCAAGGACAACTCAAGATTCCTGTGGATTGCAGCAGAATGAATGGAAAGAATTACTATGCTATCCCCTTTATCATAAATAGTGACTTTTCTGATCCATTTTTCAATGACTGTACTTTTGGTCAGCCTGTTTTATTCACTTGCGATTGCACGAATGCTTGCGCACTAAATATCAGAGACATACAAATACGTAATGCAAATAATTGCGGCGTAAGCAATGGTTCGCTGACCGTTCTTACGAATGACGCGGAGAATACAGAGTACAGCATTAACGGTGTCAATTGGCAACGGAGTAATCAGTTTTTTGGCTTGGCAGCAGGAACTTACACCATCCAAATACGTAATCGAGATGATCGAAATTGTACAGCTACTCGTACAATAGAAGTCAACGAACCAGACGCTCCAAGTATTAAGAGTATTGTAATTAGCTCTCCAAGCAGTTGCAATGCTACTAATGGAAGTATTGATATCATATCGGATGGCGCAGAAACTATTGAATTCCGTTTAAATGGTGGTACTTGGCAAAGCACCTCTATTTTCAATAATCTAGCAGCTGGAGAATACATTGTCGAAGTACGTAGTCGCCCGGGAAGTACTTGTATTACGAGCCGTACGATCACTGTTTCGGAAGCAGCTTCTGCAAGCATTGCGAGTATCAATGCTAGTACGACTACTTGGTGTGGAAGCGAAGACGGAAGTTTGGTTATTAATTTACAAAATGCTGAGAACCAAGCAATAGAATATAGTCTTGATGGAGAAATCTGGCAGACTTCTAATGTATTTGAGAATCTAGCTGCAGGTAGTTATGAAGTAAAAATTCGCTTGCAGAATGAAATCAATTGTGGCAATGATAGCAGAACGGTTAGTATTCAAGAAGGCACTAACGATAGTGTGGAGCGCATTGAAGCCAATAATCCTTCTGGTTGTGATTTGGACGACGGACGAATTGCCATAATGCTTCAAGAAAGCGATGATCGAACAATGGAATTCAGCATCGACGATGGAGAGACTTGGCAGAACTCTAATATTTTTGAAAATCTAGCAGCAGCCACTTATTTCGTGCAAATTAGAAATGCCAATGAATTCGATTGTTTGAGTGAACGCAGTATTACTTTAGAAGCACCCTCAGTAGAGGATATTACGATTCAAAATATCGAAACAATTGTCCCGAACGCTTGTGGAGCGAGCAATGGAAGCATTGTCATTCAGAGTGATGCTTCGGATGCAGAATACAGCATTGATGGTGGAGAAACTTGGCAGACTTCCAATGAATTTAGCAACCTGAGCGGAGGAACTTACTTCCCTCAAGTGAGAAGTGGTTTATGCTCTTTCGCGGAGGGTGAAAGCATTGAACTGATTCCTTTAGCGAAAGGTATCCAAGGCAGCATCAAAGCACTCAACAATCCAGCTTGTATCAATCAAAATAACGATTTTTCAATAAGTATTACGGGTGGCGTTGCGCCTTATACCGTACACTATCGCGTCGGGCAGGAAATCTTCACATTAGAGAATTACAACAGTGAAGAGGTCTTTACCTTCATGCCAGTTTCTCTATTGAGTATCATTCGTATTCTCTCTATTGAAGATGCGCAAGGCTGTCGAGTGGAGAGTGAAAGAAGTTTGTACGTTTACGCTTCTCGCTGCGGTAATCGCAATAATTATGATCTTGCAACTGAGTTCAAACTTTATCCAAATCAACCTAATCCATTCAATGAAAATACTATGATTCGCTTTGACTTGCCGCA
Source organism: Bacteroidota bacterium (assembly GCA_039176995.1). GTDB lineage: Bacteria > Bacteroidota > Bacteroidia > Chitinophagales > Saprospiraceae > JAAUTG01. Next base: position 13,409 of record JBCDFY010000153.1, read on the forward strand.
AGCAGAACGAGTAGTTTTGAGTGTTTATGAAGTAACTGGAAAATTAGTGATGCAAGTGGAAAAAGAATTTGAAGCAGGTTATCAAGAATGGACTTTGAATACAAATGATTTACCAAGCACTGGTGTACTATATTATACTATTGAGACGGGTAAGGATAGGAAAACAGGAAAAATGGTGAGGATAGAATAACAAAAATGGAGGAAGGAACTTGAAATGATGTACCTTTATTCATGAACAGTTTAATTGACTAACAAAAGTAGTTGAGCTGCTTGTGAATAAGGGGAGTAAGGTAATATTTTACATACTCTTTAACTTAATAACTTTCTTCGCTACAAAAGAACTTCCATATCTCGAAGACGAATTACATATTATACCTAGTACTGTTTTTCGCATATGCACTCTCCGCTCAATCTAGCTTTCAACACTGGACAACACAAGATGGCTTATCTAGCAATTGGGTGACGCAAATCACACAAGACGACGAAGGCTATATTTGGGTGGCTACACAGTATGGCTTAAATCGTTTTGATGGTTATGAATTTGAACCTTACTATTACGAGCCCAATACTCCTAACAGTCTACTTGCCAACTGGACGCGTTCTATTCAGAAAGATACTGATGGAACATTTTGGCTAGGGACTTCTTATGGAGGTGTTAGTGCTTTCCAATACCAACAAAGTCAATTTACGCACTACCCTATTTTTCTTCCTGATTCAACTTTAGTAACTGGAATTCATCAGGTCTTAGCTACACCGAAATCAATTTGGGTAAGTAGCACCAATGGACTACATGTCAAGAATAAGCAACAACAGGACTTTCGTAGGCTCACCAAGGAACGAATCTGGAGCATAAAAAAAAATACTACTGGACAAATCTTCTGCCTAACTAACCAAAATATTCAAATTTTTGATGCACTCAATTTTGAGAAAGTACATAGTCTTCCTTTTAATGGAAAAAAAATCAGACAAATTTTTATCGATCATGAAGATGTCTTGTGGGCATTCAGAGACCATGAAATAATTCGTATTCTTCAAAGGGAAGAAGACTGGGAAAGAACTATTTCTAAAGTTGAGGATGTTCCTTCTAATTATTTCTTTGCAGATGTTCCTATTTACGAAGATCAACAGAAACGAATTTGGATTGGTGGTAAGCTAGGTGTCTCTATGATTAATCCAGATCGCGATACCATTCGTACCCTTACTTATAAAGAGTTCTTTGGGAATAAAAATTTTAATGGACAAGTCATTGCTTTTTTTGAAGATCGAGATCATAACTTTTGGATCGGCACGACAGAAGGTATATTTCTACAATCGCCATATAGCAAGCGTTTTAAATCGTCCTTAGATTTTGAGGCGATCAATCAATATCAGGAGCTGAGGACTTTCGTACAAGTTGACAGTCTTTTCTTCGTATCAAATGGCTCAAAGTTGATGGTCTTCAACTTAAATAACACTAAAGAACCTGCTCAAATTATTATGGAGGAGATCATTCATAAGCTGTTTTTGAGTAAAAGTGGAAATCTGTATGCAGCGGGAGATGGTTTGTATCGGATTGATCCAAAAAGCCTGAAGATCGATACTCTAGAAGGACAGTTGGGAAATCTAAGATCTATTCTTGAGGATAGTCAAGGGCGAGTTTGGTCTAGTGGTTTTGCACACTTCTTTAGTTTTAATGCTCAAACGAATACTTTTCAAAAGTTTGACCAGTATAATACACCAAGTCTGGATTATCTCCCCTCTTACAACTTACTCCTAGATCAGGAAAATAATTTGTGGGGAACCAGTTTGAGAAATGGCGTCTACTATTCCAAGGATATAGCTCAGTTTGAAGAAGGTGATACTTTAACCTTTTTGAACTTTAAGCATGAATTAGATAAGATGAATAGTCTTTCCAGTAATCTAGCAACCAATTTATTAGAAGATCAAAATGGATTGATTTGGGTGGGGACAGATGCAGGTTTAAATTGTATTGATCCTAAGGATTTTACGATGAAGCGTTATATGCGTAAAGATGGCTTGATCGATGAAAAAATCATGGGAATACTAGAAGATGATTGGGGTTATATTTGGGGGAGTACGGTTGGACATGGCTTATTTCGCTTGAATCCCCAAACTGGAATTTTCGAGTTTTTTGATCGTAGGGATGGATTGATTAGTGATAATTTTCTATTAGGCGCCACTCATAAGAACGAAGAAGGTTGGCTATTTTTTGGCTCAGAAAATGGTATACAAGTCATTGACCCTGAAAAAGTAGATGCCACTAATAAATCAAAGATTGACTATTTTTTCACCCATTTAAGTCTTAGTCAACAAAGCGATTCCTTAAAAGACAGAACAATTGATTTGAGTGACCAAAATAGGATTGAGTTATCCTACAAAGAACAGTCATTCACTATTCATTTCACAACACTTAACTATTTTCAAGCCCAAAAAACACAGTACGAATATCAATTGGAAGGACTACACGACACTTGGCAGTCCAATGGCAATAAGAGAAGTGTTGCATTAGTAGGATTATCGCCAAAAAAATATAAGCTCAAAGTAAAAGCAGTCAATCCAAATCTTTATTTCGAGCAAGAATATATCGAAATATCTATCCATATTTTACCACCTTGGTGGCAGCGTACTTGGGCGTATATACTCTATGCTTTATTTATTATGGCGACTATTTATGGATTGTCTCGCTTTCAACTTCGACAAAAACTCAAAGAAGCAGAAGCTGCGAGATTACAAGAATTGGACGGTCTCAAAACGCGTTTCTATACCAATATCACCCACGAATTGCGCACGCCTTTAACCATCATTTTAGGTATGGCAGAGCAGCTAAAGACCTATTCCAAAAAGGAAATTCAACAAAAAGGGCAACTCATCCAAAGAAATGGTCAACAGTTGCTTGGTCTAATCAATCAAGTGCTGGATTTGTCTAAACTAGAAGCTGGAAAATTACCTGTGCAACTAGAACATGGCGATTTGTTGGTTTACCTCCGTTATCTGTTAGAATCCTTCCATTCTATGGCAGTTCAGAAGGATATCCGACTGCATTTTTTGCCAGAAGTGGAAGCATTATGGATGGATTATGACGCAGAAAAAATCAAGCAAATTCTTTCCAATCTGCTTTCCAATGCTTTGAAATATACGCCTTCGGGAGGTGATATTTATTTACAAATTACCAAAGAAAAAGATCAAATGCTGCTGACGGTTCGAGATACAGGAAAAGGAATAGCAGCAGAACATTTGGCGTATATTTTCGATCGCTTTTATCAGACAGAAGATAGCAGTGGTGGAACGGGTATTGGTCTGGCATTGACGAAGGAATTGGTTCTGTTATTGGGTGGTACGATAAAGGTAAAAAGCAATTTTGGTACTCAATTTGAGGTGCGATTGCCCATTTTGAAAGGTGACCATGTAGCACTTTCTCCAATTAGAGAGAAGGCAATTATGACTAAAGATTCGGCTTTTGAACCAAACTCCAAAGCTCCCAATTTAGGCGAAGATGTATCGCTCATTTTGTTGGTAGAAGATAATCAAGATGTACTGGATTTTTTGCGAGATAGTTTAAAAAATGATTATCGAATTTTGAGTGCAGGCAATGGGCAATTGGGCATCGAAAGTGCCCTAGAACACATTCCAGATTTAATTATTAGTGATGTGATGATGCCTGAAAAAGATGGTTTTGAACTCTGCCAAACACTTAAAACAAATCGCCGAACAAGCCATATTCCAATCATTTTGTTGACTGCAAAAGCAGATACAGTGTCTCGCTTGGAAGGTCTGGAACAAGGTGCAGATGCCTATTTAAGCAAGCCTTTTGAACAACAAGAACTGCAAGTACGCATTAGAAAATTATTAGAATTACGACAAGCCTTACAACAACGTTATCAAGAAGCCGATTTTTGGAGACAACAAACCAACAGCAAGGAGGAAGAATTTTTGCAGCAAATCAAAGGTATCGTAGAAGCAAATTTGAGTGACTCTAACTTTGGTATTCCTCAACTTTGCAAAAAATTAGGGATCAGTCGTCCGCATCTCCATCGCAAGTTGAAAGCACTGACCAGTCAATCTACCTCCATTTTTATTCGGCATATTCGTTTGCAAAAGGCGAGATATTTGTTGCAAACTACCAATTTGAATGTGTCGGAAGTGGCGTACGAAGTAGGTTTTAGCGATCCTGCTTATTTTTCTAGGGTTTATGTGGAGTTGTTTGGGGAGAAGCCGAGTGAGAGGCGTCCATGATTTAGGCTGCCCAGCGAATATCTTGTAACACCATTTGTCCTTTCTGATCTTCTTTTGCCTCCGCTGCCACATTTGTTCCGAGAAAAAGACGAGCGATTTCTGACATCTTATCGTGCTGTACTAGCAAGATATATTTCTTATTGCTATTCTTATCTTTTATATTTATTTGGCTGGCTTCTATATCGGCAGCTGATAGAAAT
>JBCDFY010000154.1:0-17825 GCA_039176995.1 Bacteroidota bacterium
ACAATTTTCCCATTATTGTAATTGTTTTTTAATTTTATATTTTTTCGGCGTCGGCCGCTTTTGGACGGGTCCGACGCCTGATTTCTAACTAATCTTGCTGCTGACGTAATTTTTCAACCTCCACTTTCAGCTCCTCGTTCTCTCCTTCCAATTGCTTCATCCTTTTCTCCATTTCAATCATATGCAAAAACAATTCCTCAATTTTCTCTTGCTGATTGATGGTGATTTCCTGCATTTTCAAGCCTTTGCTTTCGATTTCTGCAGCGGAAGGCGTTTTGTGCAAATGTCCCTTGGTTTGGATGTGTTGTTCCACTTCGGAAAGCGGTGTTAAATAGTAGGTCGGTTTGAAAACATAGTCGCACCAAGTTGCATTGGGTACGAGCCATTCTTCTGCTAAGATGCCACCACAAACGAAGAGCTTATAGTTAGTAACATCCTCATTTCCAAGCATTTCGCTAGTTGGAATCTTGTCTGTTCCAATCAAGACTTCGCCGTAGCGGAAAGAAGGAACATGAACGCCGATGCCATTCCAAGTTTGAGCTTGAGTGGTGATGGAAAAGAAAAGGACAGATAGAATGAAGGTGAATTTTCTCATGGTAGTAGTTTTGAATTTTGAGTTTTGAGGGTGGAGTTACTCACGACTCCTTCCCTCAAAACTCAAAACTGGTTTTAATCAACAATCACAATTTTAACGGCTTCGGCCTCATCCGAAGTAATCAAGCGGCAGATATAAGTATCGGCTTGTAGGTAACCTCTAGTGAAACGCAGTCTGTATACGCCAGCAGGCAGCACATTTCCTGATTCGTACATCGCTACTACACTTCCCCAGCGATTGTAAATGTAGAGATGTACTTTGGTGTCTCTTATAATTTCGTAGTCAATGTAAGATTCACTTTCCATTGGATTAGGAGCAACCGTCAAGGAAGCAATGGTAGGTTCTAATTCTTCCTCCTCTTCTTCCGTTTCAGGTTCTTGTCCAGTTACGCACATCAGTGCTTCGTAAGCATTAACTCGACCTGCTCCGAGCTGACCTACATATGCTGCATTATCTGGTATGCCATCAATATCATCCGCTGTAGCTTTCAGACATTTAATAATTTCGTCTGGTGTCAATGTTGGATCAGCAGAAAGCATGAGCGCAGCAATACCTGAAACCAAGGGCGCAGACATAGAAGTTCCGCTACTAAGATCGTAACTATCCATAGGCATGGTGCTTAAAATACCTTCTCCTGGAGCAGAAAGATCAACCCAAGTGCCGTAGTTAGAAGAGATCGCTTTCTTATCATCGAAATCTGTATTTGCCACTGCCAATACATTATGGAAAGCAGCAGGATAGAAGTAGGTATCTGTACTGTCATTCCCAGCGGCTGCCACGACTAAAATGTTGTTGTGTTTTGCCAGCAAAAGTGCTGCCTCCATGGTAGGAATGATGCGATACAAATCTTCTGGAGGATAAGGAATTTCCATTCCCCAAGAGAGATTGATGATGTTTGCTCCATTCGTAGCTGCCCAAACGATGCCTTCGATACCATGTGTAATCAGATTGGGATCGAAAAAACCATCTGGTGTTGCTTTCACGGGAAGTATTTTCACATTATAGCCAATGGAAGAGACGCCTTCGCCAGCATTGTCTGTATCTGCTCCAACGATACCCGAAACGTGCGTTCCATGCCAATAATCCATATGATTGATGTATGGACTGTCATCCATATTCGCTACATCTGCTCCTGCTCCGTAGAGCATTTTGCCCTGCAAATCTGGATGCCCTTTTTGGAAACCATTATCCACCACCGCAACAATGACTTCCTCGCCACCTGTGCTGATGTCCCAAGCCTCTTCGGCTTTCACTTTTTCCAAATGCCACTGATCGCCCAGATAGTCGTCATCAGGAGTTCGATTGGTCGTAAACATCGGAATTCTATGCACGTACTCAACTTCCTCTTCTTGAGTAAGCAAATCCATAAATTCTCGTGCTTGCTCCTCATTTTTAATCGTCGCACGAAGCGTACGCTGCATATTATCGTACTGGTAGGCAAAGTAAAAGGAGCTAGATACCTCTGCACCAAAGAAATCAACATAAGGTTTGAAGAAAGAAATCTCCTCAATATTAACCTCAGGATCATCTCTCACCTCCAGTGGATACTCATCTACTAGCTTAAAGTAAAATTGACGTGGGATATATTTGATCTCATCGCGTTGAGCATGAGAAAAAATGCTTACCAGCATAAAAATGGCTAATGGGAAGACGCGTGTAAATAAATTACGGGTCATAGTGTGATTATTAATTAGTAATGAATGTTCTAATGATGTTTGATGAATTGTACATCAAACATCAGCGATGGAATTGCCAAAGGACAATTCATCTGATGTTGGTAAGCAATGGTATAGATAAGTGTATTGACTTACTAGAAAGTAAGCATTCACTTCAATAGACTTTCAAAGTCCAAAATGTCAGGAAAAAAATTCCGAACAGCTTATACTTGGGTAGTACAATAGTTGTTAGTTGTTCAAGAAAATTTTAGGTAAGCTATTAGCTTTTTTTGAGTCTTACGCTTTCAACTGTCAGGTAAATATGCTGCAAATGTATATGGAAAATTGGAATGTGTCAAGTGCTGATAATCAGATTAGTATTTTTTTAACGGTATTTGGGGAAGTGAATGACTGGGTTGATATGAACGAAAAGTGAGAGATAAACGACTTCAATTCAGTAATTTATGTGAAGCAAAATTCTTAATTTAAAGGAGTGCTTGACTCTACTTTGGTACTTTAGATTACCTCATCAAATCTTTAAAAAATTCAACATTGTACTTTTTTGCATTGCCAAAAAAAGTACCAAAAAACGCTAGTTTGTTTAAATCGCTCCGCGTAAACAAACGGCAGCCGCCACCTAATTAAACGTGTTCCAAAGCTTCTTTTTTAGCATTTTTAAAAGTGCCAAAGTAGAATTAATTAAATCGAAAAAAAGAGACTACCCATTGCTGGATAGCCTCAACGTTACTATTTCTGAATCACCATTCGTTTAGATTGTCGAATGCCATCAACGTTTAATTCGTAGGTGTAAATGCCTGAAGGTAAATCATTAGTTTCGAGATAAATCCGATGCAAACCTGCGGTCTTTTGACTTGAATGCACAGGACGTTCATAAATGTCAAAAAGAAAAATAGAGCATGATTTTTTGACGTAAACTCAAGAGTTTAAAAACCAATCATACAGGCAATAAAAAAATCGGTATCCAAGAACAGTCGAATACCGATTTTGATAGATTATAATCTTAAGTAACATGACCTAAAAATCAGATAATAAACTTGGTAAGTTTCTTTTTCTTAAGAACGTTGTTATCAGATATTTAGTAAAATTATCATGAGTTAAACTTGCCAAGTTTTAATTCCATTATTTAGAGTAACGTACTTATGTAGTAGACCATGAATTACGCTTGCAAAGGTGGAATACGCAAAACTTGACCTGGATAGATCAAATCTGGATCTTTCAACATTGGCTTGTTTGCTTCAAAGATGACTGGATACTTCATCGCATCGCCGTAGACTTCTTTAGCAATTTTAGACAAATAATCGCCTTTCTTTACTTCATAAAAAGTCGCTTCTGGCTCCGTTTTCTCTACGGTGATATTGCTATCATCCACACCTGCGATTCCTGCTACATTACCCAACGCCAAAATTAATTTTTCTTTATCTTCTTGCGTCTCGACTTGACCATACACCATTACTACATCTGATTCTTCACCAGTCAGTTCGATCTCCAAGTTTTGTACATCAATCCCAATCGTATCCGCTACGCTTTTCAACAAGTTGATTTTCTGATCGCGTGCTACTTCTTCGGAAATACCATCCGTTGTTGTGCCTTTACGATCTTTTTCGTCTTTTGAAAATAATTTTGATCCTGCTTTTTTTAGGAATGAGAATAACCCCATAATTAGCTTTGTTTTGAATTTTAATAATTATTTACCACATAGCTCATACAGTATTTCCACATAGTTCACATAGTTTTTAAAATTGCTCAACATTTACATTTAACTACTATGACCTATATAAGATTTACTATTGCAACAATCGTGATGAATAGTTACGAATTTTAATTAAAAAATGAATACGAGTGTTCTAACTAAAAACACCTGCACTATATTTTAGTGACTTTCCAAATTTGGAAAGTCACTTCATCGGCGAAATTAAGATTTATTTCACTCCTGTACACTTTTTTCTTTCGCCCGTACACGCGAAAAGGAGGAGGATTTAGGGCAGAAACAAATTGATTTTGGTTCAAGATCAATTTGTTTCTGCCTTAAAAACCCTTTGCAAGCTGCCGTCAGGCGGTAAGCAAGCTAGAAAATAAGAGAGTGTGTAGGAATGAGGAGACTTACACTTTCTGATAAAGGACAACGAGTAGCAATTTTGGTGCATCTTTGAGCTTATTTTCAATGAAAATCACTCTAAACACTTCATTTACAAGGGAATATTAGGTAATTTAAGTAGTTTCTCCTACATTTATGGGGAAACGAAATCCTATTAATTAACAACTTTCCAGCTATTATGAGTAAATGGATTATCTCATTATTAGCTTTCCTGATCTATGCAGGCATTAGTGAATACATATATTTATGTCCAATCACTGGTGCAATTTGTTCTCCTGACAAGGCTGAAGTTGAAACGAAAGTGGAAGAAGAAGTGCCTGCACCTCCTACGATTGAAGAGGTGGCACTCGCTCCCATTTTATTCAACTGGGAAGATCCTTTGGCAGTGACAACTAATTCCTTCACGGATGCATACCAGCAAAGCATTATGCAGGGCAACAGCCCTGATAGCGTATTGGAGATCACGGGTTTTTACAGTCCCGATGAAATAAACAATACCGATTACGAAAACTTGGGTCGCGCTAGAGCAGCACGCATCTCAGAACTTTTTCCCGACATTCCTGCGGATCAAGTGGAACTATTGGCGAGAAAAGTTAACTCGCCCAGCGAGAATCCTGGCGAAGCATTTGAATTTTCAGAAATGCGATGGGTAGCGCGCGACGATGGTTCTAATACGGAAGAGACTAAAATTGTTGCACTCGCTGACCGAGAAATCATCTATTTCCCATTCAATTCTACTACGCGCATTCAGAATCCAAAGCTAGAAGAGTATTTAAGTAATCTAGCGACTCAACTCAAGGAATCTGGTGATGCGATTACGCTCACTGGTCATACTGACGATGTAGGTGCAGAGGAAAACAATGAAGCCTTGGGACGCTCTCGTGCCAACAGCATTCGAGGTTTTCTAGTAAAGCAAGGTGTTCCCGCTAGTCAAATCACGGTACTTTCCGAAGGAGAAAGCGAACCGATAGCGACTAACGCAACGGAACGAGGACGTGCACGAAATAGAAGAGTAGAACTGGTGAGAAATTGAGGGGAATGAAGGGAATGAGATTTTATCTAATCATTAAAAAAATTAAAACCCATTATGGATATATTTTATGAAAGTTGGGGAAATTATGCTTGGGCATTTTTCCTCTTTTTATTAGGTGCTTTTTTATTGGCTTGGCTGCTTAGATGGTTGTTTTGGGAGAAAGGATTTGTTTCTCGAATGACAGATGTAGAGCGGGAACGAGATCATTTGCGTGCCAAGAATACAGATTTAGAAAAGGACTTAGATGCAGAACGCTATCAAGTCAGCGAATTACAAAAGCAACTGGCAAGTCTGAAAACCTCTTTGAACAAATGCGAAGCTGATCGAGCTACTTTGAATGCGCAATTGTCAAGAGCAAAGAGCGGTGGTGATGCCAGCGGTGGAATTGGTATTGTGAAAACAGGAGGTGTTGATTTAGGTGGCGGTGTTGACTTGAAGGACAAGGCTAAGGATTTGAGTACATTGGCAGGAATAAACGATGATGCTTTAGCGATTTATAAGGCCAATGGCATCAATAGTGTTGCTGATCTAGCCAACACAAGCGAAGACGATCTAGCAAGAATGTTTGCAGGTTCTAAACACAACTATTCTTTCACTAGAGAACAAGCGCGACTATTGGTGGCGAGCGATATGGGCGGATTTGATCGCGTGAAATTTGATAATTATGCTTTGGCGTTCCGCAGTGATAATTTGCAAATTGTGGAAGGCGTTGGTCCGAAATTGGAGAGCGTCTTGAAAGAAGCGGGCGTCACTTCTTGGTATAAGTTATCTACCAAATCTAGAGATGAACTGAAAGCTATTTTGGACGAAGCAGGTGGTAAACGCTATCGAATTCATGAGCCAAAAACTTGGCCAAAACAAGCACAACTTGCCAATGAAGGCAAATGGCAAGAATTAGTCGAATATCAAAAACTGCTAGATACAGGTCGAGATACCACAGGCGATGGTATGACGCCCGCCAAGGTGGAAAAATTGATGATTAAAATCTTGGGTGTCACTTCTAATCCTGATGATTTGAAAGTCGTAGAAGGTATTGGACCGAAGATTGAAAGTTTGCTCAAAGCTGATGGCATCAATAATTGGTCAGACTTAGCTGCTGCACCAGTTTCTCAATTACAACGAATCCTAGTAGATGGCGGTGGAAAATTCCGATTGGCAGTTCCAGATACTTGGCCAAGACAGGCGGAATTAGCCGCTGCTGGGAAATGGGCAGAGCTGCGAGAATATCAAGATTATTTGCAAGGCGGGAGAGAGCCAGGATAGATAGTAAATAGGTGGAGGCATCGGACACTTCGCGATTATAAAAGATAAGAGACTAATTAAAATGCAATGTGTTTTAAAACAAAAAAGTGTCCGATCCCTATTTATCGAATTATTTAGCTCAATTTTTTTAAACACTAAGTGCACTTTTAGTATTAGGATAACCATAATTTTTCATCTTTATACTTTGTGGGCTTAGTGTTTTTTGTGTAGTAGTGTCAAATGTATTACTCTAACCCTATTGAAGTTGCCAATTCTGATTTTCCGTCGCTTTTTCACAATTTCATCAAAACATGATTACAGAAAGACAGTTAGAAGGCTTCAATAGAATTCAAAAAGTTCATGAATACTCTACTTCTACTATTCAAAAATATTTCCTAGAGTATGAACTTCAGGAAGGAGAAGCCTGTCATTTAGGCAACTGGATTCAAAGCCTTTCCATGATTATAAATGACGTTACTTCTATGCAATTTGAAAGAGATTTGCTCTCTTCAATAGAAGAATTTTGTACTGATGAGGTTTTGCAACTATTTCAAGATGCCATTTGTCAAAGGAATCTTAAGATTGTAACAAACTATCGTCAAAAAAAATCAACTTGGAATATATTTAAAACGTATTTCAGAAGTTAAAATGAACAAAAACAAAACACCACTCAAAATCCTAAAAATTGGCGGACAAGTCTTTGAGAATCAGGACGATTTCTTCCAACTTATAAGAGCTTTTGCTGCTTGGGATAATCCAAAAATCCTAGTCCACGGCGGAGGAAAAAAGGCGAGTACCATGGCTCAGCAACTGGGCATAGAACCTAAAATGTACAACGGACGCCGAATTACGGATGATGCGACTCTGGAGGTAGTCGTTATGGTTTATGCAGGTTGGATCAACAGGAAAATTGTCAGTCGCTTGCAAAGTTTGGAGTGCAATGCGCTGGGCATGACAGGCGCAGATTTGAATAGTATAGAGGCGCATAAAAGAATTGTAAAAGAGGTAGATTTTGGCTGGGCGGGAGATATTGATAAAGTGGATAATCAAATGCTTCAAAAAGTATTGGAGCTAGAAATCACACCCGTTTTTTGTGCTATTACACACGATAAAAAAGGACAACTCCTCAATACCAATGCAGACACCATTGCTGCTAGTCTAGCCGCTGCTCTTTCGATTCGCTACGAAGTCAGTCTGCACTATTGTTTCGATCGTCCAGGCGTATTGCTAGATGCTTCTGATGACACTACGGTCATCAAAGAATTGAGCTTTGAACGCTACGAACAATACAAAGCAGAAGGCATTATCGCAGATGGAATGCTCCCCAAATTGGACAATGCTTTTGATTCTCTGCGCAAAGGTGTGAGTGAAGTAGTGCTAGGTGGCGTGCAAAATTTGGGCAATGGAACAAAGATAAAAATGTGATACACTAGTACTCCTCTACTCCATCCCATCTTGCACACGCTGCACCAATAAACTCAATATTCTACGACGAATGCTCTTTTCGTTAGCGAGAAAAGTAGCGTATTCTTCTTGAGTGAAATGACCAATAACCATACCAACCAACAACTCTCGCAATTTTCCATCTTTTTGAATGCTGTGTTGAATATACGCATCCTTTTCCTTCACATTCGGAAGTTTATAGTACTGTCCTTTGCGTTGCTCCAAATAATGCTTGTAAATTTGAAGCAATAAGTCATTTTGGAACTTCAAAATAGGACGCAGTATCTCATTTTGAAATTGCTCTTCTGGAGTGACTGCTGCATCCGTATCAATACTGGAAATTTCGGGACGCAAGTCTTTTAGTTGTATTCTATTCATTGTAAAGTAAGCTAATTTTTAGGCTTGTCTCTAAAACGAAAAATGCCAAATACATCTGCATTTGGCATTTCCCAATCTTTTTGTAAGATGAAGTTCAAGACTTCTTCCCCTTCTATCGAATCACCGTCACATCTCCTCGATACAATAACTTCGCTTCATCAATAAACTCCATTTCAACGATATACACATAAACACCCGAAGGCAGAGGTTTACCATTCAGCGTACCATTCCAACTCCCGATTCCACCAATACTCGTATCCGATTCTCCAAGTTCGTACACCAATTCTCCCCAACGATCATAAATGCGCATGAAGTTCATTTTGCGTACTCCTAGACCAGTAAATACTTGGAACTGACTATTTTGTACAGAATTAGGGGCAATGACATTCGGAATGTAAACATTGCGACGCTTATTCACATCAATCAAAACGCTCGCTTCGCCCGTACAACCATTCAAATCTGCTAAAGTCAGGGTATAATTTCTTGAATCTAAGGGTTTTACAATTGGATTCAGTTCATTAGTGATAGATAAAAATTCATCGGGCGTCCACAATATCATACTCGTATCAATCGGCACGACCGAAAACACATCTGGTCGTAATCGAATGCTATCGCCCAATTGCACTTCAATTTCCGCGGGCAAGTTAACTTCTACTGGCGGTGGTTGATTGACAAATATCGTTGTATCAAAGCTACAACCCCGAACATCGAATACTGAAATCAAATGCTCTTGTCCTCCGAAAACTGGAATAGAATTAGCAAGCGTAACCGTATTCAAATTATTGACAGAGAAGGAATAAGGTCCTCCTGCGCCTCCCGAAGCATCGCTTACGGAAATGGAAGTTTGGAAACCAAAACACAGTGGTTCATCGGGAGTGGGAATAATCGCTAAAATTGGAGTTGGCTCACCTATCGTGTACGAAATTGAATCCATACAACCATTTTGGTCAGTAACGGTCACGAAGTAAGTACCTGGACCTAAGTCAGTTGCCGTGGTATCTCTTTCACCAGCCACTCCATCTGACCAATTGAATGGAGATCCACCTAGACCGTTTCCACCTTCAATTCCCAATTCAATGAATCCATCTTCATCGCCAGCACAAGTCACTGTACTCGTTGCATCTTCAATACTGACGACTAAAGAATCTGGCTCAATGAGATTCAGCGTCGTTTCGGCAGTACATTCATTGGCATCTATGACGGTCAACATATAACTACCTGGCGCTAAATCGCTAATCTCTTCCCCAGTGGTATTATTGCTCCACAAAAAGCGATAGCCAGGCGTTCCGCCCAAAGCAGTAGCCGTAGCACCACCATCATTTACTCCAAAACAGCTTATAAATTTGTTATCCAAAACAGGAATCAATGCTGGAGGACTCGGAATCTCGACGGGCACGCTTACCGAACAGCCATTTAAACCATCATCCGTCACAATCAAAGTGTCCAAACCTGAACACAAACTCATTGCCGTGCTCATTACGGTATTAATACTTTGCTCCCCACTATTCACCCATTGAAAATCGAAAGTGCGTTGCTCTCCATTACTCAAAATTGCCGTTGCCGTTGCACTTCCTGTGCAGCCACCTTGTCCCTCTGCACAATCTGTTCCTTGCACATCTGTGAAAGAGACTAAGATACTTGGCGGTTCTTCCACTACGATGGTTTCATTTAGTGGCGGGCAGTTATTCGCATCCGTCACCATCACTTCATAAGTTCCTGCCAACAAACTCGGAAAAGTCGCACCTCCTGATGGGTTACCGTTCAGCGTAAAGGCATAGGGTTCTGTTCCACCAATGGGCACTACGGAGATTGAACCATTGTTGAAGCCTGGGCAAGTTGGACTCGTATTGATGATCGTATCCAACATCAAAGGATCGGGAGCAAGAACAACGCCGACGCCTTCCGTGAAACAGCCATTTTGATCGGTAATTCGGATGGTATATTCTCCTTCACCTAAGGTAGCAGTGGTAGTTTGCTCATCATCACCGTTCGACCAATCAAAATCCGTAATTTGTGCCATACTAGAGCCCAATTCAAACATGACAGTCAATTGTCCATTCATGTCCGAAGAACAATTCAAACGAGCAGTATCTATACCCGTGATAGTAGGCAAATCAGGCGCACCAATTACAAAATCTAAAGAATCTTGGCAATTATTAGCATCAGTGATGACTACTTTGTATTCGCCTGGCGAGAGATTATCTGCTATTCTTCCTGTCACATCTGGCAGCGAATCCCAAACGTAGGAGAACGGAGCTGTTCCACCAATAGGTTCATCCAACTGAATAATGCCATCCATCAAACCACCTCCACAGCTCGCATCGTCCGCCATGAAGTTTAATTCTATCTGTTCAGGTTCTACTATTTCAAAAGTATCACGGAAGATACATCGGAAGGGTTCGAAGCCTGGAACAACCGTGTTATCCTCTATCTCTAATATATAAGTATTCGCACCAATATTTGAAATAGTTGTTGAGTTATTAGTGTCGTTTGGTAGGGCATCTCCTAGATCAGTTTCCCAAGTAAAGGAATAAGGTTCAAACTCATCGCTGGCAGGAATAGTACTTGCACTGATGTTGATTTCTCCATCGTTTCCCCCGAAACAAGTAACATCCATTAAATTCGGACTGACCGTAATCTGTTTATCGAAGAAGAGTTCTGTATTTGCAAATTGCTGACAACCGTTATCATCAGTCACTGTCAAGAAGTATTCTCCAGCAGGTAAAGCTCCAGCGGAAATAGTGATACCTGCTTCTATTCTTTCCACACCCGTGAAGTTCCATTGGAAGCTGAAGGAATCTGTAACTTCTGTAAAGCCACCAGTAACATCAAATACGACTAAGCCATCGTTGATTCCATCGCAGGTAGCGTTTTTGGTGGCAGAATTAATACTTAAGGTAATTGAATCTGGTTGACTAATAGAAGCAGCTGCTATCTTAGAGCAACCGTCCTTAGTAACAGTAACTATATAATCACCTGCACCAATATCTCTAATTAAACGTGTAGTGTCTCCATTATTCCAGAGATAAGAATACCCTTGAGGATTTCCTACCTCTACTCCTGATTCTGTAATTTCTACAATAGCTGCTCCATCTTCAAAACCAAAACATGAAATTGGAACAAACTTAGATTCAATATTTACCCCAAAATTACTGGCTTGATTAATCGTAACTTCCTCTGTAAAAACAGGAATAGAACCCGTATTACTCGTCTGGTCAAAAAGCACCAAATCATAATCTCCAGCTTCTAAGCCATCTATAGTCACGGTCTCTCCATCTTGTACATTATCTCCACTGGTGACCACCGTATTATCCGTATCAATTAACTCGTAACGATACGGTGCAGCACCATTAGAGGGCGTAAACGTAATCGAACCCGTCCCAACTGTACCATCGTCCGTACAAGGAATGTCCGTTTTATCTACGACTACGTCAAAAGGTTGATTGGAGATACAGATTTGTCCAGGAACGAGATTCAGTGGAAGTGGCTGTCCATTAGGATCCGTAACTTCTATACTCAGGTTAGCATCTTGGTCAAAATCAAGGGTACTACAATCCCCTTCGTCCCCTCTAGCAGTAAAGCAAAGTGAAAATAGAATAGTGCCATCATCAAAAGTCAAAGGTTGAAAAGTAGCTACGTCTGCCCAATTGGTTACCAGTCGCCCAAAATCAACCTCCATTTCATTAAAAAAGATGAAATCTTCCAAGTCTGGCTGCACATTTGAAATGGAATCAAAGCGAATGGGCAAAGCGTCCCAAATTAATGGAAATTGAAAACTACTGATGTCTGTGAAATCTTGAACACGAAAATCCACACAACCTGAACCACCAGAAGGAATATTGAGGTTGCTAAATTCAAATGTTACGCCTTCTATAAAGTTGATTTCAAAAGTATGTGGACAACTTTTACCATCTTCTACGGTCACTGTATATAACCCCAATTCAGGAACACTAAATTCTACTTCATCAGAATGGGAGATAGAAGCATTTGCAATTGTTCCTTGTACGCTAGCATCATCGCTTTTCGTAATCGTAATATCATAAGTTCCAGTGGGATCAACTTGCGGAAATCCTCCACCAATTCTGAACGTTCCAGTCAAAGTTGTGGGATCAATACCTACTCCATTTTCTTGGATATTGTTCAAAAATGCAACTGCAAAGGCTTCGTCTATGGACACAGAGACACAAGGACCAACAGGGTCGTTGGTTAAAGTAGGATCATCCTCGTAAGTAGGGACGAATAGAGTAGTTCCGTTATTATCTATTTCTGTGAAGGCATCAACTGTTACAGGAGCAAACCATAACACAACAGGAAAGCCATTGCTAAATTGATCTTGAATCAGTCCATTATTTCCAAAAAGAACATCCGCGTCTCTGCTAGTATTGGCATTCATCAATACAGGGTTATTGGGATCGAGAGGATTTGGTATCGCAGCAGGATCAGTCGCAATATTGGCCAAATCTGGTCCATCCACAGTTGGACGGTCATTGTAAAATATATAAGAAATTCCTCCTTCTGTTGCAGGGCGAGGATCGCCACCTGTATCGAAATCTTCTGCATGATTGATCAACAGTTGATCGCCAAAACAAAGAAAAATAGTATCGCGCATGATATCATTGCTTTGGAAGTTACCTTGTGGTTCAAAGGCTGCTATTGTTCCAGCGTTACTTTCTGTGCAAGGATCAAGTTTAAGGCGAGTATCTCTGGGTTTTCCCAATTCCCCTTCAAGTATAGGAGCGACTGGATTTTGTGCTTGTAGGGCATAAAGTGTTACTGCGAGCAAGACAGATAGTGCAATTTGCTTCAACATACTATGGTCGGATTGAATTTTTTTAAGCCAAAATGGGCAGCAAATGTAAGAAATTCTTCTGCCCGTTTGGAATGTTATCCAAACGATCTTGAAAATCATTTATTGCTTTCTCAAAGTTCTACAACTAGGTTAAATAAAACAAAAAAAGAAGTGTAGAGAAGTTCATCTCCGTCCAATTTAATTGTGAAAAGCCTATGACATTTCATACCTTTCGCCCAATTTTTGAAAACGGATGGAAATAAATTTTGAATTTATACTATCCAATTAAATCAATAATCATTTGATAATCAAGACATTGAAAGCACAATATTAATAATTGATAATAGCAATTCTCGATTTAGAAATACTTTTTAGTTTTGTTATCCAGTAATTTTCTATCACTGGATAACTTCAAGCAATTCAAAAAGTCACTAAGTAACTAGAAGTTACTGGATGACAGCAATTCCCACAATCATAAGATCATGACAAAAGCAGCAATCACAGGTGTTGGCGCCTATCTACCAGACTACGTACTCACCAATAAAGAACTAGAAACTATGGTAGATACCAATGACGAATGGATTCGGACGCGCACGGGTATCCAAGAACGTCGAATTTTGAAAGGAGAAGGCATGGGGACTTCTTATATGGGTATCAAAGCCGTTGAACAGCTCCTAGAAAAGACTAACATTAAACCAGAAGAAGTAGGCTTGCTGATTTGCGCTACTGTTACTGCAGATATGCCTTTTCCAGATACTGCAAATATTATTGCCCACAGCGTTGGCATGAAAAACGCTTTTACCTACGACATTAATGCGGCTTGCTCGGGTTTCCTTTTTGCCCTCAATACCGGTGCAAAATTTATTGAAACAGGCACTTATGACAAGGTAGTTATCGTAGGCGCAGATAAAATGTCTTCCATTATTGATTACGAAGATCGTGCGACTTGCATCATTTTTGGAGATGGTGCAGGTGCAGTACTGCTAGAACCAAATGAGGAAGGATTTGGCTTGCAGGATTCGGTCTTGAGAAGTGATGCTTCTGGAAAAGAGCATTTACACATTGCAGCAGGTGGTTCTGCTAAGCCAACCACCTTGGAAACCGCACAAGCAAAAGAACATTTCGTTTATCAAAACGGTCGCCCAGTTTTCAAAGCTGCGGTTTCTGGAATGTCAAGTGTCGTGAAGCAAGTGATGGAGCGCAATAACTTGGCAACAGAAGACATCAATTGGCTCATTCCTCATCAAGCGAATATTCGAATCATCGAAACCGTAGCAAAAATGGCGGATTTTCCAATGGAACGCGTTGTCGTGAACATTCAAAAATATGGAAACACAACTGCGGGAACACTACCGCTTTGTCTTTACGATTGGGAGAACCGATTGAATAAAGGAGATAATTTAATCCTGACTGCCTTTGGTGGAGGATATACTTGGGGAGCAACTTATTTGACTTGGGCTTATTGATTTGGAGTCTTATGGTTGTAGGGTTTTATGGTTTATTTGACTGGTTGAAATCCAAATTTGCTTTTTTTTGTTAAAAGAAAGGCTCGACTGCTAATCGAAGAAAGTATTAAATGAAATAAAGAAATTAACCAACTGATTTTCAGTAGTTTTGATAAAATCATGGCTGGTCACTCCATTATTCATTATTCCTTAACTATCTTCGCGCGATTTTTTATTTGAACCAAATATAATAACACAATAATATGGCTAGTACATCTGATATTCGCAATGGATTAACGATGAATCATAGTAATGACATCTACACGGTAGTGGAATTTTTGCACGTTAAGCCAGGAAAAGGACCTGCGTTTGTTCGTACTAAGTTGAAGAGTTTGACTAATGGGAAAGTGATAGATCATACTTTTCCCGCAGGGCATAAAATAGATGTAGTCAGAATTGAGCGTAGAAAATTTCAATATCTATATAATGACGACATGGGTTTTCATTTTATGGATAATGATACTTACGAACAAATTGCTTTACAAGAAGATTTTATTGAAAATCCTAAGTTCTTGAAAGAAGGAATGAATGTGGAAGTGTTATATCATGCGCAAAAAGAGATTCCACTCGTGATGGAATTGCCAGCAAGTATTGAGGTAGAAATTACTTACACTGAGCCAGGTTTGAAAGGGGATACCGCAACCAATGCAACTAAGCCTGCAACAATAGAAACGGGTGCAGAAATTCGTGTTCCCTTGTTTATCAACGAAGGGGATAAAGTTCGAGTGGATACCAAGACAGGTTCATATATGGAGCGCGTAAAATCTTAATCAATTTTTGATTAAAATCAAGCACTAACACATAGACCAAATTATAGATTTTACACAAAATTTAAAAGCATAAAACTTACCGACCTATGACCTATAAGGAAATGTTGGATTTAGTAAAGACCATCAATCGTTTGGAATTGTCAGAATTCAAAATGAAAGATGGAGAATTTGAATTGACTGTAAGAACAAAAGAGTATAGCAAAACGCGTACTTCAGTTGTTCCCGCCTCGCCTACCATTGTTCCTGTACCTCAAGCAGTTGCACCTGTCGCTCCCATAACCGCTCCACAAGCTACTCCTGCAAGTGCACCTACTGCTCCTGCAGCAAAAGAAGAAACACCAGCAGAGAATAAATCTTACTTAGAGATCAAATCACCTATTGTTGGAACATTCTACCGCTCTTCTGGCCCAGAAAAGCCAGTTTATGTAAAAGTAGGAGATAAAGTGGCTAAAGGAGATACGGTTTGTATCGTGGAAGCCATGAAACTATTCAACGAAATCGAATCAGAAATTTCTGGTACTATTGTGAAAGTGATGGTGGAAGATGCGCAGCCTGTGGAATACGATCAAGTCTTGTTCTTAGTGGAAGAAGGTTAATACCTGAGGAATTAGCAGACATTCACATCAAATCTGACAAAAACTTATGTTCAAAAAAATATTAATCGCCAATCGCGGAGAGATAGCTCTGCGCATTGTGAGGACTTGTAAGGAGATGGGCATCGCTACCGTTGCCGTTTACTCCACAGCAGATCGAGAAAGTTTGCATGTTCGCTTCGCAGATGAAGCGGTTTGTATCGGTCCTCCGTCTTCCAAAGATTCCTATTTGAATATTCCACGCCTGATGGCAGCTGTGGAAATCACCAATGCAGATGCTATTCATCCTGGTTATGGTTTCTTAGCAGAAAATGCAGGTTTTGCAGAGGTTTGTGCAGAATATGGCGTAAAATTCATTGGCCCAACACCAGAGATGATTCGCAAAATGGGCGACAAAATCACAGCGAAAGAGACGATGATTGCAGCAGGTGTTCCAGTAGTACCAGGTTCGGAAGGGTTGGTGGAAAGCGTGAAAGAAGGACTTGAGGTGGCAAAGGAAATTGGCTACCCTGTACTTTTGAAAGCAACTGCTGGTGGAGGTGGAAAAGGAATGCGGATCGTTGCTTCCGCGGATGAATTTGAGAAAGGTTGGGAAGCTGCGCGCCAAGAAGCAGGTGCATCCTTTGGAAATGATGGCATTTATATCGAGAAGTTCATCGAAGAACCACGCCATATTGAATTCCAGATTGTGGGCGATCAATACGGAAAGGTCATTCATCTTTCTGAACGTGATTGTTCCATTCAGCGCCGCCACCAAAAGTTGATCGAAGAATGCCCTTCTCCTTTTATGACGGATGAGTTGAGAGAACGCATGGGAGAAGCTGCTATTCAAGCAGGCGCGTGTATCAACTATGAAGGTTTGGGCACAGTAGAATTCTTGGTGGACAAACATCGCGATTTCTATTTCATGGAAATGAATACGCGTGTTCAAGTAGAACATCCTGTAACTGAGGAGGTTATCAACTATGATCTCATCAAGGAACAAATCAAAATTGCAGCAGGCGAACCGCTAGAAGGAGGAAATTACTATCCAGAAGCACACGCTATGGAATGCCGAATCAATGCGGAAGATCCCTTCAATAATTTCCGACCAAGCCCAGGAAAAATTCAATCTTTTCACAGTCCAAAAGGTTATGGTGTTCGCGTGGATACGCACGTTTATGCTGGCTATGGTATTCCACCGAACTACGATTCTATGATCGGTAAATTGATCTGTCGTGCATCAACTAGAGAAGAATGTATTAAGAGAATGTCGCGTGCGTTAGATGAATTTGTGGTAGAGGGTATTAAAACAACGATTCCATTTCATCAACAGATGATGCAGAATGAAGATTTTAAAACAGGGAACTTCCACACGCGCTTTTTGGATGATTTTGAATTTAAGAAGTGATTTTTAACTCAATTCCTATTTTGAGTGAAAAAGAGAAGGGCTACACAGCATGGTTTTGTGTAGCTCTTTTTCTTTTGTGCTTTTTCTTTTGCACAAAATATCGAATTTGAGAAGATAGTGCTTATAGAAGCGCGTAATGTGTGTATCCCAAATTGCACTTTTACAGAAGATTTGAAGTAGCAAAAACTCTGATCTCTGCTTTTTTCAAATCATGGCGGCATCAACCCGCCATTATTGGACCGAGGTTTCAAAAGGACAAAAATTGGCTTTTTAGCAATTTTTTGTCCTTATGAAACCTCGATGGATTTGGATGGAC
>JBCDFY010000155.1:0-17815 GCA_039176995.1 Bacteroidota bacterium
ATTTTGATGATATTTGTTCTATATTCATTTTTACTGCTTAGATTTTATTTCCTTTTTGCTAAGCTAAGCAGGTTTTTTCGCCCTGATTCCCAATGAACTATGTATATGTTATTTTTAGCTTCGTGCGTATGTGCCTTAGGCGGACGTAGTCGAGTCCGCACCAATCCATCAGGGTTTAGGAGGGAGAAAAAATCGACAAAAGTCGATTTTTTCTCCCTCCTAAACCCTGATCAAATCAAATAGGCTCGATGCCTATTTGATTTGACGTGAACGAAATACTATTTAAATTGACGACATTCAAGTTCACTCCTACTTCAAAATAAACTGATTTACGTGCCGTAATCCTTCCTGCTCCATTTTCAAATTTTTGCTGTAGAATTTATTAAATTCTTCTCGATCATTCCATTGCGTAATCACCAGATAATCAGGCTGATAATAGTAAGCAAACGGAGATTTTCCATCTGTCAATTCTAATATGATCTCTCCTCCACTCCTCTTGGCCGTCTTTAACCACGCTTTAGTGAATGATTGAAAAGTTGATGCTTCTTGCTGCCAATAAGCGGTAACAACCACTAGCTTTTCTCTGTCTATTTCAAAGCTAATGTCCTCTTGCATTTCATAGTAAGTCAGCGCAAAGAGTTCAAACATACTTCTACGTTGTTCATGGAAATCAGGAACAGATTTCGTGATGTCCGTTAAAAACTGTTCTCTCTTTTCGAGGCTATTCCATTTTCCAAAAATGAAGGAAGCAGGTTGTTGATTTCCTTGCGTATATTCCGCGATTCCAAATCCTGGCTGTGGTTGATAGCCTAATTTCATAGCTACTGGAAAAGCAGTTTTCTTGTAGTTTGCAAATAAGGCTTCAATGTCGGGTTTATTGGTAATTAACATGATGTCCAATACTTGTCCTTTTTTAAAGTCGTAGCTAACTTTAGATTGTGCATTGAGTTGCTCTAGGCTAGCAAATAAGAACGTAATTACAATAAAAACTCTAAACATTCTCTGTCTGATTTTGAATGATTTCTAAAATAGTTTTGACGACAGCAAATGTAGCTGGTGAGACGGTTGGAGATAAATAAATGGGAGGACGAGAGGTTCATTTACGGTATTTGGACTTATTTGGGGTCATGTCATATTGTAAATCACCTTCCGTATTTTAAGCCCACTCCCTGCTCTTCTAAAAATAAACAGGTTTTTGGTCTTGAAATCGAAAGGCTTCCCACCATCACTAGGAAAAAATGTACCAATCACCTGATCTCTCACCACCACAGTATCTTCATTGACCGTTCCTTCACCTATGCCAATTCTTTATGTTCCGAAACTGAACAAATGATAAATTTTCTTTTTGACTGGATCGTATGTCCAAAGGATATGACCATTTGGAGCTAGTCTATCTATGACAGAGAGCAAACTATGGCTGGTGTTAATCGCACTGCTCGGGGTGTAATGTTGAAAGATTTCTATTTCTTCGTTATTATCACCCTAATTTTACGACCATTTGTTTTCTTTTAATGTCTATTCGCCCACGAATTTCTTGAGAGGATTTTCGAGAATGTTGATTTCGGAATTGTTATCGTTGAATCTTATAGCGGATGTTTTTTGAGCATGACTTCCAAAGGAAATCAATAGGAAGAGAAAGATGTATTTTAGGTAAATGTGTTTTGTTCATTCATAAATCTTGGTATTGCAAATTTTCCGACTCTAAAGATTTAGGAGGCATCCTGTTTTAAAGAGATTTTGGTACACCTACACATACTTAAACTACTTCCAAATCCTTCAAAATCGCTTGCAATTTATCTTCTAACTCGGAACTCACAGCCTGATAAGCATCTCTATCACTCAAAGGCGCATTCACGCTGCAATAAAACTTCACTTTTGGCTCCGTACCAGAGGGACGAGCAGAGACAATGCTGCCATCTTCGGTGAAAAATTGCAAGACGTTGGAGGAAGGTAAGTCTATCTTTTCAGTAGTGTCATTTACAAAGTCCTTGGAGACGCTACTTTTGTAATCTTTAATTGTCGTAATTCTTGAGCCACCCAACTCCCTCGGAGGATTTTCACGCAATTCCTTCAACATCGCTTGTATCTCCTCTGCCCCACTCTTTCCTTCTTTTTTCAGTGCTACCAATTTTTCCTTGTAGCAACCGAACTCTAAATATAGATCTAACAAAGCATCAAATAAACTTCTACCTTGATCTTTATAGTATGCCACCATTTCAGCAATCATCGCACAAGAAATGACCGCATCTTTATCACGCGCGTGTTCTCCTACCAAGTAGCCATAACTCTCCTCTCCACCCGCAATAAAAGTGCGCACTCCTTCGAATTTGGTCATCAATTCGCCTATGTATTTAAAGCCTGTCAAGGTATTGTAACAATCCACATTTTTGGACGCTGCGATTTTGTCAATTAGATAAGAAGTGACGATTGTTTTTACAACGTATTGATTACCATTCAATTTTCCTGCTTTTTCCCAAGCGGTCAATACATAATGAATTAGTAAGCAAGCTGCTTGATTGCCGTCTAATAACTCAAATTCCCCTTCATTATTCTTTACAGCGATACCTACTCGATCTGCATCAGGATCGGTTGCCATTACCAAATCTGCATCTACTTCTTTGGCTTTTTGCAGTGCCATGCTTAGTGCTTCGTGTTCTTCTGGATTTGGATAAACAACGGTTGGGAAGTTACCATCTGCCACCATTTGTTCCTCAACGGTAATGATATTTTCAAAGCCAAATTGCTTCAAAATAGGTGGTACGGAAACCGCACCTGTTCCATGAATCGGCGAAAAGACAATTTTCAAATCTTTTTGTCTTTTGATAGCTTCTTTTGAAATGGACAAAGCTGCCAAAGCATCAAAATACTTCTCGTCTATTGCCTCTCCAATTCGCTCGATGTTCTCTTCCTTTCCATCAAAATTGATGTCTTCCACTTCCTTTATTTTACGCACTTCTTCTAGCACGTTTTTGTCGTGCGGTGCTACTAATTGTCCGCCGTCCGCACCGTAGGCTTTGTAGCCATTGTATTCTTTTGGATTGTGCGAAGCGGTCAACATCACACCGCCTTTGCAACCTAATTCCCTGATTACAAAAGACAATTCTGGCGTCGGGCGCATTCCTTCAAAAAAGTAGACCTGAATACCATTGGCTGAAAAGACATCGGCGACTACTTTTGCGAATACCTCAGAATTATTTCGGCTATCATGTGCCAAAGCCACTTTGACTTTTTCATTAGGATAAGCTTTTAATAGATAGTTACTGAAGCCTTGCGTAGCGGCACCTAGCGTGTATTTATTCACTCTATTGGATCCAACACCCATGATACCACGTAAGCCTCCTGTTCCGAATTCCAAATCTTTGTAAAAAGCATTCGTCAATGCTGTAGCATCTTGATTATCAATGAGTTCTTGAATAGCAGTTTTAGTTTGTGTATCGTAGCTGCCTTTCAACCAATCATTTATTTTTCCCGTAGTAGTCGAGTCTAATCCTAACATGAAATCTATGTTTATAGCAAGTAATCAATAGGTTGCGTATTGCCACAAATGTATGTGATTTCCCTGACAAAGAAGATATTAAAAAATAAAACGATCATCTAAGCAAATTTTACTGTTTTAGAAGAAATCACAATTACTATTTGTTTGTCTCAACTACTTGCTAAGGATGAAATCTTCTGTCAAAAAATTCTATCGCTTCGGTTTATTTTCTAAAGGAATTGTTTATTTCTTGATCGGTATTTTTGCTATTCTAACTGCTAGTTTTCAACAAAACAGAGATGTAGGCAGTAAAGGTGTAATCCAGTTCTTGCATGAGCAAGCATTTGGTAATGTGCTTTTGGTTTTGATTGGAATTGGATTATTAGGGTACTTTAGTTGGAGATGGTATAGAAGCATCGAAGATCCAGAAGGGAATAGTGAAGTTGATGCAAAAAATATAGGAAAACGAATTGGTTATGCTGCTTCAGGAACTTTGTATGGTGGTCTAGCAATTTACGCTTTTTCTCTAGTTATCAATAGTAGTTCTTCTAGTGGTTCGAGTAAACAAGATTTACTGAATACCCTATTAAATCAACCATTTGGAAAATGGTTAATTGCTGTTGTTGCAATTGGCTTATTGATTGCCGCAATTTATCAAGTATATAAGGGCTTTACCTCCAAATTTATGGAAGAAGTGAATCTGCGAGAGCTTTCTGGTAAAAAAAAAGAAATCTATGAAAAAGCAGGTCAAATCGGGCTGCCATCAAGAGGAGTTGTTTTTGGAATCATTGGCTATTTTTTGCTGCAAGTTGCCATCAATAGTAATGCGGGAAATATGAAAAATACGGATAGTGCACTTCAAGTATTGCAAGAACAATCAGTCGCGTTAGCAATTATAATTGCTATTGGTTTAACGGCTTATGGCGTGTTCATGATGATTAAAGCGCGCTACCGAGTCATGTGATCATTTTTTCCATTCTCCATTGACTAACCGCCAAATTTCCAATGTATTTTTGTCTTTTAATTCTTTTGGTAAAAGAAAATCAGGAAAATTCTGAAAGCAAAGTGGACGCGTAAAACGAGTAATTGCGCCAGTCCCAACCGAAGTCATTCTTGAATCGGTCGTAGCTGGAAATGGACCACCATGAACCATCGCATGGCACACTTCTACTCCTGTTGGAAATCCATTAATTAATAGTCTTCCCACCTTGCGATGCAGTACTTCAATTAAGTCTTCGTACTCTTTCAAATCTTCTTTTGTTCCATGTACCGTTGCTGTCAGATGCCCATGTAGTTGGCGAGCGAATTGCAGTATTTCGGCCTTAGAAGAGGCATTAATCAGTAAAGTAGAAGGACCAAATACTTCATTTTCCATGACCTCATTTTTCAAGAAGTGCGCAACATCTGTTTGTAGCAAGTGTGGAATTCCCTGCTCACCTTCTTCGCGCTCGTCGCCAGTTGACAGTACTTCTACTCCTGTTTGATTTTGTAGCTTTTCTAGTTCTGCATTATAATTTTTCTTAATGCCTTCGGTCAACATGGTTGCGGAATAAGAGATGTCGAAAGCCTCTTTCGCCGCATTGATGAAAAGGGTTCTTTCCTCAACATTAGGAAGAATGGTCAAACCAGGATTGGTGCAAAATTGACCAACGCCCATGGTAACCGATTTTCGTAGGTTGGTAGCAATTTCTTCTCCCTTTTCTTTAATTATGTTAGGAAGAATAAATACGGGGTTGGTGCTTCCCATTTCTGCATAAACAGGAATCGGTTCAGGACGTCGATTTGCTTCATCAAAGATCGCTTTTCCACCTTTGTAAGAACCTGTAAAACCAATCGCTTTGATGTAAGGATGCTTCACGATTGCTTGACCTACTTCGATGGATTTGCCTTGCACCATAGAAAAAACTCCATCTGGCATCCGCGTTTTTTGAGCAGCTTTTTGAATCGCTTTTCCAATCATCTCCGAGACACCTGGATGTGCTGGATGTCCTTTCACGACTACACTACAGCCAGCAGCCAAAGCTGAAGCTGTATCTCCACCTGCTACTGAAAATGCTAGAGGAAAATTGCTGGCACCAAAAACTCCAACTGGACCAAGCGGCACTTGCATTTGTCGAATATCTGCGTTTTTGTTATCAATTTTTGCGTCCACCCAAGAGCCTTCTTTAAGCAGTTCCGCAAATAGTCGTAGCTGATTCACTGTTCTGCCGCGCTCTCCTTGAAAGCGTTTGACAAGCAATCCCGATTCTAAATGACAACGTTCCAGCAAATCATCTCCCAGACTCATAATTTCCTCAGCGATGGTTTCCAGAAACAGAGCTCGTTCCGCGGCGGTTAACTTACGATAAATCTCAAACGCCATTTCTGCTTTTTCGCAAGCAGTATTGATTTCTTCAGCAGTCGCTTCATGGAAGTTTTCGGGAAGTGCGGTACCGTTATTGGGATTATGAGCTTGGAAAGTATTTATTCCTTGTCTTGAGGTTTCGTAGCCGAGTATATTTTGTCCTGTCAGATTCATATTTCTATGATTAAAAGTGTACGCAAAGGCACGAAATTTTTTCTTTTATGCTTTGCTAGAGGTATAAGCTGTATAATAACAAACATCCAGAATTTAAGTGCGGAATTTGATAATTTTAGGTTTGTGAAAATAGCATTTTTATGGAATTAAGGTGAATCAATTTGAAAAGAAATGCCAAACTAATTCCTATTGCAAAAACGATGAAAAAGCTGATTCGCCAATCCAAAACCAGAAGTTGCTCTCCATAATGAATGATTCCAAATAAGCTCACGCCAAAAAGTATCATCCTCAACCACATTTTGGGTGTTTGTAATTGAAGAAAGCGAACAACTAAGTAGATTTCCCCTAAGACAACAAAAAACTGAGTAATACAAGTGGTCATCGCAGCACCATAGGCCCTGTGAATAGGAATGAAATACCAATTTAGAACAATGTTGAGAACAATTCCCAGCAGGGACAAGTAATTCAAAGCACGCAAATTTCCATTAGCCAGCAAAGCTGTCCCGAAAACGTGAGTTGCACTGATCGCAATGAAACTCCACATTAGTATACCTAAGATATTTCCCCAATAAACCGTCGCGCCTACATACAACAAATCCATGATTTCTGTCCTAAAAAAATAAGTTGCCACAACACCCGAAATTGCTACTGCCATCATTAGCTGAAAAGTAAATTTCACCAAATCATTGATACTTTCTTTAGCTTTGAGCATCTTAGAAAACATAGGCAATAACAAATTCGCAAAGAGAAAACTAAACATTACTGCGGCATCTAATAAGCGATAACTTGCTGCATAAATCCCGGCTTCTTCTTTCCCATTTTCTAGCAACTGTTCTAGCATCACCGCATCAATTCTATTGTAAATCATCATCAAAAAGACGATGAGTGCGTAGGGTAAACTTTGGCGAAGAAACACGATTATTCTTTGATAATTAATGCGAAAATTGAAGCTAGAAAGAGATCTTCGAAGTAAAATGTAAGCAACTGAAAGTGTAAGTAAAAGTGCCAAAAGCTCACAATAAACAAACCAGTTCATGGTAAAATCAGCTCGAAAAGTGGGTATCCAAAGCAGCAATCCACAGAATAAAATAGAAATTAAACGATGTAAAACAGAAAGTATACTATCACTACGATAATACGCCAAACCAATGATATTTGCTCGTAAAAAACTAATACCACTCGTTATCATTTTACTGATAATCAATACATTGAATAAAATCATATATTCTTGTAAATAGCCTAGCCACCAACCAATCAATAGGCTGGCAAAATAGTAAATCAGACTTAAAACGAGCTTGAGAGAGAGTAAATCAGGAAAGTATTTGTGGAGCAAGTGATTATTTTGAGCAATGTAGCGACTCGTAAAATTGCGGATGCCAAAGTCGTTTACGATTTCGAGAATTAATACTAAATTCAGCAAAGCGAAGTAAATACCGTATTCGCTTGTTCCTACCACATTTTGAACATCTCGCTCAATGAAAAAAATGTAGAACGGCTTGATAAGCAGATTGATCGCAACGAGAAAAATGATATTGACGAGAAATTCTCGGTTCATGGAAAAGAAGGGCTTATTCTAGTTCATATTTTTCAAATCGCTGGTCATCTACATTGATTTCTTGGGGTAAAAACATACTCGCATCACCACCGCCTTTGATGATCTCTCGAACAATAGTTGAACTAATATGCGAATACTCTGGCTGTGAAATCAAAAAGATAGTTTCTATGCCTTCTCCAACGATATGATTTAACTGAGAAATCGTTTTTTCGTAATCAAAATCCGAAGCATTTCGCAAACCTCTAATCAGGTATTTCGCGCCTATTTCTTTGCAGTAATGCGCCGTCAATCTTTGAAAACTCCCTACTTTTACTTTTGGCTCATCTGCAAATACTTTTTCCAACCAAGCCATTCGCTGCTCCAATGAAAATAAATATTTCTTCTGTGAGTTAATGCCAATCGCGATAATGACTTCATCAAATAAAGGCAGTGCACGCCGTACTAGATCTACGTGACCACTGGTGATTGGGTCGAAGGAACCTGGAAAAACTGCAATTTTCATACGACGATCTTATAAACCACTAAGACACTAAGGTAAGTAAGTCTCGACTCGCCTTTGACGGTTTCATTTCCTTTTAAGCCATCAATTTGTAGCATCTCTAGTTGCACATTTAGTTACAGCGGTGAAAGTAGCAAAAACACTCAAGCATTTATCGAAAATCTGCTTGGATTTGCCGAAGAAAGCTGGATTGCATTCTCCTTATCTGCATATTTGAATCATCAGTAGCGCAAAAAATAATGATTAAAGGAGGAGATAAAATATAACCTACTCCTTAATTTAGTTGCTCCCAAAATCAAACAAATATTTGATTATCAGCCTTTTGCGTATCAAATCTCGTATTTCGCAATCTCATAAATTTACTACTATGAAATTATTCTCAATTTTTCACGATGGCAATGAAATCAGCTTACACAACAGCATTTGGGGCGTAGAATCCATTCGTTACAATGGACGCAAAATGTCTTCTGAATTTTCATTTTGGGGAGCTTTCCATCAATTTATGGTTTATGAAAACGAAAAAGAAGTAGACTACGAAGTTAGGGTTGGTTTCAACTGCTATGGTGTAAGTGCGAATATCTGGCGTAATGGGGAATTGATTATGAAGGGATTGAATTCTTATGTCCATAAAAGTAGGTATCGAAAACATCAATCAGATTTTGTATAGATATACGAAGGACGGGCAATTTGACTTTGCCTGTCATTTTTTATGGTACAAATTCTCCCATTTCATATTTTTCTCTAGTCTGTACTTTAGAGTTTTCCTGTCTCAGCTCAACATCAGACAGTGATTTAACTGGGAAATAGAATAAAATCATCTTGGATGATAATATGGATACCATTTTATTTATGAACATAGATGATGATGCATATCCAGACATTATTGCACAAGCCTTACCTCATATTTATTGGTACGAAGTATTGGATGAGAATGGGCACTCATGATATTTTTGGTTATCCTAATCATGAGGTGAAGGCGTACTTTTTTATTAGAAAGCAAGTTGATTGAATAACAAAAAATAAGGCAGATCACTTTGCGAATGATCTGCCTTATCTAATCTTGGCTTTTGAATCTAGCCTCTGAAACAATTATGAATTAGTCGTCATAAACTTCTTCTTTTACATCAATGCTCGTCAAGGCTTCTACGATACGAGTACGTTGCTTTTGCAAAAGCGTTCTCGTTGAAGTCGGTAAACTTTGATCTGCTAATGCTTCGTCGTATTCTTTTAAACTCGCCTCTTCGCCTCTCTCACATTCTTCCAAAATCGCTTCGGTATCATTCAAAGAGAGTGCGGATTTGACATTCATCCAAGTGCGATGCAAATTCCCTTTTACGCTACCCCCTTTGTCAGGTGTTCCGCCCAAGGATTTAATCTCCGCTTTGATCTCATGTCCAAAATCATAACGTTGCTTCGCTTTGGTTTCAAAAAAGTTCACCAATTGCGGTACCTCTACTTCCTCTGCTGCTTTTTTATACCCTGCTTCTGCATCGTAAGTTTTCTCTAGCAAATCATTCAAATGCTCAACTGCTTTATTATGGTCAGCCATTATCTTTCTAGTTTTAAATGTTAGGTAAACGTGCAATCATTTTGATTACATTTGTCTATAATAGAAAGAATAATGCAGTACTCGTGTTCGATTCAAAGGGATAGATTTTGTATCAAGCTGACATAAAAAATGCTCACCAACTTCAAGCTGATGAGCATTTTTGGACGATGAAATCTGATTTATTAATGGCTCAATTTAGGCTTCAAATTGCGATCTATATCTCAAAATATCAGTGGTAATCAAAGAATGATAATTAGCGTATTTTGGATCGAGAACGGCGTCGAGCCGTTTTCAATCCATCAAAAAATTCTTTTGGAGCGAACAAAATCAGCCAAAAGCTGATTTTTGCTCGTTCCTGAAAGAATTTTTCCCACAGCACTTGATGCGCTCTTGAGCTGTAAAAGAACGCTTTTCGCTCAAGCAACTTGATTTCCAATAAGAGCCTTATTGATTACTGTATTCCCGTCCCTAATTCCACAGGTACTTCTACTTCTTCTCCGTCTCTACGCACGCGCACTTGGACCATATCACCCGATTGATATTCATCTAAAGTCAGAATTAGATCACTGTAAGAAGTAATTTCATTACCATCAATCGCCGTAATCACATCTCCTAAGATAATTCTTCCATAACGATCGCGCGCACTCGGACGCAAGCCCGCTTTCTCAGCACCACCTCCATCTACAATATCTAGTATCAGCACTCCTTCTATTTGAGTTCCACCTTGTGTGTAGGGATAAATTCCGATAGTTGGACGGTTGATTTTTCCGTACTGGATTAAATCTGGAATCACGGTTCTCACAGCATCCACTGGAATAGAAAAACCAATGCCTGCATAAGCTCCTGAGGGTGAGTAAATTGCCGTATTTACACCAATCAATTCACCAGCAGAATTCAGAAGTGGTCCACCTGAATTACCAGGATTGATCGCTGCATCTGTCTGAATAACATCTCTAATCTGTACGCGACCAATGGACTCAATTTCTCTTCCTAAGGCACTCACGATTCCTGTTGTCAGGGTTTGATCTAAACCAAAGGGGTTCCCAATTGCATAAGTAGATTGTCCAACTTTCAGGTTTTCAGAAGTTCCTAAGGGAATTGGGCGTAGTAACTCTCTAGGCGCATCAATTTTCAATACTGCTAAATCTTTTTCTGCTGCGTAACCCACTACTTCTGCATCCCAAGTGCTTTGGTCATAAAATGTAACACTAACTTTATCTCCATTCTCTGCCACACCCTGAACAACGTGGTAGTTGGTAATGATATGACCGTCCAAATCCCACACAAAACCAGAACCTGTACCGCGTGGGATTTCCGTCACGTCGCGAGTAAACCGATTACGCTGCAGAGCAGTGGTTGTGATGAAAACCACAGATGGTGCAGCATTCTCAAATAAATTAATGGTGGCTTCTTCGTCACGATTGAGACGATCTGACAAATTGTTATTGGCTGGGCGAGTTGGAATCACCCGATTAGGTATTTTATCTTCTGTGGGTATTCTTTCAACAGTCGTAGCTGTTTCTTTTTTCCAAGTTGTTCCTAAATAAAAACTACCTGCGATCAAAGCAATGATCAATAGTAAATTGACGGGTTTCAATTTCATAATTTGGATTTCTTTTTTTTTACTTAATTAATAATCGGGTATCAGCAAATAAAATTCTTAGCTCTACTTGAAGTTCATTCTGTCAAGAAAAATTAAGAGTTTTGCATTCCTAAAAACTGTTTATTCTTTCATTTTGTTATATCACATTCGACGAACAAGCAAAATCTATTGATAAACTATCATTAACTAATAACAATACATGGCGATAGATCGCTCTCTTATAATTGAAGCCCTTTCCATGGTGCGCGACCCTCAATCGGGACAAAGTATAATCGAGAGGCAAATGGTGCAAGACCTGAAAATTGATGGCGACAATGTCAATTTTACCCTAGCTTTGCCTTCGCTCAATATGGAACATAAATCCGATATTCATTTCAATTGTATTGGTACGATTCAAAAACTTTATCCCGATGCAGAAGTGAATGTCCACATGATGACTCAAAATCCGCAAGCAAAAAAAACGAGCGCGCTGCCACAAGTCAAAAATATCATCGCAGTAGCTTCGGGTAAAGGTGGCGTTGGTAAATCTACAGTAGCTAGCAACCTAGCCTTGGCATTACATCAACTAGGCGCGCGCGTTGGCTTGATAGACGCAGACGTTTACGGTCCTTCTATTCCTACTATGTTTGGACTTCAAGGACAGCGCCCAAAGGTGGAAAAGTTGTATGGCACACCAAAAATGCTACCACTCAAAGCGCACGGCATTCAAGTAATGTCTATTGGCTTCATTATTGAACCAGAGCAAGCCGTTGTACTCCGTGGTCCTCGTCTAGCAGGCGTTATCAAGCAATTCATCAGCGAAGTAATTTGGGAGGAAATGGATTATCTAATCGTTGATTTGCCGCCAGGAACAGGTGACGTACAATTAACTTTGGTACAAAGTGTTCCTGTAACTGGTGCAGTCATAGTCACGACGCCGCAAGAAGTTGCTGTTGCAGATGCTATTAAAGCAATAAGTATGTTCCAATTACAAAATGTCAACGTTCCAATTTTAGGTGTAGTGGAAAATATGTCGTGGTTTACGCCAGCGGAATTGCCAAGTAACAAATACTATATTTTTGGACAAGGCGGTGGAAAATTATTAGCAAAGAAAAGCGAATCGGTGCTACTTGGACAAATTCCAATTGTGCAAAGCATCCGGGAATCTGGAGATCAAGGCGATCCTATTGTTTTAGATCAGGAAAGTATTCCAGCAGCAGCCTTCCAAAAAGTAGCTAAAGGCGTTTTGCAGCAAGTGGCAATCAGAAATGAATATTTGCCACCGACAGAGATGGTGCAGATGAAGAATTGATCTTCGTAGCTGATTTGTTTATGTATTGAACTGTTGATTTGATACGGCATTATTTCGTTAACTTTGTAAAACTAAAAAAACTTCGCGCCTTCGCGTCTTTGCGTGCTCTATTTATCCTGCAAGTCGCTTGCGCACTTTAATTAAATAATATGACAGAAGATAAAGCTCAATTAGTAGAAAGAGTAGAGAGTGCTCTAGACCATATCCGACCACATCTTGCGATAGATGGCGGAAATATTGAAGTGGTTAATATAACCGAAGAGAATATCGTCCAATTCAAATGGTTGGGCAACTGCGAAGGATGTAGTATGTCCACAATGACCATGCGTGCGGGGATTGAGCAGACTTTGAAAAGTCGGGTGCCAGAAGTGGCAGGGGTGGAAGCAATGAATGGGATGAAGTCTGAATAATACTCAAATCTATGCTCATAATAGAACAACCCATCCTCCAAGATTTTCAAATTTTTCTTGATTATTTCAGTACGGAAAAAGGAATTGAACTGACGAAGACGAAGCGGGTATTACGAAATGCAGATTTATCGAAGTTGAACGAAAAATTACATTACGAAACACCATGTGTCAACAGTAGGAATCAGCAAACAGTTTTTAGTACAATCAATACTTTCTTCTACATCGCTAGGGTGAGCGAACTAACACAAATCAAAAAGGCGAAGAGCAAATTTTTCTTGTTATCTAATGCTTCTAAGGTAAAGCAGTTCAAACAGTCATTAAATAAGGCAGAGCAGTATTTCTTTTTGTTGGAGAGCTTTTGGTGTTATGTAGATTGGGAAGCGGCTTATGACATTAGAGGCGGTTTTGATAAAGAATTCTACACGAAGCTATCGAAAAAAAAGATAGGAAAATGGATTACGATAGGGGAATTTGAATTGAAGCGAGAAGGAAAAATATATAGTCCTGACGAAACTTCAATTGCAGAAATTTTTGCTGCTTTTGGACTACTAGAATTGATTTGGGACGAGTCTCTAGAAAAACGACCTTCTAGCTATGTCTTTCCATACAAGCTTGCTGCTATAACTGAACTTGGGAAAAACATAATTCCCGTTTTGTTCAAAGAAAGACCACGTTACGCTTGGAAAAACTTTGATCCTTATCATACCTTTTCTCTTGAAGAAGAGGAAGAAGAAATTGCTTCCAACAAAGGAAATGATTCTCTTGAAGCGGTATTTTATCGTCCATACAAGGAAGCATTTATCAAAGCTTTTTTAAAAGTTTTACCTGAAGAAGCTATATCAAACAATTGGTATCCACTAACACGCTCCTTCATCGAAGGGCAATATACATTTAAAGTAGCGTTAACTCCGAAACTTTATCGTACTATCATTTTAGATGCTAATAGTACACTAGAAGAGCTACACTGCGCGATTCAAGAAGTATATCAATTTGAAGATGATCATTTGTATGTTTTCTACACAGACGAAAGCAGAAATTACAGACGCTCTTATGTAGATAGTCGTGGTTACGAAGGAGATGGAATACTTGCGGATTCCGTTCAACTTGGGGAACTAGGGTTTTATGAAGGCAAACAGTTTATCTATTTATTTGATTTTGGAGCACATTGGGAATTTACTATTGACGTACTCTCTATTGATACTCAACGAAAACCGACCAAAGGTTTTAAGTTACTAGAATCCGTAGGTAATGCGCCTCCGCAGTATCCTGATTATGGAGAGGAGGAATGGTGATTTTTAGGACGATACAGGAAGTAAGTCAAGCAGCAATATCGCCTTGCCTCGTTTCAATCGTTTTCGAGGTAAATTCCAGTTTATTAGTTTTGTTTCGTCAGTGATTGTATCCACGTGATTTCTTCTTGCTCGAAAATTGGTGGTGGTGGTGCTATTTCATAGGCTGTAAATGGCTCTTCTATTTTAGATCGAATCACTGCTATGTCCAGATACATGATTTCAACTTCTGAACTAGGCTCAATATCCTCAAACACATAGCTTTCTACTCGTGCAATATATCTGGGAACGATCAAGGGCGTGAGCAATTCACTAATTATAACCGCAAATTTTTGATCTATCGACCTCCCACAAGTCCAAAATATTTAATTCCAAAGCCTCGTAGAGGCGAACTATGGGTAGAACTATCCAAATTTTCCTGATCTAAGCGCCATAGGTGCGAACTGTAACAGGGTCATAGTACGTACCTACGGCACTTGACAACATTTTCAGCATTTTTCTACCCATAGCCCATCCCTAGCGGGATTTTTAGACGCGTAAAAAAATGGGAAGTTGATAGAATTTTTGATGCACATCAGGAAAATCACTGCCTTCCAAAAATGGATCCATATCTGGGAACAGAGAAGCTATAGAATATGTTTTTTAGTTATCGCAAGTTATTAAACCTCAATCATATAGACAAATTTCAATTCTCTTGTGCTGATCTGTTTGATTCTATTTGGCTTCTTTTATCTTTGCGCTCTATTTAGAAAGTAAGATGTTAAGGAGAGTTATTTTCAGACAGTATCAAACGGCGAAGCCATTAAACTAACTCGAACAATATCAAACAACGATAGAAAAAATGAACGTATCATTAAATTGGCTGAAAGAATATCTACAAATTGATTTAGACGCGGAAAAGGTAGGCGAGATATTGACAGAAATCGGTTTGGAAGTGGAAGGTATGGAAGAGGTGGAAAGCATTGAAGGAGGTTTAAAAGGCGTGGTGGTTGGTCATGTTTTGGAATGTGGTCAGCATCCCAATGCAGACCGTTTGTCCTTGACAAAAGTAGATGTAGGAAATGGAGAGCCTTTACAAATTGTATGTGGTGCGCCAAATGTGGCAAAAGGGCAAAAAGTATTAGTCGCTACGGTTGGCACAACTCTATATCCAAC
This sequence comes from Bacteroidota bacterium, assembly GCA_039176995.1. Lineage (GTDB taxonomy): Bacteria > Bacteroidota > Bacteroidia > Chitinophagales > Saprospiraceae > JAAUTG01. The sequence continues at coordinate 15,345 of JBCDFY010000155.1, forward strand.
AAATGGAGATTCTTTTAAAATCAAAAAAGGAAAAATTCGAGGAGAAGCCTCCGTTGGAATGATCTGTGCAGAAGATGAATTGGGCTTGGGTGATGATCACGATGGCATTATTGTATTGCCAGAAGAGACCGTAGCAGGAACACCTGCGAGTGAAGTCTATAATTTAGAATCAGATATTGTTTATGAAATTGGTTTGACGCCGAACCGTTCGGATGCTACAAATCATTTAGGAGTAGCAAAAGATTTGGGAGCAGCTTTGAAAATTAATTACGAACATACAGGCGAGGTAGCAATGCCTAACGTTTCCGATTTCAAAATTGAAAAGAAAGATGCAGCAGTTGAGGTGGAAGTACGTAATTATGAGGCGTGTCCACGCTATGCAGGTGTGAGCATCACTAATCTAAAAATTGCGGAATCGCCAGACTGGTTAAAAAATCGCTTAAAAGCAGTTGGCGTTCGTCCTATTAATAATGTAGTGGACATCACCAATTTCATTTTGCACGAATTTGGACAGCCACTTCACGCTTTTGATCTTTCCAAAATTACTAACAACAAAATCATCGTCGAAACTTTGCCAGAAGGCAGCATTTTCAAGTCTTTGGATGAAGTAGATCGCAAATTATTGGCAACTGATTTGATGATTTGCGATGGCGAAGAAAAGGGAATGTGTATAGGTGGCGTTTTTGGTGGCATTGATTCAGGAGTAACCGATGAAACAACTGCCATTTTTCTCGAATCTGCGCATTTCAATCCAAAATCTATTCGTCGTTCTAGTATGCACCACAACTTGCGAACCGATGCGGCGAAGGTGTTTGAGAAAGGTAGCGACCCAAATATTTGTGTCTATGCCCTGAAGAGAGCAGCGATGATGATGCAAGAATTAGCAGGTGGTGTCATTGCTTCCGAAATTGTGGATTTATATCCCGAAAAAATCGTTCCAGTTGAAATTACGACGGAATATCAGCACGTCAATACTTTAATCGGAGAAGATATTCCAAAAGAAAAAGTGCACGAAATTTTGGATGCACTAGAAATGGAAATCACTGCCAAAACCGATAACGATTTCACTGTAAAAGTACCAACCAACAAATCTGACGTCCTGCGTCCTGCGGATATCATCGAAGAAATTTTGCGCATTTACGGCTTGAATAATGTTCCAATGTCCAATAAGATTAGTATGTCTCTGACTTACGGAACGCATCCAAGTAAGCAATCCATTCGCAATACGGTGAGTGACTTGCTAGTTGGAAATGGCTTTATTGAGTGCATGAGTCTTTCTCTATCGCAATCCAAATATTACGAAGAACTCTTGCCTGTAGCAAAAGAAAAATTAGCTTTCATTCACAATACGTCTAATGTACACTTGGACATTATGCGTACAAATATGCTGTTTTCTACTTTGGAAACGATTGTTCATAATCAAAACAGGCAGCAAAGTGATTTGAGGTTGTTTGAATTGGGAAGAACTTATGAAAAATTGGAAGGTGAGAATTTTAAAGAAACTGAACATTTGAGCGTCGCCTTAACTGGTAAGCGCGACGCCGAAAGCTGGTTGAGTGATAATAATAAAGCGGTTGATTTCTACACTTTGAAGGCTTATGTACAAAAAATATTGAGTCGTTTTGGCTTAGAAAGTTATCAAGAAAGTGATGCAGACGGTGAGCAATTTGCTTATGGTGTGAAATATCATCGTGGTCAGCAAGTGATTGTGAATTTTGGAAAAGTGAGCGCGAAACTGGCGAAAGCACTGGGCGTAAAAACCGATGTTTTCTACGCGGATTTCCAAATGGAGAGTTTGTTCAAAGTGGCGAGAAAGAGCAAATTAATCGTAGAAGAACCCGGAAAATATCCTTCTACGCGCAGAGATTTGGCATTGGTGGTTGCACAATCCGTTAAATTTCAAGATATTGCGACATTAGCACAAAAAACGGGCAAAAAACTACTGAAAGCAGTCAATTTGTTTGACGTTTATGAAAATGAGGAGCAATTAGGTGCGGGCAAAAAATCTTACGCGATTAGTTTAACTTTTGAGGATGCAGAAAAAACCTTGAAAGATAAAGAAGTAGATAAAGTAGTAAATAAACTAATTGGTCAGTACGAGCAGCAACTTGGAGCAGTGATTAGGCGTTAAATGTGGAAAAAGCCAAAAGACGGAAGTCAAAGTAATATGGAATTATTCGATCAAATTGGAAATATAGAACTCAAAGTTCGACAATTGATAAAGAAAATCGAACGTTTAACTACTGAAAACACCAAATTGCTTGCAGAGCGAAAGGCGTTAAAAGAAACCCTAGCGACTCAACAAGCGGACACAACAATTTTTAAAGAAAAGATAACACAAGTAAAAAAGCAATTCGAGGAAGAAAAAGGAGATAATGATTCTAAAAAAATAGAACGTTATCTAGGAGAGATTAATCAATGTATGGAGTGGATGATGGAGCAGGAGTAATTGTTGATTTATTTATTTGTTG
>JBCDFY010000156.1:0-17796 GCA_039176995.1 Bacteroidota bacterium
AATCATAGCGGTTCGATGCCGCCATGATTTGACAAGAGCAAAGATCAAAGTTTTTGCTACTTCAAATCCTTTATAAAAGTGCAATTTGGGCTACACACTATTTTCCGCTACTACTAAAAACACTTGACATGAAAAAAACACTCATTTTGAGTAGCCTATTATTCGCTGCTACTTTCGCATTTTCTCAGGCTAAATTTGGTGCTCGTTTAGGATTGAGTACTACTGATTTAGAACCTAGTCAACTGCTCATCACCAATTCTGAAACCTTAGAAGAATTCAATCTCGCCGTGCAAGATGCTAAATTCGGCGTTCACGCTGGATTATTCGCTAAAATTCCGATTACCGACTTATTCTTCATTCAGCCTGAAATCCTACTCAATTCCAACAAAGTAGATTTTCAATTGGGAACAGATAGTTTAGGTAGTGTGGTATCCGAAAAATATCAGTACCTAGATATTCCACTGATTGTAGGGATGCAACTCGGACCAATTAAGCCACAGGCAGGTTTGATAGGACACGTCTTTTTGCGCAGCAATTCAGAGCTAGACATAGAAGGCTACAAGCAGGATTTTCAGAATTTGACTTTAGGTTTTCAAGCAGGTTTGGGTATTGAAATTAAGAAAATTCTATTCGATGTGCGCTATGAAGGCAATCTCTCCAAATTTGGAAACCACATCACCGTCGCAGGGCAAGAATATAAATTTGATGATCGTCCTTCGCGCTTGGTGTTTACGTTGGGTGTTGCGTTTTAGAACTTGCTACAAATTATCCAGTAATTTTCCATTACTGGATAATTTGAACCCCAAAAAAGATCGTTAGTCATTCTTGGAGAATATATCTTTCCAAGGTTTGAAGAGAAGAGGAATAAAAATCTTAGCAGTAAATTGATGCTTTGAAATATTTATCATTTCATTGTCTATAAAAGGAGTCGAATAAGCATATTTAAAATTGATAACTCCAGCAGACCATCCAATACTAGGTGAAAAATGCCATTCAGAAGATTCGCTTGACCAATAATGAATCATATCCAGTGCAGTATCCAATCCAAAAGGATATACTGCAATGAAGGCTTGTGTTCCAAACTTTACTCCCCAAACCTTATCTTCTGCTAATGGGATTAAACCTTCAATTGTTACGCCTGCGCCAAGAGAATGATAGTAGTAGTAGTCAAAATAACCAAGTGCAAGACCTGAGCCCAAAGAAGGGATTCCATTCGAACTATATCCAATAGTTGTGGCTAAAGCTAAGTCACCTTCCACCTGACTATAAGATGTTAATTGAGTAAAAGTAAACAGAAAAATCGCGAAACATATTTTCATAAGTTGCAGTAATTTGAATTTGTTAATACTGCAAAAATGAGGGAAGCGGCTAGGAGTGAGTTAATGTGTAGCGTTCAAGTGGGTTGGGAAATATCGTTCAACTTAAAATGAAAATATTACGTAAAGTGTTGATTTTTAGTTTTGTATGTTATTCAAGAGATTACTGCAATACCTTGAATTCTCCTAATTTCAATTCAAAATCAGGCAACACTTCTTCTCCCAACAAACTCCCATCAAAATTTTCAACCACCTCGATACTACCATTTTCTCGATAAACATATGCCTTTTCTTCATAAGGATCAATGAGCCAGCCAAGCCGAACACCATTCTCGATCCAAACTTTCTGCATTTTCTCTTTGACTTTGGAAAGCTGGTCGGTTTTGGAGCGCAATTCGATTACGAAATCAGGGACGACTGCTAAGAAAGTACCTTCTATTTCTTGTGGAGTGAATTGCTCCATTTTTTCACTATTTACCCAAGCAACATCAGGACTTTTCATTGCACCATCAGGAAGCTCAAAACCAGTACTAGAACTAAATACTTCTCCTTGGTTAGTCTTCATTTGCCAAATTCTAACGTAAGTCTGTAGCTTGTTTTCTCGAATTCCACTTGCCGCGAAGATGGGCATTAAAAGTATCAGCATACCATTTGCTTCTCGTTCAAAAATAAGGTCAGGATAATCGGTGCAGAGTTGAAGGAAACCTTCTTTGCTAACTCCTTCTATTTGAAAAGTACCACCCAGATTTTGGATGGTTTCCATAAATGCAGAAGAGATCGTTGGTTTTATAACTGCTGTTGTTACCGCTGTCATATTGCTGCGAATGTATGAAAAACAAATGATATTTTTAGAGTAACAGTTCTGATAGTCAGGTAGTTGAGTGTAAAGTCACCAAGTAACGGAAAGTTACTTGATGACATGAATCGAATTTACGCTAAGTTCTCCAAACTCTCCTCCAAAATCTTAATCCGTGCCTGTCCATCTGCCAATTTCTTACGCTCCTTATCCACTACTGCCGCAGGTGCATTATTCACAAAGCGTTCGTTACTCAATTTCTTTTCTACACCTTTCACGAAGCCACGCTGATGCTCGAGTTCCTTCTGCAATTTCTCGCGTTCCGCTTCTACATCTATCATCAGTTGAACTTCCAAGAAGTACTTTTCCGTGCCAGAAACAAAACCAATGCTGCTTTCTACTTCTTCCATTGAAGTGAAATACAGACCCGTCAAGTTCGCCATTTTTTCGATCATGGCTTTTAGTCCTGCTAGTTCGTAAAGTGCCAACGAATTTGGGCTTTCTTGAACGTAAAGCGATAAGGCTTCTTTTGGAGAAATACCTTTAGTGTTGCGGATTTCTCTCACTTTTGCCGTCACTTCCTTGGCACGTTCTACTTTTTCGATGATCGTTTTATTAAAAGATTGCGCTTTTGGATAAGTACTGATGATACAATCCTCTCCTTTTGCGCGCGCTTTCAATTGATGCCAAATTTCTTCTGTAACAAAAGGCATAAATGGATGCAAAATCGTCATCAATCGCTCGTAAAATTCAATGGTTTGTTTCAAAGTGGTGCGATCAATGGGTTCGCCATAAGCAGGTTTCACCATTTCCAAATACCAAGAGCAGAAATCACCCCAAATAAAATTGTAGAGCGTCATCAAGGCTTCGGAAAGGCGATAGTCTTTCATACTTTGATCTAAAGACTTAAGTGTCTGTTGCAGTTTATTATCAAACCATTCTGTTGCTAGTTGATTAACAGCACTTGGCGCATCTTCTGTGATTTCCCAACCTTTTATCAAGCGCAGTGCATTCCACATTTTGTTGCAGAAATTGCGTCCTTGCAAGCAACGCTGACTTTCGTTGAGGACAGACTTAGTTGCTTTATCGAAAGGTGCATCAAAAATAATATCATTGCCTGCTGCTCCTGAAAGCAACATTCCAAAGCGAACACCATCTGCGCCATAATTTTCAATCAAAGCCAAAGCATCAGGTGAGTTTCCTTTGGATTTACTCATTTTCTGACGCTTTTCATCGCGTACCATTCCTGTGAAATACACATCTTTGAATGGCATTATTTCGTGATCTTTGCCCAGTAATTCAGGCGCAAATTCATAGCCCGAAATAATCATACGCGCCACCCAGAAGAACATAATGTCCCAACCCGTCACCAGCACATTGGTCGGATAGTAATACTTCAATTCTTCTTGCGACTCAAAGCCATCAAAAACTGACATGGGCCACAACCAAGACGAAAACCAAGTATCCAAAACATCTTCGTCTTGCTGCAATTCTGCTAAAGTGATATTTGGATATTTTTCCTTCGCTTGTGCTAGTGCTTCTTCTTCACTTTCTGCGACAAAAACATCGTCTTCATAGTACCAAGCAGGAATACGCTGTCCCCACCACAACTGCCGAGAAATACACCAATCGCGGATGTTGTCTTCATTCAACCAAGAGTGATACATATTGAACATATGCTCTGGATAGAAGGTCACTTCTTTGCTGCGAACAGCCTCCAAAGCATCCGCCGCGAATTGCTTCATATCTACAAACCACTGCTTACTCAATCGTGGTTCAACTACCGAATCCGTACGCTCTGAACGACCAATTTTAGTACGATAATCTTCTATTTGTACTAGAGCCTCCGCTTCTTCCAATAGTGGTTTGATTTTCTTGCGCGCAGCAAAACGATCTTCACCAACTAGGATTTGTGCTTCCTCATTCAGCTTTCCAGCAGGCGTCAAAATATCAATGACTTTCAAATTGTGGCGTTGTCCAACTTCGTAGTCATTTGGATCGTGCGCGGGTGTGATTTTCAATGCACCTGTACCAAAATCTAGCTCCACATAAGTATCTGTAATGATTGGAATGGTACGATTGATTAATGGAATGATCGCCTTTTTGCCAATCAAATGCTGAAAACGTTCGTCTTCGGGATGAACTGCAATCGCTATATCCGCCATAATAGTTTCGGGACGCTGCGTGGCAATCGTGATGTATTCGTCTTTTGTTCCTTCTATTTTGTATCGAATGTGGAACAAACGCGCATTTTCTTCTCCATAAATTACCTCTTCGTTGGAGAGTACCGTTTGGGCTTCTGAATCCCAGTTCACCATACGCAAACGACGATAGAGCTTGCCTTTTTTGTACAGACTTACGAATACTCTCAATACCGCAGCCGACAACTTCGGTTCCATCGTAAAACGCGTGCGTTCCCAATCGCAAGAGGCTCCCAATTTTTGCAATTGATCTAGGATTTTTCCGCCATACTCTTCTTTCCATTCCCAAGCGTGCGCTAAAAATTCCTCTCGTGACAAATCCGATTTTTTGATGCCTTGCGCGCGCAATTTTTTTACGACTTTTGCTTCCGTTGCAATAGAAGCATGGTCTGTTCCAGGCACCCAACACGCATTTTTCCCCTCTAGACGCGCCTTACGAATCAGTATATCTTGTATCGTATTGTTCAACATATGCCCCATGTGAAGGACGCCCGTGACATTGGGTGGCGGAATGACAATCGTGAACGGCTCGCGCTCGTCGGGTTCAGAGTGAAAATAATTTTTCTCCATCCAATGCGCATACCAGCGCGCTTCTGTCGTACTTGGGTCGTAATGTGTTGAAAGGTTCATTTATTTTTTATTGTTGATTTGGTGATTTGTTTAATTGTTGATTTGATGGGAGCACAGATATTCAATTCTCACTGTTTAAAACTTCTACTAGGTAGTTAGCGATAGTATAAGCATCATCATGCACATATCTTTTGTCTTCTCCGTAAATGGAAAGTAATTCATATACTTCTTCATTTGGAAAAGAGATGTACAATGTACCAACTGATAAGGTGCTATTTCTCTCTACTTCTACACTGATTTCATCAAAATCATCATGTTTGAGTTCTACCGTTTCAAAGTCGTTATCTATTGAGATTTGGTCTTTCGTGAGTTCTACTTTTTTATTGGAGTTATTGACTTCTTTTTTCTTTAAATATTGTGATCTACTAAATAGTGGAACAGCAGTAGATAATAATCCAATGCCAATCCATATTGAAGTTGTGAACAAGCTGAAAATGCCAAGAACTAAAGTGGCAATTAAGAAATACAAGTAAAGTTGAATAGGTGATTTATTTAGATTACCTGATTGAATAATGATTTTATCATCAAACCATCCTATCCTAAAATTATACCTAGATAGTATGGATTCAATAGTCTTGTTTTCAAAGTTATTCACGACAATTTGTTTTTTCTTTAAATTGGAACAATGATCGCATTAGAAATCGTTCCTCAAAAACGCGGCAAAGGTAAGATTTTGCGGTAAAAATTGAAGAATGAATGAGAAGATGAATTTTCTGCCGTAAAGCAGCGTATTTTTGTAGCCGTAGCTCAAACATTTTTGTTTGAGAGAAAGTCATCTTGCTCGGACACGAATGTCCGAGCTACGTATCTTTAGATCATGAACTACCTAGCACACTTATTCCTTTCTTGTGAAGATGAAGAATTAATGATCGGCAATTTTATAGCAGATTTTGTAAAGAATCACTATCGAGAAGAGTTGTCGCCAAGGGTTTTAGAAGGCATTCAACTGCATCGAATCATTGATTCCTTTACCGATCGTCATCCTGCGGTCGTACAAGCAACGCGGCTGTTGCATCCAAAGCATCACAAATACTCGCCTGTATTGATGGATGTTTTTTTTGATTATTTGCTGGTAGAAAATTGGGAAGTGTATGGTCAAGAATCGCTCGAAGATTTTTCTACGCGTGTTTATGCCATTTTGAGCAAAAATATTGACTTAATTCCTGAACCTTTCCAAGCGAGAACACTGAATATGGTGCAGCACCGCTGGTTGATGAGTTATATGACTTTGGCTGGTATGGAAGATACTTTTGAGCGGATGAAAAAGCGTGTGAGTAAGCCTGAATATTTTGAGGAGGCAGTTGTAAGTTTGCAAGAGCATCACGAAGAATTGACTGCAACTTTCCATACTTTTTTTCCAGAAATTATTGGAGTGGTACAGAGAAATTGTTTTTGTTGAGTTACCAGCATGAAGATTTGATTTTTCGTCAGACTGCCATTTAGTATTACATCTGTTCTTCTGCTGAAGACACCTAAAGATCTCGTTAGGAATGCTATATCGAATCATTTCAAGCTGATATTTTTCCTTATTTCGAGCAGTGGATAGATGGTGGTTTTATTAATCGAATACCCAATCCTAAAGGTACAGATTTGGTAACTTTCTTGGATTATCGAGTGTCTGAGCAGAAAGTAAACAAACTTGATCGTTTTTTAAGTTTCTCTAGAGAATCAGAATGATTAGACGTCTATATCGTGAAACATTTTCCACGAGATCATCCAAGGTTCTCTGATTATCAAGAGGTTCTTAATCTTTGGGAAGATCGTTTCACATTTGATCAAGAAGAGAATCCGAAAGCTTTCGTAAAAATCAATTTTGAAAAAATTTTATAAAATTAATGTAGGAAAAAATTTCAGTGGAGACAGAAAAAGGTATGTACAAGTTATTAGATTACTCTCGCTTATCGAAGGAGTAAATCAAAGTATTCATCTCTCTGTCAAGATGGATAGTCCATTAGAGGAAAAACAATATCAACATTTGAAAAATCAGTACCCTCAAAATCTATTGAGCTTACTAAAAGGCTATGATTTGTCTTTGCAAACCATCTAGCGACTCATTCCTCTATTCGCTTTTCAGGAGATAAATCGTGTAATTTCAAGTCACTCATTCCAGTTGAAGAATAGAAGCTACACTTCCAACAGGGACGATGTTTAATAAATAAAATGATCACTTCCAAACTCATCATGTTCATAGATACCTAACCAAAACCTTCCAAGTATGAATAATGCAGACGCTGTTGCTATCGATATGATCTTCCTCTTTCCTTTTTTCCTCATACCGATTTTAGAACTGAAAATAAATAAACGAATTCCCTCCAAAAGTACCGAAAAAGGCAATCATCCAGAGGAGCAAAGCAAACACAAATGTGCGCAAGACAGGCTTTTTGACCAGCAAATTCACATAATGTAAACGAAAGTTGGTCAACTCTACAAAAAGCAGAAACGCAAGTAAAATACCACACTTCAACACCATAAACTTATTGATGATGCTACTCGGACTCGTATCTTCAAAAGCGGCGATGAGTTGGATGTAAAAACTAGCCGTTGTAAAATCTGGGCTGCGGAAGAAAATCCAAGCAAAACAAGTCAATAGATACACTACTGAAATGCTGATGCCAGCTTGCAAAAAGTTGGGCAAACGCAGTACTTTCCAAAATTGTGCCACTGGTTTTTGCAGGACTCTTTGTAAAATCAAATACAAACCATGCAAAAATCCCCAGAAGACAAATACCCAACTTGCACCATGCCATAGTCCTCCTAGCAACATGGTAATCATTAAGTTACGAAAAGTATTGAATTGTCCATAACGATTGCCGCCCAGTGGAATATAAAGATAATCGCGCAACCAACTCGACAAGGTAATGTGCCAACGCGTCCAAAATTCACTGAAGGAACGAGAAAAATATGGCGTCTTGAAATTTTCAGGAAAATCGAATCCCATCATTCTTGCCAAGCCAATTGCGATATCCGAATAGCCCGAAAAATCACAGTAAATTTGAAAGGAATAGAAAAGAATTCCAATTATCAGATGCAAGGAAGAAAAGGCTTCGGGCATTTCAAAACACTGATCTACAAATGGCGCAAGCGAATCGGCAATCGCGACTTTTTTGAAAAAACCCCAAATCACCTGACTCATACCTGACATAAAACGCGTCCAATTAAATTGGCGTTCTCGTTCAAATTGAGGTAAGAAATCTTTAGCGCGAACAATTGGACCAGCTACCAATTGCGGGAAAAAGGAAATATAGGTTGCAAATTTCCAAAAATCTCGCTCCACAGAAATCTGTTTCCGATAAACATCTATCGCATAACTCATAGATTGAAAAGTGTAGAAAGAGATGCCGACAGGCAAGATGATATTCAAGCTATCAGCAGAAGCTTTTATTCCAAAATTGAGCAATAGTTCTTCAAAGGATTCAATGAAAAAGTTATAATATTTGAATAAAGCAAGAAAGCCCAAATTGACGACCAAACTAACGATCAACAATTGTTTTTTTGCCTTGCTCCTACCCTTTTCTTCATGCAATGCTCCAATACGTTTTCCAATTGAAAAATCAATCAAAGTCGATGCCAAAATCAAAGTCAAAAACCGCCAATCCCAATAGCCATAGAAAAAATAACTTGCTGCCAAACAAAATAGTAAACGAGCCTTTCCTGTCAGTGAGAAATAGATTGGAAAAAACAAGAAAATGAAGGCTAGAAATGGCAGGCTGTTGAAAATCAATATCTATATTTTTTCAAGTAAGGCTTGTTGCTAATGAGAAATCTTCCTAGAAGGAAACGAGGCTCTGGTTTCTGTAAAAGGTCAAGGGTGAGCATCTGATTTCTCATTGCTCATTTCAGATTTCCTTTTTAAAACTTCCTCAATACTCACCTGATGCTGATGTTCTGTATGTTTAAAGTGCTTGTTTGGATTACGCATTTTCAATAGTGCAGTTGCTTGTTTCCAGACAAAAGTTGGAATACCACGCAAGGATTGCCAAACTTTTGGTGGAACTTTAGACAAATACAGCGTCCAAAAAATAGTACCAACAAAAATGAGACCTGCCACAACAAATACCAACGTCATCCAAGGCTGAATAAATAGACCTAAAAAAGCCAATAAACCTGACAACGCCAACAAAATAAACAAAGGTGGTGCAATGGTAATCAATCCAAATAAAAACTGATTCCAATTGAGCGTAAATAATCCTCGAAGCAGTAAACCAGAAGAATTAGGCAAGTTTTGAAAATAAGAATACAACCAACGACTGCGCTGTGTTTCTACCGCTTCAGCAGTACTCACTTTTTCATCATAAATCACCGCATCCCAAGCATAGACAATTCGCTCTTTTTGCTTCAATAGAAAATTCTGTAAAATCTTATCTTCTTGTAGCATTTTTTTCCACTGCTCCTTACCTGCCTGTATTTCAGGACTATTCAAATACGCTTTGTACAATTCGCTTTCCACTGCCATACCAGAACCAGAAATCACTGAAGATGAACCAATTAGGTAAGACACATATCGTTCTACATAGTTTTTGTAAAATTCGCCCAAAGCATCCACAGCTGCCATTGTTGTATCCAAATTCTTCGCCGTGCGTTGTCCTTGTATCGCTCGATGTCCTGCATTCGCGTAGCGATTCATTTCACTCAAAAATTCGGGATGCGCTAAATTATCCGCATCAAAAACAGCGATGTAATCATGTTTTCGTACAAAATTTTCGGTTGCGTGAATAATGGATTTCGCCTTGAGATTCAAATCAGGTTCAGGTTTCAGCAAAGTGAGTTGCTCATGTTCTAAATTCCAATCTGAAACATCACATTTATCTACCACTAGGTAAATATGATGTTTTCGATGCTTTTGTGCGATCAAAGAAGCGATTAATGGACGTGCAATTTCAGCATTTCGATATGCCGTGATGATATTTGCAAAGTCGTAGGTTTTCGTTTCCTCAACTGGCTTTTTTTCTCTGATGAGTCGAGAAAATAGGACTTTCAGAAATGGAAAGACCAGAAAAAAGAGAAAAACACCACTAATGATATGATATATTGCAGAAATCATAGCTCGTTGAATTTCAAAAGATAGCGTTTGAGAAAATCATCGAAAATCAAGGCGGAAAATTTATTTTCCGCCTTGATTTTCGATAAGGTTTCTTGGACAGAGATGAATATTTTCTGATTTTTAGAAAAAATCAGAAAATATTCATCTCTGTCCGAAAAAAGGAAAATCTTTGCATCTTCGCGCCTTTCCGTGCCACTTACTTGCACGAAAGGTAGCCCACAAAGTTGCCTCACACAAGAAAAATTGCACTTTTATATTTTGCGTGCCATTTTGCACTTTCCATAAAAGCCATTAACTTAGCAGCAGAGAAAACTTCCTCCTCAGGTACACTACACAAAAGAATATCCATTTTCATTAGGACTGTTGATTTGTTCAATTGCTGATCTATTAACTTGAGCACTCTAATAAATAGCATAACCAAGTGTCAACTCTTCATTCCTAATACCGAGTAATCGGCACAAGTTTTTCCATTAATCATTTTCCTAATTTCCGATTGACATGAACCTTCTCTTTACACGAAACTTATGTTTTCTAGCGATTTGCTTATTGACGTTTCCATTTTTGACGAATGCGCAAATCCAAATCCCAAATACGCCACAGGCACAACGTTACAAAGATCTCATCGTCGCAAATGTACCAACTGTACAGATGCCAGCCATTGATTTAGCAGAACTCCAACGAGAAGACGCGGAAGACGAAGCTGCAGGTTTACCACCGCGTTTTGGAAAGCGTTTCAATGTAGATTTGAATCTTGATAATAGCGGTCGTTGGGACAATCTGCCGAATGGAGGACGCATTTGGCGACTCGCCATCGAATCGCAAGATGCCATTTCCCTCAATATGGCGTACAGTGACTTCTTTATGCCAAAAGGTGCGCAGATGTTCATTTTTACCGAAGATTTCACGCAAATATTAGGTGCTTTTTCTGCTGCTAACAACAAGCCCGATGGCAAGTTTGCGACCAATCTCATTTTTAATCAAAAAGTCATTATTGGCTATTATGAACCCAGAGCAGTGAGAGGTCAAGGGCGGATTGCCATTGATGGTATTGTGCATGGTTATCGAAGCATTCCCGTTCCTGAGTTTGATAAAACACGCTTTAATGCCTTCCGAACAACTACCGATTGCCTAGTAGATGTAGCTTGCCCAGAAGGACAATCTTGGGAAGACCAAATAAAATCTGTTGCAGTGGTCGTTGTGAGTGGAGGAACGCGTTTTTGTACAGGAGCATTAGTAGCGAATACAACTGGAAATCAACAATTGCTTTTTTTGACTGCTAATAATTGCTTGTACGATCCTTTCCTAAATAATGGAACACAATACGATGCAATCAACAACCCTTCCGTTTCCAATTGGATATTCGAATGGAACTACCAGAAAGACGTCTGTAATGGCTCAGTTCCAGCGATGCTCAATTCCACCACAGGTGCAAATGTGATTGCGAATACTTCTGCAACTGCACCACAAATTGATGGCTCTGATTTTGCTTTGCTAGAATTAATTGAAAGTCCAATCGATCAAGGGTATGATGTTTTCTTTTCTGGTTGGGATGCTGGTGCAAATGTTCCTCAAAGCGGCGTCGCTATTCATCACCCAAATGGAAGACCTAAGAAAATCGCGATTGAAAATGGAGCATTAGTAGCCAGTACTTCCAATCCAATTACGGGAGGAAGTTCTACTGATTTAACACATTGGGAAGTACCCGATTGGGATGCAGGAGCATTGGAAGGAAGTTCGCAAGGTGCACCTTTTTTCGATGGTGCTTCTGGACGAATTGTAGGGCAATTTTCGGGTGGTTTTGCCACTTGTGACCTCAACACTAACCAAGACGACGGCTCTCCTGATTATCTAGGGCAATTTGCTTACTCTTGGCTTAATAATGGCGCAACGGATGCTAGACGACGCTTGAAGGATTGGCTCGACCCCAATAATACTGGACAAACTGCACTTGATGGTTATTATGGAGTGAATAGTTGTAGCACTCCAGAAATTGTATTTTGTGATAGTATGTTCGTTGGTGATAATGCAGATGGACAGAGCATCATTGATAGTTATGGTGGCGCAACTGCACTTGGTAAAGAATATATTCACTCTTTTACACCAAATACGTCTGGATTGACAAGTATTCAATTGATGGGGTTGAGTGCGGATTTGGATTTGTTCTTATTGAGTGATTGTAATGCAAATACAGTAATTGAGAGTAGCACCAATCTAGGAACAAACCAAGAAAGCATCATGGCAGATTTGATGGCTGGAACGACTTACTACCTAATTATAGATGCGAAGGGAGCAGCTACAGAAAGTGCTTATACCTTGTGGATTGGCTGCATGGATCCTTGCGATAGTCCAACTACTCTCAATTGTGGAGATCAATTTAATGGAACTACTTCTGGTCTAAAAAATTATTACTCCCAACACGGCGCAAGCGGAACAGGCTGGACAGGTGGAGAAAGTGTTTTTGAATTCACTACGACAGGCGGGCAGGTGACGATTGACTTAATGGTCAATGTGGATTTAGATTTATTCCTATTGGATGACTGCGATCCTGTAAACAATGAAATTGCTAGAAGTACGAATGGTTCTACAAATGATGAAATGATTACTGCGAATTTAGCGGCTGGAACCTACTATATTATGGTGGATGGATTTAGCGGTTCAGCAGGTAGTTATACCCTAAATCTTGCATGTCCAGTAGGCGGAGATTGCACCAATCCATTTGGTTTAGTCGGCGATCAGCTTTATAACGGAAATACTAATCAAGGCGCGAACAACTTCGAGCAACACGGTCAAAATACAGGCTATATTGGAAATGAGATTGTCTACGAATATACACCTAACGAAAGTGGTCCATTTGTCATTACATTGAGTAATCTATCCGTAGATGTTGATCTATTTCTGCTCGGTGCTTCTTGCGATCCAATCAATAACGAAATTGCGAGCAGCACACAAATTGGTTTGACAAATGAGGTAATCAATGCAACACTGACCAGTGGAGTTACTTACTACATTATGATTGATGGAGAAACTGCTGCCACGACTGCCTACAATCTTTTCGTAGAAACGCCAACTGCTTGCGACTTACCTCCGAACTTAATTTGCGCAGACTTAAATGGTCCTTCTTTTGGAGTAAGCGGTTCGACCATCGGAACAGATAATGATTATTTATTGCATGGCGGTCAAATCCAAGAATATCGTGGAGGTGAAGTGGTCTATGAGTTCATTTCAGATGGTGGAAATGTTATCATTGAGTTAACCAATTTAGCAGATGATTTAGATGTTTTCTTGTTGAGTGTTTGCGATAGTGTGCAAAATGAAGTAGCAAGGAGCGATAATAGCGGCTTAATGGACGAATTGATTTCTACGACGGTAGCCGCAGGTACTTATTATATTATGGTCGATGGCGTAGAAGATGCAGAAAGTAATTTTGCGCTAAGTCTGAAATGTAATCGCCCGCCGATTCTGGTGCGTTTGAAAGTATCTATGCAAGGAGCTTATGATACGAATACCAATCTGATGACTGACAATTTCCGAATGCAGTTAAGCACCACAGAACCCTTTACTGGTTTAGGTTTCACGCACACAGGTGATGGTGGTGGCGAAACTTTTGACCCTATGATTCTAGTCACCACGGGAAATGATGCAATCATGGATTGGGCGTTCATTGAGTTACGCTTAGCGAGTGCGCCACAACTACCTCCAATTGCCACTAGAGCAGCTTTGGTACAGCGCGATGGCGACCTAGTAGATATGGATGGAACTTCTCCTGTTGAGTTTGGGAATATTCCAGATGATTATTACATCGCTGTAAAAATGCGAAATCACTTAGGCGTAATGACGGATTTGCCTGTTTTTGTAGGATTTGAGTAGATTGGATGCGGATTAAACGGATGTAATGGATTAGGAACAAATTTTTAGATGAAGGTTTGGATTTCCGTTCAAACCTTCATTTACTTATTAATGCGATGTTTGAAGTTTCCTAATTTCAAACCTGTATTTACTCGTTTCCTAACGAGTTAAAGAATTTTTAAAAAAGAGCAGTCGAACCTTTATTCTTTATGGTTCATTCCCTCTTATTAGTGCATACAAACCTCTAAAAGTTAACTAAATACAGAAATAAGATCAGATCTTGCGTGCTCTGCAACCTCTGCGTGTAAAATTCACTAAACACTTCTTTTTCTTTCATCCGTCTCCAAGATCGCATAATGATAATTATCCGACCAACCTGATTTAAGTGGTAAGATTTGCCTTTTGCATCCTTCTCGTTTCATACCTACTTTTTCCAAAACCTTGATCGAAGCAATATTTTCAACTGCACAACCCGCTTGTATTCTATGCAGTTTCAGTTCATCGAAGCCAAAATCTAAAATTCTATTCAAAGCCTCCGTCGTGTATCCTTTTCGCCAATAATTGGGATGCAATTTGTACCAAACCTCTCCGGACTTAAACTTTTGGCTTGCTAAATTCAAGGCAATCAAGCCAATAAATTGCTCTTTCACTAATAGTCTTACTGCAAAGACATAATTACCAATTTCAGCGTTTTGATATTCTTCAAGCCAATGTTCAATGATGCCTCTGGTTTCATCTAAGTGGTCAGGAATGCCCAATGTATTGAACTCATCTACTTCTGGCAAAGAATGTAATTCGTGAATGGCATCTAAGTCCGACTAAGTGATTGGTGCTAGTAGGAGGCGCTTGGAATATAATTGAAGTTTTCTCATTTGAAGTGAAATTGAAATATAATAGAAGTGTATTTAGGCAAGTGATTAATTCTTCATTAGATATTCTATTTCTTCTATTCGTCGTCTGCTAATATTAATCATCGTACCGAGATAGACGATCCCTAACATATGACCTCTGTATCCTTTGGAAGCTATAACACTTTGATTGTGTCGATTTTTAGCCCATACCTTTTGATAATCACTTAGTTCCGTTTTTAAACTATCACTTTCAACAATCTTCAGTAAAGAATTAAATTTAACTTCAACGATTAAATCCAATTCTTGAAACTCTAAATTCAAGCAGATACGTTGTTCCAAGCTTGACATAATGCTATCACAATTCACCCTATCCGCCAATTGCATATAACTCATTTTACTCAGTCTTTCCGCATCGGAGACATCTTGAGCATTGATATTATAACATAGAGAAATGAATAGAAAGTAGAAGATTATTATTGGTTTACCAACAAAAAATCCGTCCCAGTTCTGAGCAATCCGTCTAATCCGCGTTCTCATACTTCCAAGTCTAATAAATAATATCCTCTGCCGTCTCGTTCAGATAGAAAGGAAGCACCCAAGTCAGACGTACGGCTAATAATACATCTAAGCGCATTTGAGTATCTTGCATTTGTGTATCAAAATTAAAGGAACGACGATTTTGAGTGAAACCTTGGATAAACTCTACACCAGCACTAAAATTAAATTGACGATCATTTCCAAGATGTTGATAACCAATGAATTGATTGAGAGCGAGTCCGTTGGTTAAGCGATCATAGCCTTTTTTAAGTTCCGTAGTTAGAGAGGCAACGTCGCGTTGAGGATCGTCTTGAATGCGGATTTTGTGTTGCAGCAGCCCGAGTCCTAAAGTAGTACGAATACCAGAACGATTATTATTTTCACGCAGCGGAAAGAGCTTTCCAATCAAACCACCTGTATAAAATCCACGCTGCCGAAGCTGAACATCCGCCACATCTCTATCATTACCAATAATAAAACCTTCTTGCGTTCGCAAACCAGCGATTACATCTTCTTTCACGACAGAACCGAACAAAAATGAACTTTCTACACCAATAATAAAGCTATTCTTTGTCCAATATTCTACGCCTACATACCCTACTCCATTGTTACCAAAACGTTCTCCTAAATCTGCAAATGGAAATTGATAACCATAGGAAAAATTGAGGAGAATGCCATTACCTTCGTTAAGTTTTGGTGTGGATTGGGTTTGAGCGATTAATGGAACAAACAGTATGAAAAAGAAAATAGCTATTAGCTGTTGGCTGTTGGCTATTAGCACTCCTAAACATGGAATGGTCGAATGCACTAAAGGCATTCGACCATCTTTGTTCTTATTCTTCTGACTTCTGACTTCTGTCATCTGACCTCTTATTTTAACGCTTCTGCCATCTTAGCACCAATCGTAGCAGGAGATTTCACCACATGAATGCCACATTCTGCCATGATCGCCATCTTAGCTTCTGCCGTATCGTCTTTTCCTCCGATGATCGCGCCTGCGTGCCCCATTTTACGACCTTTCGGTGCCGTCTGTCCAGCGATAAAACCAACCACTGGTTTCGTACCGTTTTCCTTAATCCAACGCGCTGCTTCTGCTTCCATTCCTCCACCAATCTCTCCGATCATAATGATACCATCCGTTTCAGGATCGTTCATTAACAGCTCAACGGCTTCTTTTGTACTTGTCCCAACGATTGGATCACCACCAATTCCGATACAAGTAGATTGTCCCATACCAGCTTTAGTCACTTGGTCGACTGCTTCGTAAGTCAATGTACCAGAGCGACTTACGATACCAATTCTACCTTTCCTGTGAATAAAACCTGGCATGATGCCTACTTTTGCTTCGCCTGGTGTGATGACTCCTGGGCAGTTTGGACCAACCAGTCGGCAATCGCGATCATCAATGTAGGCTTTGGCTTTCACCATGTCTTGTACTGGCACACCTTCCGTGATACAAATAATCACTTTAATGCCTGCATCCGCTGCTTCCATAATCGCATCCGCCGCAAATGGTGGTGGCACGAAAATGAGAGATACATCCGCTGCTACTTTAGCTACTGCTTCTGAAACAGTATTGAAAACTGGACGATCCAGGTGCGTTTGCCCACCTTTCCCTGGTGTGACTCCACCAACTACATTAGTTCCATATTCGATCATTTGCGTTGCGTGGAAGGTTCCTTCTTTTCCAGTGAATCCTTGCACAATGATCTTTGAGTTTTTATTGACTAGTACGGACATTTATTTTTGTTTATCTATTGAGCTGTTTCTTTTTTGAACTGTTTTTTCGTCTCTTCAATTTTCGGTTAAACAGTTCAACGAATCAACAATTCAAAAAAGATTAATCTATATTTTATTCAGTTATTTACTCTTCCTCTTCCACAATAACAAACACATCTTCGTCTGATCGTTTCATATGATGCTTTTCTCTAGCAAATTTCTCGACATTTCGATCTTTATCGGCTTTGTCTTGCCGGACTTTTGCCATTTCTACATCGTAGTATTCTTTCTCTTCTTGCAGTTTATTTTTCGTCTTTTCAAGATGCACTTGCGTGAAGACATCAAATTTGGCAAAGAAAATCATCCAAATTGCAAATAATAGAATAACGACAACGTAGCGACTTTTCAGTGGCGCAGGAATGTTGCTTAAACTTTGCTGAAGTGGATTCTTTCTTTTAGCCATTTGTTTGCTGTTTATGCGTTGAACTGTTTATTTGTTGATTTGACTAATCGAATAAACAGTTCAACAATTAAACACACCCGCCTGACTGCACGAGCGGGCAGGTCAACAATTATTTCAAAAGTGCTTTCCCCAAATAAGCTGCTGAATCTCCCAACTCTTCCTCGATACGCAATAATTGATTGTATTTTGCGATACGATCGGAGCGAGAAGCTGAACCAGTTTTGATTTGTCCAGTATTCAACGCAACTGCAAGGTCAGCAATTGTAGTATCTTCTGTTTCTCCAGAGCGGTGACTCATTACGCTGGTAAATTTAGCACGATTTGCCATATTTACCGCATCAATGGTTTCCGTCAAAGAACCAATTTGATTGGCTTTTATTAAAATGGAGTTTGCAC
>JBCDFY010000157.1:0-17376 GCA_039176995.1 Bacteroidota bacterium
ATTGGAAGAGTAGCTTAGATCCGAAATTTTCCTATTTGGTAAAATTTCATTGAGAAAATCAATTAATAAATCCTTGTTTGGTTCTGTGCCAAACAGCTTCTTAAATCCAAAATCTGTAAGTGGATTGATGTATTTTTCTTCTTGATTAATCATTGAGTCAATCTTATGATTACTACAACAAATTTAAAAACTTTTCAGTTTTCACTTTTTCATGAGCAATCTTCAACTCCCAAAAAAGCTGTTAATCCAACTTTTCTTCAACAAAATGAGCTGTCGAAACCTTACCTTTGTGCTGTTTTTCCAAAAAATGGTTTATTAATCAAATTAGCATAAAATTTTTTCGATGAAAAAAATAGCAACTCTAACATTGGCTTTAGCATTTTGCGTAGCTATGACTGCACAAATTACAACTCCTCAGGCAAGTCCATCTTCAAAATTGGAGCAAACCGTAGGTTTAGGAAAAGTAACTATTGAATACTCTCGTCCAAGCATCAAAGATCGTACAGTTTTTGGGACAGCAGACGAAAAATCAATGGAAAAGTATGGAAAAGACTGGAGAACGGGTGCGAATAATACCACGAAGTTCACTTTCAGCGAAGATGTAAAGATTGATGGTAAAAATTTGGCGGCGGGTTCTTACACCATTTTGACCGTACCTGGCATGAAAGAATGGACGATTAAGTTCTACGATTATGCAGCGGGTGGTTGGACAAGTTTTGTAGATAAAACGCCAGCTTTAGAAACGAAAGTGATGGCGAAAAAATCAGGTCGCCAAGTAGAAACGTTCACGATTGACATCAATAATTTGAGAAACAATTCTGCGACTATTGATTTAATTTGGAGTGATTTCGTAGTGAGCATCCCAATGACAGTTGGCACAGATGCAAAAGTGTTGAAGTCTATTGAAATGGTGATGAATGGTCCTTCTCAAAATGATTATCATCAAGCTGCTTCTTACTATCATGATTCAGGTAAGGATTTGTCTCAGGCTTTGGTTTGGATTAAGAAAGCAAATGAGAAGGATCAAAAATTCTGGATGGTGCGTCGCGAAGCCTTGATTTTGGCAGATTTGAATCGCTACGATGAGGCAATTGCAATGGCGAAAAAGTCGAAAGAACTAGCAGAAGCTGCACAGTATGAGCCATACATTCGCAACAACGAAGAGTCTATTAAAGAATGGACAATGGCAATGAAAGAAGGTGGAAAACCAATGCAGTCAAAGAAAAAAGTAGAAATGCCTAAGCAGTAAAGATAGATAAGTGTTGAAGGATATAGGAGATAAGGTTTGAAGAAAGGCGAAAATGTTGAGAACATTTTCGCCCTTCTTTTTTGAAGGAAAAAATAAAACCTCTGCGTAAAAAATCAAATTACCTAAAACAACTCCGTTCCAGGCATTTCTCCATTCTGATGGCCATTCAACAAAGCCTTTTCCTGCGCACCTTTTGCTAAAAACTCTTCCAGTAGATACGTCATCTTTTTGTACTCAATCAAAAAACCATCGTGTCCATACAAACTATCAATGGCTTCAAACTGCGCATCAGGGATGTACTTTGCCATGAATCGCTGCTCTGAAATTGGAAACAACACATCTGACTGAATACCAACGACTAAAGTCGGTGCTTTCACCTGTTGTAAAGCGCTTTTTAAACCTCCACGTTCCCGTCCCACATCATGGTTGTCCATAGCTTTTCCTAAAGTGATGTACGACAATGGCTCAAATCGTTTCCACAACTTCAGTCCTTGGTAGCGTTGATAAGAACTCGCTCGAAAGTCATCAATTCTGCCATCGGTATCGGTTTGTGTACTTTGGTAGGTATCATAATGACGATAGGACAACATCGCGACGGAGCGAGCTGCCTCTAGTCCTTTTTGACCTGCGTTTAGAGCATCCGTGTAAAGCGTCGAATCTGCTTCCAGAGCCATTCGTTGACTTTCGTTGAAGGCAATTCCCCAAGCCGAGTGTTTGGCGTTAGACGCAAAAAGAGCTACTCGATCGAACAAATCTGGTGCAATAATTGACCATTCTAAAGCCTGCTGTCCGCCCATCGAGCCACCCAATAATAATCGAATGCGATCAATGCCCAAATGCTGCTGCAAAATCTGATGCGAATGCACCATATCGCGTATCGTAATCACTGGAAAATCTTTGCCGTAAGCCTTATTTGTGCTTGGATGAACGCTACTAGGATTTGTTGCACCATAGCAAGAACCCAACATATTTGCGCAAACGATGAAATAGTTTTTTGGATCGAAAATGCGTCCTTTACCAATCAGTCCATTCCACCAATCTAGCGCATCAGAATTTGCTGTGAGCGCGTGGCAAACCCAAATGACATTGTTTTTTGCGGCATTGAGTTTCCCATAAGTATGATAAGCAATATTCAATTCAGGAAAAATAAAACCACTTTCTGTTTCAAATGCTGCCTGGTGCTTTAATTGTCGTGCTTCGATGATCTTTATTTTTATATTATCCAGTGACATTCCCGTCACTGGATAATTTTTCTTCACTATCCTTCAAGATCCATGTTCGTGAGGTTTTATAAACCGAAACGTCGTATTTTCTCGTCTCTGACGAAAGTCATATTCATCAAGAGTTCTGTTAATAACGCTCGTTGCAAACGAGCCAAATAATACGTTGCGCATCACAGATGCTCACGAACAGGATATATTTATGCTAAAACTGTATCCGCAACCTTCGCAAACGCCTGCTCCAAATCTGCCTTAATATCTTCGATATGCTCAATTCCAACCGATATACGCAACTGAGTCGGTAGCACGCCTGCTGCCAACTGCTCTTCATCCGTCAATTGTTGATGTGTCGTTGCGGCAGGCTGAATAATGAGTGTTTTGGCATCTCCCACATTGGCTAAGTGACTCACTAATTTCAAGCTGTCCACCAATTTCGTAGCATTTTCCTTTTCTCCTTTCACCGTGAAGGACAATACACCACCAAAACCGTTGCGTAAGGCTTTTTTTGCATTTTCGTGGCTTACATGATGCTCCAAACCTGGATACCAAACCTGTTCTACTTGATCGTGCGCATCTAACCATTTTGCCAACTCCAGTGCATTATCAACCGTTCTTTGTACGCGTAAAGAAAGCGTTTCCAAACCTTGCAATAGCAAGAACGCATTGAAAGGACTTAGTGCAGGTCCAAAATCACGTAAACCTTCCACTCTTGCTCGGATGGCGAAAGCGATATTCCCGAAAGGACCATCTGTGCCGAATACATCCCAGAAAACCAAACCGTGATAGCCCTCTGACGGCTCGGTGAATTGAGAAAATTTACCATTGCCCCAGTTGTATTTTCCACCATCCACGATGACGCCACCGATGGACGTTCCATGTCCGCCAATCCACTTTGTAGCAGATTGTACGACCACGCTTGCTCCGTGCTCTAATGGACGACATAAATAGCCACAAGCACCAAAAGTATTATCTACAATTAGTGGCAGATCATGGTCTTTTGCTACTTCTGCAATTGCCTCAAAATCAGGCACATTGAAGCGTGGATTACTGATGGTTTCGCAATAAATTGCCTTCGTATTTTCGTCAATCAAACGCTCGTAATCGCTTGCTGTTTCGCCACTCGTAAAGCGTACTTCAATACCCAATCTCTTGAAGGCAACTTTGAATTGATTGTACGTCCCTCCATACAAATTGGAAGAGGAAACAAAGTTATCGCCTGCCTGTAGAATATTGTTCAGAGCAATGAACTGTGCTGATTGTCCAGAAGCAGTTGCGACTGCCATTGCGCCACCTTCTAATGCTGCTACGCGTTTCTCGAAAGCATCCGTCGTTGGGTTCATGATGCGCGTGTAAATATTTCCAAACTCTTTGAGTGCGAATAGGTTAGCACCATGCTCACTATTTTTGAAAACAAAAGAAGAAGTTTGATAAATTGGTACTGCACGGGATAGGGTAGTGCCTTCTGCTTCTTCTTGTCCAGCGTGCAATTGGAGGGTTTCGAATCTTAAATTGTTAGACATGTTTCTTGTTTTTTAATGAAATGATAGAATCTCCAAGTATCTGAATGCGCACAGAAATGTCTCTCTATCCAACATACAAATGCTTGAACAAATTAGCAGCAACAACAACAGCAAACTGATGTCGCGGTCGTAAAGTCGTTTGAATAAAATTTAATTGAATAATTCATATGACTTTATTTTTCCAAAGTATATAACTTGGCAGGATGTGGCACCAACAACGTGAGTCGTCAGGTTGCCAGAGTTTCATAGAGCCTGATCTCTCCACTCTTCTTTATAAAACCATTCTTTTGAGAGAAAATAGTTTTTCCCTTTTGGAATGAGTGATCGCAAATGTAAAGGCTAAAAAGGGAAAATGCTATTTGTTAACGATTTTTTAACAGTTAAAAGCTATTTATTCACCTCCAAAATAAACCCCTTCCCATGTACATTCTGAATGCTAATCTGTTTATCCTTAGCTAGGTACTTCCGCAATTTAGAAATGAAAACATCCATGCTCTTGCGACTAAATTCATCGGTGGTTCCCCAAATTTTCTGCAAAACGTCTTTTCTATTGACTAAGTGATTTTGATTGACTACTAGTTCTAAGAGTAAAGCATTTTCCTTACTGCTCAACTTTACTTTTTCTTTACCAAATGATAGCCGATGGGTTTGAGGTTCGTAGTGATATTTTCCTAGAGCATAGTCGGATTCAACAGCACTTGCCTTATTTTCCGTCCGTTTCAAGATTGCTTCTATTTTAACTAGGAAGAGCTCTTCATCAATTGGCTTGGTAATATAATCGTCGCAACCCAATTTGTATCCTTTCAATTTGTCAACTTTCAATCCCCTAGCAGTCAAGAAAATGAATGGCATCTTAGGATGCTGTTTTCGCAGGTGTTGCGAGAGTTCAAAGCCATCCATATCAGGTAAATTGATATCCAAAATGCACAAACCGTATTGTGTTTTTTGGCATTTTTTCAAACCTTCTTCGGCAGTTTTTACCCAATCTAATTGATAAGATTTTAGGTCTAAATATTGACTCAATACATAGCCAAAACTAAGGTCATCTTCTACTAAAAGTAAGGGTACTTGTTGTATCATAAAGGTTAATTTTTGATGAACCATAAAGTGCATAAAGGACACAAAGAAATTGAAGGGTACAATTTCCTCTTTATGTTTCTTTTGTTCCTTTGTGGTTCAAGTTCATTGTTACTGTAATTTTTTATGGTTCAACTTGTCCGCTCAAACAAAATCGTGAAACTGGTTCCTTTTCCTTCTTTGCTTTCTACTTCCAATTTTGCTTGATGTGCCTCAATGATTTGCTGCACATAGCTCAATCCCAAACCAAAACCTGCTGCTTTCACCTTAGGTACGCGATAGAATTTCTTGAAAATTTGCTGCTGTCGATCTTCACTAATTCCAATTCCATTATCTGCAATTTGTACACACAGATGTTTATTAGTTTCGTAGGTACAAATTTCTATCTGTGTATTATTTGGAGTATATTTTAGAGCGTTATCAATCAGATTGTAAAATACATTTCCAATGTGGGTTTTATCAGCAAGAAATTCAGATTGCGAAGCTTGTAAATTAAGATTAACCACTGCGTTTCTTTGATCAATAAAAATTTGAAAACGATTCACAGTTTCTTTGAGTAATTGGTGCAAATTCAAGGAATGCTTATCCAAGTTGAGCTCGCCCGATTCAATAATTGCCAACTGTAAGATGTTCTCTATTCGATTTTCAATTCGCTTGCCTTCGTTTGTTATTAGAGCGAGCAAATTTTGCATCATTTCCTTCTTTGGGGAGAGTTGTAACGTTTTGGTTGCCAGTAATATAGAAGCTAAAGGTGTCTTAAATTCATGCGTTAAATTGTTAATGAAATCTTCCTTGAAATCGTTTAGTTTTTTCTGTCGTTGCCAGTTATGCAACACATATAAAAAGACGATAAGTAAAAGTGTAGAGAACAATAAAGATAGCATAAACATCCTGCTTACTTTCTGTCGAATAATGGTAGTCTTTTCTGGAAAGTACATTCCTAAATACCAAATCCCGTTTTTTTTGTATCCAGTTCTCCTCTCTAGATGATCTTCATCATGTTGCAAAATAAATCCTCGATTTTGTGCGATGCCATCGCTCTTGTCATTATCAGAAAAATGAATGGTGACCATACAAGATAAACAAGCACTATAAATAGAATTCATGATTTTTTCGGACTGGGTAGTGCTATCCTTTAAAGACAAAAATTTAGCTTGATGTTGATTGTAAATACCAAAATCGTATTCCAATGGTAAGGTACGCTCCGTAAAAATATCCTCAATGATCTGCTCCATATTTTTTAAAGCCATCTGCTGCGAATCTGCATTTTCTGATATACTAATAAAGTCATAAGTATAGCGCATTCGCCACTCCGCTCCCGCCTCCTCCAATGCCGCATTAACGCTATATTTTAAATCCAACTCTTTTTGTTGAATAGCTTCTTGCATCCATAAGTATTGTAGCACACTTAAGCCAATCAAAGCCGTCGCCAGAAGTAAAATGAAACCCCAATAAGGCAAGTGTAATTTGTGCATGAGTTCCTTTTTTCAGTAAAATTAGTTGCTCCTCGGCTCTCTTGCACGAAATTTAGGTTTTCGTTAAGTTTTTTAGGTTTTTGTTGGTGTTCCTTCGTTTTTGTTTGACTGACTCGCCTTGCTACTTGCCATAATTTTGCTCACAGATTAACGAAACAAGTGACTGTTACTACAACATAGCTCACTTCACATAGAAAAAAGAGTAGCTCTCGGCATCATTAGCTCAAGACTCGCAAACTGTTTCTGGTGACTTCCATAGTAGAAAAACTATGTGGACTATATGAAAATTCCTATGTGACTATGTAGTAAACCGTTACAAAAAAAATAACATCATGAAAAAATTATCATTCAATCTGATGAGAGAGGCTCTAATTCTTCTGATTACGCTAATTACTATTCAATTAGATGCACAAAAGGTCAAACTCACTGAAGAAGATAAAAACGTCCTGATTAAAGAAATTGCTACCATTGAAGAGAAAGATCAACGCTATCGAAATTACATTTCTATGGGAACGCTCAATGATTCTTTAATCAATGCACTAGAAGAGCAAACTAAGGAGATGGAAATCAGCGAATATTTAGCTTACAGAAGCAAATTAAAATTGGAGTTACCGAAAGCAACAGAAGATTCTCTCTGGGTACTACAACATGAATTGGATGCAGAAAACTATCGCGCTTTTGTTCGCATAGTAGAACAATATGGCTATCCTTCTGAAGAAAGACTCGGAACAGAGGATGTGAATATAGTAGTTGTTCTTTTCCATCCACCAGTACATTTGGATATTCCAGAATATCTAGAAACAATGACGAATTTATTATTGCCTGAAGTGGAGGCAGGAAGAATGAAGCCTAAATTATTTGCGCTCTTCTATGACAACATCAAAGCCAAAATTTTAAAAGAACCACAATTGTACGGTACGAACAAACCTTTCAATATGGAAGCTATGAAGCCTGGCTTGCCACCCATTTCGGATATTAAAAAGACCAATGAAGCACGAGAAGCAATTGGCTTGCCTGCTTTGAAAGAGGGAGAGTATGAGATTGCGAAGTAAAACTTCATGTTCACAGAAAAATCGAGAGCATTGACAGAAAAAAGCAAACGCAGAAAACGGAAATCTTCATGTTTGAGCAAAAATTCAAATTATGCGTTTCGGTTTTCTGCTTTTATTAATATTATTTGTTCGACAAGCATTTTCTCAAAATATGCTTGCTGTAGAGGGAATCGTCATTGATGAAACCTCTAAGCAACCCATTGAATATGCGACGATTAGTGTTTTTAGAAACGATAGTTTATTGGATGGCACTACAACAAAAAAAGATGGCAGCTTCAAGCTGAAGATCAAGGCAGATTTTGATTATCTTGAAGTCAGTTTTATTGGCTACCAAACCACACAAATTCCAAGAAAAAAGATTGTAGCAAAAGAAAAAATAGTAGTGTCTTTATTCCCCCATGAAGCGATACTAGAAGAGGTAACCATTCAAGCAGAGCGGACGGTTACTCAGCAGTTGATTGATCGAAAAATCATCAATGTGGGCGCTGATCTTCAACAAACAGGTTCAACGGCATTGGAAATTTTTGATCAGATTACAGAAATTCAAACAGACCTGAGTTCAGGGGTGATTTTCCTGCGGGGTAGCAGCAACGTACTCGTGCTGATCAATGGTAAACCATCAGGGCTTTCTCCTTCTGAATTATTGGCACAAATGCCTGCAACTTCGATCAGTAAAATTGAATTAATTACTTCTCCTTCTGCAAAATATCAAGCAGATGGCATCTCTGGAATCATCAATGTGATTTTGAAGAAGAACTTTTCTAAAGGCTTGAATCTCAATCTGAATGCAGGGATTGGTACAAAGAGGAACAATCTTTCCACCGATGGGAATTACAACTACCAGAACTTCAATTTTCGATGGAATATCTCCAGAAGTGAAAGAGATATGGACAGCAAGCAATGGCTAAAACGCTCCTACAATACGGGCTCAATTGAAGAAATTTATGCTCCTCATGATTATGGTGGGAAAGTGGAAAAAGTATCTTTAGGAACGGATTTCTTGTTTAGCGAAAAAGGCGAACTTTCAGTAAGTTGGGACTATGTGGATGATTATCATAACTTCTACAATAAGGTCTTTTATACCTACTTAACTGGAGAGCCATCAGTCGATTATTTAAGAACATCCGAACACACTCACTTAACAAATACTTGGAACGCTAACTATCGACATAAACTTAACCAAGAAGGACATTTTTTAGAGCTAGACTACAATCTTAACAAAAACGATAATGATCTTCCCGCTGCTGATTTTGAAGAAGATGTTTTCCTATTTGAAGAGTTATACAGCAATATCAATACTTTGCACCGCTTATCATTAGATCATACTTTACCTATCTCTGATGATATGCGTTTAGAATCAGGAGCAACCTGGAACAAGAGAATACTGGAATCTCAGTATCAGTTTGATGATGATAACAACTTGAATGAACAACTTGGTCTTTTCGATTATCAAGAAGAAGTACTCGGTCTTTATAGTCAACTGAATTGGACATTTGATCAACTCACTTTGCAAGGAGGGATTCGCTATGAACATTTTAATTCACTTGGGAGTGGTCAGAATAATACCAATCAGGTAAATTATACCTTCGCCAATTTCTTTCCTTCTTTCCATTTGAACTACAATTTATCCGAAACACAAAAACTTAATATTGGATTGAGTAAACGTATTTCGAGACCTCATTTCAACCATATCAATCCTTATCGAATTGGTAATCCATACTTTAGATTTGTTGGAAATGCGCAATTACTTCCAGAATACAGCTACAATACAGAATTGACGCATCTTTTTCAAACAGAAAAAATCAATGTAAGTACAACCGCTTTTTACAGACATCGTACGGACATCATTCAACGGCTTGAATCCTTTACATCAGAAGGCGTGCAGGAAGTCTTCAATATCAATGCGGGTATCAAAAATTCCTATGGCATAGAAACAACAATTGCCAAGCAGCTTTTCCCTCTTTGGAGAACGAACTTGACTGGTAATTACTACTTCACAAAAATCAATCAGACAGAAATCGTCACCTGGGATAGACTATACAGTTCTTCTGTTCAATTGAAAAATACATTTACGATAGGTGAAATATGGACAACTGATTTAACTTACCGACATACACCTAAATTTCAAAATGCCTTTTACTATGTAGAACCTAGAAACAGAATCGATTTCGCTTTACGAGGACGGTTCTTCAAGAATCGCTTATCGGTTAATTTGAGAGTACAAGATGTTTTGAACAAAAATCTATTTTACAGAAACACTTACACCAATACACTTGTACAAGAAGAAAAATGGAGATTCCAATCACAAACTAGAGGGTATTTACTCAACTTGAATTATCAGATTATTAAGAATAGTAATTTTACTCGAAATAGAAAGCAACGCAATTATTTCCATGGCGGAACGGTAGATTAAAAAATGACAAACAGTGATTTATTTAAAGTAATTATCAAGCGAGAACCTATTTTTCATATAGTGTTCTGGCTAAGGGTATTGCTATTTCCTTATCTAAAATACATCGGTAAAGAAGGAGGCTATCCTAATTCTTTAGGACACGAATTGAATGGCTTATTTTTTTACATACTAAGTAGCTATTTTATCTACTTTGGCATATTACAAAAGCAAATTCAACCTAAAATTCCACTCATTATCATAGTATTTCTGCTCTGTGCTTATGGACATGAGTTTTTCGACTCCTTTTTTCATCCCGACAGCTTTAGAAATTATACTTGGAAACAAATTCTAACCCATTTGATTGCTTACGGTACTTTTTCCATGGTTTTTTATGCAATACATATTGGCAAAACCGCTTACCTGCGCCAGTTAGAATTAGTACAACTATATGAAGAAAATCAGATGGCTAACATTGCTGCTTTGAAAGCGCAGGTTACCCCACATTTTCTTTTCAATACACTCAATTCCATCTACCGAAAAGCTATGAATACAGACCAAGAAACTGCGAATCTGATACTACAACTATCTGATAATATGCGCTACTTCCTCAAGCAAGGACAAGCCGAGAAAGTTGAACTTGCAGAAGAAATGGAGCATATCAATAACTACATCCAACTGCAAAAACAACGATGGAAAAACAAATTACAGGTTCATTTTACTCAAATATCTACTACCGAAAATACATTGCTAGTCACTCCTTTGTTATTCATCCCTTTCATAGAAAATGCTTTCAAATATGCGAGTGAGCTTAGAGGAGAAGGACATACTATCAATATCACTTTCTCGTATCAAGAAGGGATTTTGGACTTCATTTGTACCAATCCATTTACGGAGGCAGCAAATAAAGCGGTGTTACAAAATATCGAAAGTAGCAAAATCGGCATTCATAATACGCAAAGGAGATTAGCATTGACGTATCCACAAAAACACGAACTCAATATCTATTCCAATAACGGAATATACATGGTGAACTTAAAACTGATCCTATGATCAATTGCTTGATACTAGAAGATGAACAAGATGCTCAAGAAATATTGGAAACCTATGTCAGCAAGCTAAACTATCTCAATTTAATCGGCAAATTTGAGTCAGGCATAGATGTTCCACCAAGTCTATTGAAGAAGGCAGACCTATTGTTTTTAGATATTCAATTACCAGAACTCAACGGCATTCAATACCTCCGAAGTCTCGGAAATCCACCAAAAGTAATCGTGACTACCGCCTACGATCAGTTTGCCATCGAAGCCTTTGAAGTCGAAGTTATTGATTATCTTTTAAAACCCTTCTCCTTCGAACGATTTCTAAAAGCAACAACAAGATTGCGTAGAATAGTCACTACTATTCAAAACACGGCAACCTACTTTGTGTACGCAGATAAGACCACCTACAAAATCAAAGCATCTGATATTCTTTACTTAAAAGCGGAAGTAGATTACGTAAAAGTCAAAACCATCAAGCAGGAAATTCTAATTTTAGATAGTCTCAAAAATTGGAATGAAAAACTAGAGGAGCACACCTTTCTTCGAGTCCATCGTTCTTACATTGTTAATATGGAGAAAGTCGATAAAATATCAAAAAATCGACTCTTTCTACAAAATACGGAGTGCTTACCCATTGGAGCAAAATACAAGGAAGCTGCTATTGCAAGATTTTTTGAGTAATGGAAATGGTAGAAGCCTCGTGATTGTATTTTGGTTACTTTCAACGCCCAAATTTCACAAACATCAAATAATACTTTCTGAAAGTGACTTGTTTTGGATTTGAATGGACGTCGAGTCCATCCAAACCCTGATCAGCTCAAGGTGGCTAGATGCCGCCTTGAGCTGAAAAGATCAGAGTTACTGTATTTTTCAGATCTTTTACAAAAGTGCAGTTTGGGGCAAACACTTTTAACGCTTCGCTCTGACAAAACTCAGACAAAATCCTTACCTTGCAAATTCTTAACCAATCATCTTGAAAAAGAGGTGATATTTTCCTTCCCAATTTCTGATTACTCATTCCAAAACTTACAAGTTAAACAAAGAATGAGGACATTTTTTACATTCGCCCTATTGTCATTGGCTACTTTTATTTCTGCTCAAGAAGTAGGTACGAACGATTTCCGCATTAGCTATACAGGTGCAGATGGCGATACTCGATTCGAGGCTCAAAACTCTGCTCTAGCTTACAACTCTACCAACAACGAATACCTCGCTGTCTGGACAGCAAATATGAAACCCACCGATGATGTAGAGCATGTTTCGCAGTACGAAATTTGGGGGCAACGACTAGATGGCACAGGTAATTCCATCGGTGAAATGTTCCGCATCAGCGATATGGGACCAGAAGATACTGATGCTTATGGTGCGAACGGGCCAGCAGTAACTTACAACAGTCAAGACAATGAGTACTTAGTTGTTTGGTATGGCGATGATGACACAGGAAATGCAGTGCGCAACGAAGCAGAAATCTGGGGACAACGCATTGATGGCGCAACGGGCGCAGAGGTTGGGCAAAATGATTTCCGGATCAGTACGATGGGACCACCAGGCAATCCTCTAGCAGATGGACGTTTTCCAGCTTTGGCTTACAATAGTCAAGATAACGAGTACATGGTTGTCTGGTACGGAGATGTATTTTTTGATGAAAAGTTAGAAGTTTGGGGACAACGATTGGCGGCAGATGGAAGAGAGTTGGGGGAGAATGATTTCAGGATTAGTGTATCAGGCGGTAATTATGACATTCGCTACGGTGGCTTCGATCCTGCCATTGCTTACAATGAAGTGGACAATGAATACATGGTGGTTTGGTATGGTGGACAAAGCTCCATTTCAGAAGGCGAAGAAGAAATTTGGGGACAACGCATGAGTGCCGACGGCGATTTTTTGGGAGATCAACCGCTACGCATTAGTGATATTGGAGCAGATGGTTCTAAAAACTATGATGCTAGAAGCCCAAATATCACTTTCAACAGTGTCAATGACGAGTACTTAGTGGTTTGGAGTGGCAACGAAGAGGGCTACGATAAAAGTGATTTCCGCACTTGGGGGCAACGCATTGATGGTGCAACCGGAACAGAAGTAGGGGAGAATGATTTCTTGATTAGTAATTATGGTCCAGATCGCGTTCTGCCTTCCGAAAATCATGTAGTAGATATTGCTTATGACAATATTAATAATCGCTACCTAGTGGTTTGGAGTGCCGACGATTATGATGGAGTAAATACGGATGGCGAACTAGAGATTTGGGGGAAAAGATTGAATGGTGTAGATGGAGCAGGCATAGAAAGTGAAGAATTTAGAATCAGTGATGTAGGTTCAGATGGTAACGAAGATTTTGATGCGGAGCGTCCGTACGTTGTTTTCAATAGCCAAAACGAAGAGTTTTTGACGATTTGGCAAGCAGATGAAACAGAAGGAGACTACGAAATTTATGGACAGAGACTCGCATTTGAATTGGCAGAGCCAACTTGTGATGACGGTATCCAGAACGGAGACGAAACAGGCGTAGATTGTGGTGGAGCAGATTGCCCCGTTTGCCCAACTTGCGATGATGGTATCCAAAATGGTAATGAAACGGGAATTGATTGTGGCGGTGATTGTGAGGCTTGCCCAACTTGCGATGATGGCATCTTAAATGGTGACGAAACGGAGATAGATTGCGGTGGTAGTGACTGTCCTGCTTGTCCAACCTGTGATGATGGTATCCAGAACGGTAACGAAACGGGAGTAGACTGCGGAGGGGATTGCGATGCTTGTCCAGCGACTTGTGACGATGGCATTCAAAACGGCGATGAAATAGGCGTAGATTGCGGTGGTAGCGATTGTCTCGCGTGTCCGACTTGCGATGACGGCATTCAAAATGGTAATGAAACGGGAGTGGACTGTGGTGGAGATTGCGATGCTTGTCCAGCGACTTGTGACGACGGCATTCAGAATGGTGACGAAACAGGCGTAGATTGTGGTGGAAGCGATTGTCCAGCGTGTCCAACCTGTGATGATGGGGTACAGAATGGCGATGAAACGGATGTAGATTGTGGTGGTAGCGATTGTCTCGCGTGCCCCACTTGTGATGATGGTATTCAAAACGGTAATGAAATAGGTGTTGACTGTGGTGGAGATTGTGAACCTTGTCAAGCAGAACCTACTTGTGACGATGGCATTCAGAATGGTGATGAAACAGGAGTAGACTGTGGTGGTAGTGATTGTGATGCTTGTCCAACCTGTGATGATGGTATTCAAAACGGCAACGAAACGGGCATTGATTGTGGCGGAGACTGCGAGCCTTGTCAAACAGAACCTACTTGCGATACGCCAAGCAATTTGCAAGCAACTAACGTACAAGCCAAGCAAGCAACATTGACTTGGGATGCAGTAGATGGAGCAAATAATTATACTGTTCAATTACGAGCAGTTGGTAGCAGTAATTGGAATACCCGTACTGCTCCAAGCAATTCAGGTAATGCAAAACCGCTTCGTCCAAGCACTACTTACGAATGGCACGTTCGAGCGAATTGTGATGATGAGTCTAGTGAATATTCATCAATTATGACGTTCACCACTGCCGCGAATACTCGCAAGCGATTGGAGAGCCGCAATGAGCAGATAGAAATTATTGCCAACAATAAAGTTCGACTTTTCCCGAATCCAGCGAATACCTTATTGAATGTTCAATCTAATGAAGCAATTTTGCAAATTCAAGTGCTAGATCTCACTGGAAAAGTAGTCTTGTTCAAGGAAGTCCAAAATGAAGATCAGAACCTACAACTACTCGTCAATAATTTAGCAAATGGCTCGTATTTTGTTCGTTTGCAGACTGCTAGGGATTTGAGGACGCTGAAATTTGTGAAGCAGTAATAGAAAATAGTTGATCTTGATAAGGCTTTTTGGGGAAGACTATATATTTCTTCCTCAAAAGGTTTTATCTCAATTTATACGCATGATTCTTAGGTCAGCGTAGGTGTTCGGTGCGCTAAAATATTCTACGCTTCCTGCTACTTGAATGCTCCACTTGCGTTTTAACCCACTCGTTTTAGAAGTTGTAAAATCATTATTTTTCCCCTTTCAAAGTTGGGCTTTCCATAGTAACTTCGTTTCTTCTTATATTGAGACAAGAACAACTCCACAACCAGAGAATAAATCAAATGGACAATTAAATCCACTTGACTAATCAACAATTCAACAGATCAACCATAGCACTCAACATGGCAAATAAGACATTATTCGATAAAATCTGGGAGGCGCACACGGTCAATGAAATTAAGGATGGACCGACGGTTTTGTACATTGATCGCCATTTGATTCATGAAGTAACTTCTCCGCAAGCCTTCACAGGCTTAGAAAAAAGAGGCTTAAAAGTTTTTCGCCCAGAACGAACCATAGCCACTCCCGACCACAATGTTCCAACTGTCAATCAACATTTGCCGATTAAAGATAAACTTTCTCGTTTTCAGGTAGATACACTCACCCAGAATTGTGAGAAACACGGCGTAGAATTGTACGGTTTAAATCATCCTTATCAAGGTATTGTTCATGTTGTTGGTCCACAAATGGGATTGACGCAACCTGGCATGACCATTGTTTGTGGCGACAGTCATACTTCTACACATGGAGCATTTGGAAGCATTGCTTTTGGTATTGGAACGAGTGAAGTAGAAATGGTTTTGGCGACTCAATGTATTCTTCAACCTAAACCGAAAAGAATGCGCATCAATGTGGAAGGAGAACTGCGAGCAGGTGTGACTGCGAAAGATGTAATTTTGTACATTATCAGTGAAATTTCGGCGAGTGGAGCGACGGGTTATTTCGTAGAATATGCAGGTTCAGTTTTCCGTAATCTGACAATGGAAGGGCGGATGACCGTTTGTAATATGAGTATCGAAATGGGCGCGCGAGGTGGTTTGATTGCTCCAGACGAAACCACTTTTGAGTACATCAAAGGTAGAAAATATGCACCCAAAGATTGGGATGCCGCAGTCGAAAAATGGAGCCAATTGTACTCTAATGAAGACGCTGTTTTTGACAAGGAATTGCATTTTAATGCCGCAGATATTGCGCCGATGATTACTTACGGTACAAATCCTGGTATGGGGGTTTCTATCACTGGCGCAATTCCAACTCTGGAAGCTATTAAAGATAGCGAGCGCAGAAGTTTTTCTAAATCCCTGAATTATATGGGCTTCGAACCAGGCGAAAATATGCTCGGTAAATCCGTAGATTATGTCTTTATCGGAAGCTGTACGAATGGACGTATCGAAGATCTGCGCACCGTTGCGGATTATGTGAAAGGTAAGCAAAAAGCAGAAAATATCACCGCTTGGATCGTTCCAGGTTCTAAGCAAGTAGAGAAACAAGCTATAGAAGAAGGCATTGTGGATGTGCTGGAAGCGGCAGGTTTCAAAATGCGTCAACCTGGCTGCTCTGCTTGCCTTGCTATGAATGATGATAAAGTGCCAAAGGGCAAGTACGCCGTCTCTACTTCCAATCGTAATTTTGAAGGACGACAAGGTCCAGGTTCTAGAACTTTGCTCGCAAGTCCGTTGACGGCAGCAGCAGTAGCAGTGGCGGGTAAGATTGTTGACCCTCGGGAGGTGGTTGGTGCGTAGTGGAAATTAAAGGAGTGGTTTTGGTGTTTTCTATTTAATAAAATGTAAAGCAACATGACTGTTACTTTCAATTTACACACGACAGAAGATTATGATTGGTTGATTCAGATTCTGAATAAATTCCAAAACAAGAATTTGAATATCCAAACAGAAGATAATACAGGACTGGTTAATAGCCATAAAAGAAAACAATTCATAGACCATTTTGCTACTAATCCGATTAAAGTAGAAAAAATAGAAATACCCAATAGAGATGAGCGAAATCATAGATAAAACTTTTTGGGATAGTAATCTGTAGATTTATCTCACGCTTGATAGCCAAAGCGAGGACGATAAGATGAAGAAGCGGATACTCTCTGAATTGTTTTTAGAAACAGACCGAATTGTGATTTCTGTTCAAGTTTTGAATGAAATCGCTAATGTCATGCTGAGAAAGTTCAAAAAAATAGAGGAATAAGTTAGGTGCACTTCAAAATTTCGCATAAGCAAAGAAAAAGTGTATTTTGAGGAAAAAAAGCAAAATGGATAAAAAATCATTTATGGCACTATGTGAGTCTCGCTGGAAGGAAATAGCTGAACTATCAAATCGCAATAATTTGTATGATTTAGAGAAAGATTTTTCACAGATATGGCAGACCTTAGGGCGTTCTGTACTGGAACAACGAGTTGGAGAAGTTCCGAGTAACACGCGAAAAAAAAAGCCTAAGT
Source organism: Bacteroidota bacterium (assembly GCA_039176995.1). Classification (GTDB taxonomy): domain Bacteria; phylum Bacteroidota; class Bacteroidia; order Chitinophagales; family Saprospiraceae; genus JAAUTG01. The sequence goes on from JBCDFY010000157.1 coordinate 17,337, forward strand.
AGCACATTTGGTCGCATAGAAATTAGTAACGATAATGAAC
>JBCDFY010000158.1:0-17228 GCA_039176995.1 Bacteroidota bacterium
AGGCTGATGCCGCCATGAGTTGAAAAAGCAAAGATCAGAGTTTTTATCACTTCTGATTTTTGATGAAAGTGCAATTTGTCATACAAATAGTAATAATTCCATTTATCACTATCAAAAATACTACAATGAACATCCTAATCATAGAAGACGAACGCTTGGCTAGAGAAAGCCTAGTTCAATTGCTTCATCAAATAGATTCCAACATCCAAATCGCTGCACAGTTGGAAAGTGTAGAAAAAAGCGTGAATTGGCTATCAAAAAACAAAGCTGATTTGATCTTTTTGGATATTCATTTAGCAGATGATGTAAGTTTCAAAATCTTTGAACAAATTGAGGTGAAAACACCGATCATTTTTACTACTGCGTACGACCAATACGCACTGCAAGCCTTCAAGGTTAATAGTGTAGATTATTTGTTGAAGCCGATCGAGGAAGAGGAACTGCGCACTGCTTTGGACAAATTCAAGCAAAATTATATAGCGGCAAATTTGGATTATACTAAGCTCGCTACTACTATTGAAGAAGTGAAGCAGAAACTTTACCAAGAACGTTTTTTGGTTTCGCGTGGAGATAAAATTATGAGTGCAACCATTGATCAAATTGCCTACTTTGAAGGAGAAGATCGCTATGTCTATTTAACCAAAAAAGATGGCAGTCGCTTTATTTTGGATTATAAATTGAGTGGTCTTGAAGATTTGTTGAATCCCAAATTATTCTTTCGCTTAAATCGAAGTTTTATCACTCATTTTGATTCTATTGATCGAATTATTACGCTCTCTAAGAGTCGTTTGAAAGTAGAACTCAAGCCCAAAGCACGACGCGATATTTATGTAAGTGCAGCGAATAATCGGGCGTTTAAGATGTGGTTGAATCAATAGTTCAAACCACCAATCTCCTAAAAAACATAAGATTTTAATACCTTGCAAAGTAAGGTTCTTGAACTTTTCCTTCCACTGCTGCGCAGCGAAAAATCTCTATGGAGAGAGCGAGGTTATTTGGCGTTTTGCCCAATAAACTCGCTCTCTCCACAAAAATCTCTGCGCGCTGTGAGGCGCGCCACAAAATAAAATCAAAGTTTGAGCTTAGACGGTACTTATCAGCACATTTATCAGCCGCTTATACCTTTTCTGGTCTTGCTTCTTTTATCTTTCATTATTATGGGTAGTAAGATAGTAAAAACAGTCCCGACTCCTTGTTCACTATGCACTTCAATAATCCCTTGATGCTGCTTAATAATATTATAACTGATCGAAAGACCAAGTCCCGTACCTTTTCCAACTTCTTTGGTGGTAAAGAAGGGTTCAAATATCTTCTGCCGCGTCTTTTCGTCCATTCCCATTCCCGAATCTTCAATTTTGATTTGGACGTATTTTTCTTGAACTTTAGTGCTGATTTTGATGGAAGGTTTGTCCGTTTCGCTCACGGCTTGAATGGCGTTGGAAAGGATGTTGACGAAAACCTGATTGAGCAAACTGATGTCGCAATGAATCAAAGGCAGATTGTCAAATTGCGTTTCTACATTAATTTGGTGTTCTTTGATTTCATGATTCAAGATCGCCAAGGTAGATTGTAGTCCTTCATTAAGGTTGGCGAGCGCGAATTGACCTGAAGTTTTCCGAGAAAAAGTTTTCAGATTTTTAATAATATCCGTTGTGCGAGCGACGCCTCGATCAATACTTTTAATAATCTCATCCAGTTCGGATTGCAATAGCGAAAATTGTACTTGTTTAGAAAGTTTTTTGATTTCTTCTAAGGTAATTGCTTCATTGTCAGCGGATTCCAAATTTTTCAGTCGATTCATCAGTGGTTCAAGGTCTTCAAAATCCATTTTTAGAGCTTTCACGTTGGAGGCAATGAAGTTGACAGGATTATTGATTTCGTGCGCTAAACCAGCCGTGAGTTGACCTAAAGATGCCATTTTCTCAGATTGAATCAGTTGCGATTGCGTGGCTTTCAATTCTTCTAATACCTTTTCAGTCGCCGCTTTTTGAGCCGCTAAATCTTTGATAATGATTCGTCTTGATCGATACAAATTATAGATCAATCCAGTTAGCAAAAGCATGATGCCGATGCCGATAGATAGAGAATTGCGCTCTCTAGTGCGTTGGATATTTAACTCATTGAGTTGCACGATTTCCTCTGCTTGCTTTCGTGCTTGATACTGTGCTTCCAGTTCCTTAATTTTTTCTTCATTAGCTGCTCTTCGTACACTGTCTTGCACCACATTCATCGCTTTGTAGTATTCCAACGATTTTTGGTACTCTTTTTGATGCTCATAAACTTCCGAGAGCCCTTTATAAATCGAACTCGCAGTCTCATATTCCAATTGTTCCTCTTCTGCCACTGCTAAGGCTTTTTCATAGTACTCAATTGCCTGATCGTACTGCTGGAGCTTGGTATGCGTCACCGCCACATCAATGGTAATACTGATGTACGGAATCGGACGTCTTTTCCTTTTTACTCGGGTCTCCATATATGCCAAAGCCTGCTCATGATGGTACAAAGCCAATTGTAAGTCTCCTTTCTTTTCCGCTAGTCTAGCCAAATTCGTCCGTAGCAAATGTGTTGGATTTCTGCTGTGAGCAACGGCAAGATCAAGATATTTTTGTGCTTTATCTAGTATATTTTTCCGCAAGTAAGTTTCCCCAACAATTCTAGCAGACTTAGTCACCAATGCAGAATCCATCGCATGATTTTGGCGAAGCGAGAGAGAGCGCAGGGCATAGTTTTCCGCTTCTTCCAAGCGATTAATTCGCCAGTAAGTATAGACCAATTCATCGTAACCTGCCGCCAATTTGTTGGGAATAGAATCTTGATATTGATGAAGCAATCGCACGCCTTCCAATCCATTCGTCAGTGCCAGTGGATATTCATTTTTGAGCATATGAATATGTCCAATTCTATTATAAGTTTCGCCCATACAGATAGAATCGCCAATGGCTTCACAGGCTTCCAGCAATACTACATATTCTTGATAAGCGGAAATAAACCTTCGATTAGCCGCTTGTGCAATCGCTAATTTTCTAAGGATTTTGACTTTTAGGTATAAGTTGTTTTCCGCATCGGCGTCTTCTAGAGCATTGAACAGAACTTGCTTAGCACGATCAAAAGAAGTCTTTTTCGCTGCATCGTAAACCTGGTTCAGCGAGTCCATCACTTCTTCTGTCGCTTCTTGAGCAGAAAGCGTAATGGAATAGAAAAAACAGATGCTTACGATCAGGAGTTGTCTCATTTTTTTAGTCGCTAACTTTAAATTTAAGTTTTTCTAAATTTTTAATAGTCTTTGTAATCGCCAAACTTGTTTGGCACTTTGGCTGAACCAAACAAGTTTGGTTGCTACGAATGTCAGAAACTTCAGTTGATACAGTGTTAAACAGCAAGTTACTTTATATATTTCTTGAACCCATAAATAGATTAAACAGATGACGTGAAATAGGAAAACTAGGTAGTGAAGTTAGCTTTACTGCTTGGAAGTTGCGATATTCGCAATAACCTTTTCAGCACTCAACCTAATCGCAACACATGAAAGACAACTACACCATATTATACGTAGACGACGAACCCGATAACTTACTCGCGTTCAAAGTACTCTTCAGAAGAAAATATAATGTCGTGACCACCGCAGATGCCTCGGAAGCCTTAGAATTACTGAAGCGAAATACGGTACATCTCATTTTGAGCGATTACAAAATGCCAGTTATGACAGGCGTGGAACTCTTGAGTGAAGTTGCCCATCAATACCCAGAAATTACCCGATTTATTGTCACGGGTTTTGACGACCAAATCGCCTTATCGGAAGCCGTTCAGAAAGGGACAGTGAATACAGTGATTAACAAGCCTTGGGAAGTGGAAGAGTTGGATGTTTTATTGGCACGGGGTTTGGAAAACGCATAAATAAAGGTGGACAGTTGTCTTCTTTAACCATCCACCATTTTTAATCAACGTAGAAGTAATTCTTATTGACTGATCAAAACTTAACAAGTTCTGAATTTATTGAAAATCAAAACTCTGCGCACTCTGCGTAACACAATCATTAGTCAATCTTCGTAAACTCCGTCAACATAATTAACTTACCGCCATCTACCTCAAATTCGAGTGCTAAGTTCAAGTACTCAAAAGTATACATATAAAGTCCTGGTACTTCATCCCCTAATTCTCGATAATGATCCCAACCTTTCACTTTAATAGTTCCCAATTCTGGATCTTCCACCACTTGTTCTAGGACTTCAAAAGTAAAACCACCTTCTTGTTCCTTCAAATTGACGCCCGTGAACATGAGTTCATCATCTTCTCTAAATTCGATGCGTTCGCCATTGATGACTCTTACATTCATAATGCCATCATCGTAAAAGTCAGTACCGAGTGATCTCAAACTTTCTGAATTCGTATCCCAAGTGTAGAAACGGCTGTTGTACTCATAGGTCGAAGTGGCTTCCATCATTTTGCTCACTGGACCTTTATCTGGATCAACCGTTTTTTCTTTCTGACAACTCGTCATACCGAATACCAATAAAAGAACTAATCCTAAAATGCTGTTGCTAAAAATCTGTGCTGTTTTCATTTGATAATTGATTTAAAATTTGAATAAATGATAACTGTTTCTGTGTATAATTATTTACCACAGTAGTCACAATAGTTGCTTTCACATAGACCACAATAGTTTTACTCGATATTTAAAGTAAAAATTGGTCTGTACAAATAGGTAATGTGATAAAATACGTTCTTCACGCCCTGCACCTTTAGTAGTTTTAAAGACTATATGAACTCTGTGAAGGCGCTATATGAACTCTGTGGTAAATAGTCGTTTTGTGATCGATTACGAGTGCAAAGAAAAGGCAGCTTAGCGCACTAAACCATTCCTTTGAAGTGAGGATGGAAATATTGGAAGTGAATTGTGAAGTAGGAGAAGTGAGCAACCACAGGAGGCGGTCGTTTCCCACGACCGTGTCCTTTCGCAACTGTTCAGAAAGAATTAATAGACATCAAAAACTGGTATTATATATACAATTAATCGGGTAAGTCTTCCTTATTCGTAGCTAAACGAATCCGCAGCTAACTATTTTTAGCTACTGATTCATTTTAATTACTTATGCCAATATTTTTTCACCTGATACTCTAACTAAGACTCCCTAAAACTACTGACTCCCAAAGCCACATACTTCACTACACCTCCTTCCCATTTCACTCCATCTCGTTGGCACAGCGCACTTTCTCCCTTTTACTTTGTGGTCGAATTCAATCAATTTTTTTTTTACAAACTAAATGAATCAATCATGAAACTTAACTATTGCTTTTTATTAATCGCTTTCGCCACTTTATTCACTTTCAATGCCAATGCACAGATCACTTCTGGCAACACCCATTTCGCGAAAGGAGAAACCGACATCAACGCTGGTCTTGGACTCGTACGCACTTTTTACAGCAGTGCTTCAACCGTAATGCCACCACTTAGCGTGAGTGCAGAATACGGTATTACGGATGCCATTAGCGTTGGTGGATTTATTGGCTTAGCCAGTGCAAGAGAAGAATGGTTTGGAGGAAATGTTAACTACAATTTCTTCATTCTCGGCGCAAGAGGTTCTTACCATTTTCAGATTTTTGACCAAATGGATACCTATGCAGGTTTGATGCTTGGGTACAACAATGTATCTGCCAATTTTGGAGACTATTACGATGGAGATATTTACGATGACACGGTGGCTGCCTCTGCAATGGCACTTTCAGCTTATGTGGGCGCACGTTATAATCTCAAAGACCAATGGTGTATCTATGGAGAATTGGGATATGGAATCTCTGTCCTTAATATAGGAGTGAGTATGAAGTTATCAAAATGATTTTTTAACCCCAAAACCATTGATTTTTAGATGCTTTTAGATAAAAAAAAGCAACTTATCATAAAGAGTAGTTTAGAAATTCATCATTGGATTGCAAATAGCTCTTTTTTATCGCAACAGCGTCACATCACCCTCATAATCCACCACCACGCCGTCAATAAATTCCACTTCTGCATAGAAAACATAAACGCCAGAATTCATCATTTTCCCATTAAACGTACCATCCCAACCTTCATCTATTGCTCCAATTGGAACATTATTAGTTTCAAAGACCAAATCGCCCCAGCGCGTAAAAATTTTAAGGTTGCGAATTTCACGGCTGGCTTTGCCTCCAAAAAGCGTAAAGTTCCGATTACCAGTATTATTAGATTCTGGAGAAAAGGCAGTTGGTATATAAATCGGACGTTCTTTATTCACAATAACGGTCACCACATCTGTGGAAATACAACCATCTCCATCAATAATGGTCACTGTATATTCCGTCGTATTAAAAGGTGCAACACTTGGGTCTGGACAATCATCACAAGTCAGCCCCAAACTATCAGCTTCTTCCCAACTAAAATCTACCACCTTTCCGAAAGGAAAAACTACCGCTTCCAAATCGGCTTCAAATCCTAAATCAATGGTTTGATCTTCTCCCGCATCCACAAAAAATGCAGGTGGCTCACCAACTTCCGCTTCCAAAGTGTCTCCCAGGCAGCCCCGACTGTCTCTTACAAAAAGTTGATAAGTTCCAGCAAAGAGTTGGTTAAAAGTGGAATCAACTTGCGTAGCACCATCCACTACACCAAACTCATAGGGTGGCGTTCCTCCAGCGGTATTTAAAATGATACGTCCTCCTGGCACACCTGGACAACCCGAATCTATTATATCTGCGATATCAAAATCAATGCCTTCTGGCTCAATAATATTAGTAATTTCTACGGTTTCGCAACCGTTGGCATCTTGTACGGAAAGGCTGTACTGCCCTTCTGCTAATTCATCAATTGAGGAAGTGGTCGCTTGCGTGCTCCATAAGTAAGTGTAGTTACCCACGCCTCCTTCCACTGTACTTTCGATAAAACCATCTACAATTCCTTTACAACTAATATTCGTTGGGCTTATTACTAATTTTAAAGAGTCGGGTTCTCTAACAAAAATGGAAAACATTGAATTACAGCCATTTGCATCTCTAACATTAACCGTATATTCGCCAGCAGTAATGTTATTCAACGCACTATCGCTGACAAACCCATTGCCATAATCAAATTCATAAGGCGCGTTCCCTTTAATGGGAGAAACTAATAAAATGCCATCATCGAAGCCAGTGCAAGAAGGTTCAATAACTGGAATAATACTTTCATTCAATTGAATGCTATCCTCGGGCAACATAATCTCAAATAGTTCACTTGTGCAATTTTCCGCATCTCTGACCAAGACCGTGTAAGTACCTTCTTCAAGGCTATCTCTTTGATTGCCTCCTACCATAAAACCTCCTTCATCTTCCCAAAAAAAAGAATAAGGTGCATTCTCTCCTATGGCAGTTAATGAGATTCCACCATTTTCTCCCCCTCCACAATCGGGTAAACTCAGATCGAACTCAATAGTAGGTGGTTCGGTCACTATGATTTTTGCCGTTTCGGTTACTGTACAACCCAAATCCGTTTCTACTGTTAAAGCAATGATTTTTTCACCAGCAGAAGTATAAGTCACGTTGTGGGGTCCTTCTCCATCTCGATTGATTGGCGTTGAACCAACTCCAAAGGTCCAAGTCCAAGCCGTGATTTGTCCAGCATCAAAAAAAGAGGAATCTATGAAAGAAATTTCTTCATTCAAACAGATGGCATTGTCTTCTTCTCCTACAATAATGGAAGCATCAAGCGTAAAATTCGCTTCTGGACCACGAAAAGTTCCTGTTCCACCAAACTCTATCGTAAATCCATTATCTGTAGAAGTAAAATTATTGATACCGAGCGCGTAGGCTTTACCTTCTTCCATATCCAATGGGCGGAGAAAGTTATTTTGACTATTTCGCCGACAGCCTGCAGGTTCATCTTCATCTCGATCACCGTCCATTAACCCCGTCGGTCCCATACAACGACTTGGAAAAGCAGAATCTCCTGATGCCATACAACGAACAACTCTTTTACCTCGACAATCTCCAACTCCATTAGGTAATTCGTACAGCACAAAATCTAAATCATCCGTTTCATTAGAAGGTGTCAACGTAAAAGTCAAAGTGCCTGGATCATTACAAATCCAAGTGTACCAGGTAGAATTACTTTCATTATTAGTCGAAATACCTCCAGAGAAACAGAGTGCATCATCTAATTCCGTTCTATCACGTCCAGCACCTGTTACTTTTTGCACCGAAAAACCTGACTTATCGCATAAGATAGACGCATCTGGGCAATCAGAAGTCGGACTTACTGGTGGATTGAAATTATTGAGGCACAATTGAAAAGTTCCCATTTCACCACCTCGTCCTTGCACTCTAATCAAATAAGTTTGCCCAAGAATTAAACCACCCTGATAAAGTTCTATAATATCATTATTCTCATTATCTGTCTGACATTCCAATTCCTGCAATACCCCACCGCAACTTCCATCATAAAGCGTAGCTTCTGGACGATTCAGAGTTCCTCCAGGTGCAACGACCGTATTCCCTCGAATGATGATGATAACATCCGTTTTTAAGGCGACGAAGGAAAACCAAACATCATTAGTTGCTCCAGAAAAGCAAGTAGAAGCATCGTATCCAGAGGGCGTAGCATCCACATTGGTGAAAGCCGCTGTTCGGGAACAAAAGTTCTCTATCTCTGTAATTGGTGTTGCCTCTTCACAGTTGTCATTGGCAGGCTGCGCGAAAACAACACAACAGTAAAGTAAGCTGAAAGAAAAAAATATCCATTTCCTCATAGTAATCAGTTTGACTTGGATAGTCTATTTCACAGTATGTATAAACAAAATGGCAAATCGTCAGCAATGTTGTATTGCTGCTTGATGAAAACGAAATCTTAACAAGGGAAAGTGTTTCTAACTGAGTGGGAAATTGCCATTGCAAAGATAATAGGAATGAATGGAAGTGCAAGTTCTAATCTTTCTTATGTATTATCCAAAAAGCATAAATCACTGCAAAAAGTGTAGCAATTAAGATGACTGGTAACATCCATTTATTCATTTCACCTGCATCTCCTTGCGCCGCTCTGATGATAAACCAAGTAATAACTGTAAAGAGTATGGTATCAAAGGTATTGAAAAACCGAATTATGGTTCTACCACGTTGACATTGTTTGGGTGCATTTTCTTCGGTAATTTCTACTTTGTAATTATAATGGTGCGGAATCGTTGTCAGAAGTTGCATAAGGATTGCCATCAAAACGCCCAGCGATGGCAGTATCCAAAGATATAGTTTACTATTCCAAGCATCGGCTTCTCCTTTTGCATTGAAATGTGTAGGTACCTCATCAGGTAGACTTCCATAGTTCAAAGTAGGCAACAAAATGAGCAAAGCTATAGCGATGATCGTCAAGGTATCTAACAATCTTTCTTGTTCTGAACGAGGAATTTTTAGTACTGGACGATTCTTCTTTGCCATGTTTCATTTTTTCATGAGCTAAAATAGAAAAAACCAATAACGATCTCTTAAAATCTAGACGAAAACGTCCTCTTACTCCATCTTTTTGCGTCTAAAAAGTATCAATGTTAATGTGGATTTAAAACTAAAATCCCTAAAACTAATACAAAGAACTAAAGGTTTACTGTACACCTCACGAATCACTAAACAAACCATACTATATGCAGCAATTATTTGGGATCATAACGTTTCTTTTTCTTCAAATCACGCTTTTTGGTCAATTTGAGGGTACAAAAACCATCAGTATTGATGGGCACATTGTCCGCTTTATGGTAGATGAAAAAGGCGATACCATTTTTCTCTCTACCCTAGATGATATGTCTATTTCGTCTCCAAGAGAATTTGCAAATCGAGAAGAACAACGTCGCTACAATTACTATAAAGTATGTGCAGCAAAGGTATATCCTTATGCAAAGGAAGCGATTCGTATCTTTCGAGAAGTAGAACAGGAGGCTTCGGGTCTAAAAAAGCGGAAGCGTAAAAAATTCATGAAGCAGAAGACAGAGGAATTGAAAGAAGAATTTGAAGAACCCTTGAAAAAGCTGACTAAAATACAAGGTAAGATTCTAGTGAAAATGATTGAAAAAGAGTTAGATACACCTATGTACGATTTAATCAAAAACTTACGAGGTTCCTTTACGGCTTCTTACTGGAATACGTTTTCTAAATTTTTTGGGCATCGGTTGAAAGATGGTTACGTCAGAGGCGAAGATTATATTTTAGATGCGGTTTTGGATGATTTAGATATTTCATACTAAACAACAAATGTTTATAGCGTCCTTCCAACATTTGAAAAGTGTAATAAAATTACTAAATTTGAAGAAAGCTCTTTTCTGATATGCAATTCTTCTTTTTAGTAAATCACTCTACCAAAAGTCGAGCAGTAATCTGTTCGGCTTTTGGTATTTTAATATCTCTCCTCTCTTGTAATCAGAGCGATCAACTCGTAGATTTCAATCGCGATGTTCGTCCCATTCTCAATAAAAATTGCTTAAGCTGCCACGGTGGTGTAAAGCAATTGGGAGAATTGAGTTTTTTATTTGAAGAAGATGCCTTGCAACTGACCGAATCCAATGTGTATGCCATCATTCCGGGCAATGCTAAAGGAAGCGAACTCATCAAAAGAATCAAACACAGCGACCCTGAACTTCAGATGCCACCAGAGCAAGAACCATTAAGCAAAGAAGACATCACCACACTCGAAAAATGGATTAATCAAGGCGCACATTGGGGTACACATTGGGCTTATCAAGTACCTCAAAATCCTGAAATTCCTGAACTTAAAGCACCGAAATATTTTCCCATTCGTAATCCAATCGATCAATTTGCATTAAGAAAAATGGAGGAAAAGAAACTTTCTCCTTCTAAAAAAGCCGATAAAGCTACTTTGCTTCGTCGCGTAAGTTTGGACTTAATTGGATTACCCCCAACTCAAAAAGAATTAGCTGATTTTCAAGCGGATAAATCTGAAAACTCCTATGAGAAAGTAGTTGATCGTTTACTCACTTCCCCTCGATTTGGAGAACACTGGGCAAGTATGTGGATGGATTTAGCACGCTATGGAGATTCGCAAGGCTACCAAAAAGATCCTTATCGAAGCATTTGGATGTACCGCGATTGGCTGATAAAAGCATTCAATGAGGATATGCCGTTTGATCAGTTCACGATTGAACAATTGGCAGGAGATTTACTACCCGAACCCAAAGAATCACAGCTCATTGCTACTGCTTTCCATCGCAATACCATGACCAATGACGAAGGGGGAACGGATGATGAAGAATTTCGGGTTGCCGCAGTGCTAGATCGTGTTAATACGACCTGGGAAGTTTGGCAAGCGACCACTATGAGTTGTGTGCAATGCCATAGCCATCCTTACGATCCTTTCCGACACGAAGAATACTATACTTCCTATGCTTTCTTTAATAATACCGCCGATGCTGATAAGTATGATGATCGTCCTTACATCTCAACTTACCCGATGAAGGACAAAACAAAATTGGCAAAGCTAACGGCTAGTCTCAAAGGTATTCCTAGGATTAAAGAAACGCTAGAGAGTGCAGCTATTGATAGTATTCGCACTTTGATTAATCAAGCTCCTAGTACTCCAGAAATTCAAGCCTTAAAAGATACACTAGAGCATTTCAAAAAAGTAAGAACGCCTATTTTCCAAGAACTATCAGATGAAAAAGCACGAAAATCCTATCTCTTCGAGCGCGGCAACTGGTTAGTGCATGGGCAAGAAGTGCAGCCTGGCATTCCAAATAGTTTAGACCTAGAAAATGGTGAATTGAATGATCGTCTAGCATTAGCTAATTGGTTGGTGAGTAATCAAAATCCATTGACGGCAAGAGTGACCGTCAATCGTTTTTGGGCACAACTTTTTGGGCAAGGCTTAGTGAAAACCATCGAAGATTTTGGTACACAAAGCCTACCTCCCACGCACCCTGAATTGTTAGATTGGCTGGCTTTACATTTCCAAAATGACTTGGATTGGAGCATAAAAAAGTTGCTAAAAACAATGGTACTTTCTTCTACCTATCAGCAATCTTCTGCTGTTCAGGAAGAACATTTATTCACTGACCCAAGTAATGAATACTTAGCACGAGCATCTAGAGTGCGTCTGAGTGCAGAACAAATTAGAGATCAAGCCTTGGCGGTAAGTGGTTTATTGAGTGACAAGATGTACGGAAGGAGCGTGATGCCACCACAACCCGACGGAATTTGGCAAGTCATTCGTAACGTGCTAAAATGGGAAGAAAGCAAAGCAGAAGATCGCTATCGTCGCGCGCTCTACACGTTTTGGCGTCGCTCTAGTCCCTATCCTGCTTTTCTCACTTTTGACAGTCCGACCAAGGAGCTTTGTGTTTCCAGAAGAATACGGACGAACACTCCCCTGCAAGCCTTAGCTACGCTAAATGATACCGTCTATGTAGAAGCAGCTAGAGCCTTAGGCAATATGATGTACAATTATCAATCTGCAAATATTGAGGAGAAGATAGCTTTTGGCTATGAACAAGCCATACTGCAACAAGCTGATAAAGAGACACTTGAAGTACTAATCCAAGAATATGAAACGCAGCTTCGCTACTACAAAAAACAACCTGCTTTAGCACAAAAAATGGCATTGAAAGAAAGAAAAGCAGAACAGCTGGCTGCACTGTCGGTCGTCGGCAATATTATTTTGAATTTGGATGCTTTTTTGGTTAAGAGTTGAGGGGATATATATTAAAAAAGCCCTGTAAGTAATTTACTTACAAGGCTTTAACTTCGTAGCAGCGGCAGGACTTGAACCTACGACCTTCGGGTTATGCATCCCACTATAGCTTTCGCTACTTCCGACAATGTCGGAATTTGATGGTCTGGACTTTCTCTTCACCATGTCAGTATAAATTTGATTTAGGTGTCTGCCGTTAAGTCTCTACACTTTTCCGTCTGAAACGGACTTAGCTCGGGATTACCACACTAAAGGCTTCCCCGAATTTGACAGATAATCACTTAAGAATTTCTTCTTAAGCAGCCCTACAATAGATTTAAAAATCTATTCCTTTGAATAACAAAAAATTAAATAGTGTATTTAATCTTTCAAATTTTAAATCCTATACTTGAGCCCGACGAGCTACCAACTGCTCCACGCTGCGATGTTTAGGAGTGCAAAAATAAGAGCTTTATTTTTAAAAAGCAAGCCTCTTTACAAATTAATTAGAAATCGAATTTCAAGCGAAGATTTATACGTCTGGAAGTCAGGTAGTTAGGAATGGCATATTGCTGATTAAAAACGGTTTTTATCCAAGTATTGGAAGCTACATTTTGTACTTGAAGTAAATTGAAAATCTCTAAACTCAACCATGCTGCTTCGGTGAAGCGCAGAAAATGCTTGGGGCTTTCTGCTCTACGGGTGCTGTCCCAAAGCGCGTAGGAAAATCCAATGTCTACCCGATGATAGGCGGGAAAGCGGTAAGTATTACGGAAAATACGATTATTTCCAAGCAAACCATAAGGCAAACCTGTCCCAACCGTGGTATTGAGGTGCATTTTGAAGTTTTCGTTTTTGGGTAAGTGATCTTGGAAGAAGACCGAAAGCGTCATAAATTGATCGGTTGGGCGCGGTACATCATTTACATTTTGTCCTTCCGCCTGACCTAATTCACGAATCTGATGTTGCACATCTTCGAGATTTTCTCTTGCGCGCAAAAAGGAAAGATTGAACCAAGATTCTGCTCCTGGCACGAATTCTCCATTCAAGCGCAAATCAATACCTGCTACATAACCACTCGCATCATTTTGCCCCGAATATCTAATTCGCACATTTTCAATATCATAAGAGACCAAATCCCACAATCGTTTGTAGTAAATTTCACTAATAAAACGATATTTTTGCTTGCGTCTTCCATCGAAATCGTAGGTCAAGCCTCCTACGATGTGTGCAGATTTTTGTGCGCGCAAATTAGTATTTACTTCGCCTTCTAAATTCCGCAATTCGCGATAAAATGGCGGTTGCGCATACAACCCACCTGCCAAGCGAAAGGAAATATCTTTCTCTCCACCCAAAGGCTTGTACAACATTTGCGCACGCGGAGAAAACACCAATTCTTTATTCAAATCCCAATAGGTGGCACGCACACCTGCACTCACGCGCATCTCGTAAGCACTGTCTTTCCTGAAAGTATAGGTATCTTGTAGAAAAGCACTTACACGATTGGACTCTAAATTATTTTGGGTTTTCAGCACGCTATTGAGCAGCACCAGACTCGTATCATATTGCAAAGAATAGCCAGCAGAATCCAAGCGTTCCCATTCATTCAAGCGATCATCAATGAATTCGTATTGGTATTTCGCGCTCCATTGTAGAAAATGCGTTTTTTCGATTTCGTCTTCGGTATCTACTTGCAATTCTACCCCCCCGCGTACTTCTAGGTTAGATACATTGGCATGAAGTGTATTTCGCACAAACTGTTGTTGTGTGCCATTGCCCAACTCTCCAACCACTTCACCAAAAGAATCACTACCTAAATTATTTTCAATTTGCTGCAAGGCATAGCGACCAATGATGTCAAAACGTTCGTTTTCTTTACTTTGATAAGTTGAGCCTAAGAACTTGATAAAAAATGGATTACGATCTCTTTCTGGGAGATAAGTCAAGGAAACACCCGACATTTGCGTGGTAAAATCATCTACTTCTTGCCCATCAAAAACTGCGAAAAGATTGAGTGCAAAATTGAACAGTCCGAAGCCAGAATTTCGTTCTTGTGGAATGAAACGATAGACACTTCTATTGTAATTTCCGAGTATCCCCAATTGCCAATCTCTACTCAAATCGTAGGTTATGTATGCCTGAATATCTGTAAAATCAGGAGTGTATTCGCCTGTAATGTCTAGCGACCCCAATAAATAACGCGTCGTCTTATAGCGCGCTCCCACTAAATAGCGCAATTTTCGCAAATCTTTACCTACATCAAAGCTGCCTTCGATATGCGCACTTCCGCCTAGAAAACTTCCACCAATAGAAGCCTTAAATTCATCCGGTAATTTGTACTTAATATCTAATACAGAAGACAATTTATCCCCATATTTCGCTTCAAAACCACCCGAAGAAAAGGATAAACTTTGCAGCAAATCAATGTTCGCAAAAGTCAAACCTTCTTGCTGTCCTGCACGAATCAGTTGCGGGCGATAGATTTCAAAATCGTTGACATAAACTAGATTTTCATCATAATTGCCGCCGCGCACATTGTACTGCGAACTCAACTCACCGCCCGTTCCACTGCTTGCACCTAAAGCAATATGCGGCAGCACACTTTCTAAATTTCCTGTTGTACTTGGCAGTAATTTCAAGGCTTCCACTTCTTCTCGAATCATTCCGCTGTCCTCGATTTTACTGTCCGTTACTGTAATATCAATATCAGAAACGGTTTCTTTTAGGTTCATATTTAAACTGCGCTCTTCTCCTACTTTCAGTGCTTTTACATTTACTGATTTTTGTTCATAACCCGTTCGAGAGAATACGAGCGTAAATTTTCGCTCTGCTTCCACTTCAATTCGATATTGACCTTTAACATTGGTCTCCGCTACATTATTTGTGCCTTTCACATAGACAGTCACGAATTCTACTGCCTCGCCAGAGGAATCGTCGGTCACTTTACCAGAAATTGTTGCTTTTTGAGCGAAAAGTGAAAATTGAATGAAAAAAATTAAGCAAGTAAGGTATAATTTCATAGTTGATATGTCCGTCTGAGTTGTTTCACCAAATAAGTTTGATTATTACGATCTCTGATGCAAAGGAAAGGTTTTTTGTAGGAAAAAAATCAAAAGTGAACATAAATCAGAAGCAAAGGATTTATTTTACAGAACTCACAGAAAGTCCTTCTTCAATGATGAAAAACTGTCTGTTGATGGGGTTTTTTAAGGCAGAAAAGGGTGGAAAATCTACATTTTTTGTGCTTTTCTCCTTCAAATTCTTCCGAAGCATACAAAAACTTTCTTTGAAAGATTTTCCATTTTATGACTCCACGAATTTTAGAAAATGTGTCCACCTTCTTAAAGAAAAGAAATATCTACTTTTTACAACGACAATTGTTATTCAAACTTTTGGAGACAAAAGGATAAATTCAAATCATGGCTAACTTTGTCAGATAGGGTACATATCGCTATTTTGATTATTCTTATCTATCAAATAGATACTTCAGGAATTGGTAAGCAGGAACTAAGGAATTTAGCAATCGCTTTGTAATCTTCTTATTCACTAATCCTAGAGCGCTATGTTTTTATCACTGCTCAATTAATCTACGTTTCGCTGATTTTAAGATTGATATTCATCCTCATCTTCAGTCTGCAAAAAAATCCCGTTCCCTTTAGAGGGTTTTCTACATTAGAAGAAGAAAATTGAGTCAGGTCGCATATGCGTGAATACGGTAATCAGTCGTACAAATTACCGTATCTTACTATTGCAACTAAAAAATTAAACAAAATATCTATTTCTTCCTTTTACCTTTTTTGATAGTACAACTTAAATCGTTTATGATGGACAAATATCACTTTCTATTCTGCTTGCTACTCCTACTACTATTTAGTATTCCTACTCTTGCCCAAACCATTTGGGATGGTCCTAAGGTGACCTTCACCAAAGCTGCGAATGCAGACTGGAATATGGAAGAAAACCAGGATAGAATCACAGAAAATGTGTGGATTACTAGACGAAATAGATGGAGCATTTTCAATATCGCAGAAGGAGAAATTACTTCCAAGCCTGACTGCAGTGCTAATCCAGGTCAACCTCTAGGTACTAGATGGGCTTGGGGAAATACAGCGGATGGAATTGAAAATCTAGATTTTGACAACTTTTTAGCGCCAAGTTTTACTAATTGCAAACCTGGGCGCGAAGGCGGAATGATGGATAGAGATGCTGTTCTTCATCTGGTTGAAGAAGATATTTATATAGATATTAAATTTCTTGATTGGACAAATCAAAGTGGAGGTGCAGCGGTGAGCTATGAGCGATCTACTGAACCTGAGATTTCTTCTATTACAAGAGAGCAGAATGCTTCAATTCACCTTGCTCCTAATCCAACTCAAGATTTGATTAGAATCATAGGGTTAGAAAATTTGCAAACATCGTCTTATACTATTTACAACACTGCCGGCAGCATCGTGAGTCAGGGTATTTTTTCACCAAATGAAACCATCAATATTCATTCTTTGCCGAAAGGAATGTATTATTTCCAGTTGGAAAAACAGAGTGGTATGTTGAAGTTTGTAAAACTGTAAAAACAATCATCTCTCTC
>JBCDFY010000159.1:0-17205 GCA_039176995.1 Bacteroidota bacterium
ATTTTCTTACGTTCGCCCTGTTTTTCTTGATAAAAAAGAAACAAAAAATCATCCCGATAGCTATCGGGAGTATGGATTTTTTAACGCTCAAAAAGCACTCAAAATCCGAAATAAAATCAAATTCTCCGCCTCAGGCGGATCAAACAGGATTTTATTTTTAACATTCTCGAGTGGTGCCTGCAGAAAGGATTGAGTATCCTTTCAACGAAGAGAACCGCTTGCGGATGGGAAGGGAACACTTTCAAAGCTAAAATCCATAAGGTCAATCAGATACATGCATCCAAAATTTTACAGGAAAACCCTTGATTGAGCTATTTCTTCTTTTTGTTTTCTCTTATAACTTTTACAGGGTACTTCCGTAAAATGTAAATACGACATCAAAAACTCGGTAATTGTTCAAGGATAACTACATCAATCATCTGCTCCTGACATACAAAATGAACATTGCCAAGATACTTGCCGCATAAGTTGTTTTCTAGCAATCTTAGTCATTGCTGATCACGGATTATCACGAGAAAACTTTTTACCAATGAACGTCAAAGTACTACTTCCTGTAGTGTTGCTCGCCTTATGGATTGGGGGCTGTGCTTTTATGAGCCATTATTACTGTTGCGGTACACCTGCATTGCCAACGAAGAATGCCCTATCGCTAGTGCCGATAGAAAGCATAGAAAAAGAGAGCAGTCGACAAGCTGTAGAAGCCGCAGGATTCAGTTTTCCGCCTACAAATTCAAACTTGGATTCCTTGCTGACAACAGCGCAAAAAAGCCTGATTGCTTACACGACGGGATACTTGCAAAATCACCCGAAACGATGTCTGGTTTTGACTGGCTTGTACACTGCTTCGGAAAAAAATATCAATGCCAATATCGGATTGGAACGAGCGACTTCGGTGCAGCAATTATTTTTGAATGAAGGTATTGCAAATACACAAATCAAGTTGAAGCAAGATATGACAGAAACCACTGCGGAGCAAGTAGAAAACGCTGTGGAATTTGACTTTGAACCGATGCTAGAAACGGAAAAACTATTAAAAGCCATCGAATTAAATGTGCTTCATCCTAAAATCGTTATTCACTTCGATTTGGATCAAAATGACTTATCGCTTACACCTGCACAGGAACGCTTTTTTCAAGTTCTGCAACAATACATGGAGCAAAAAGAGGAAGAAAAACTGTTGGTCATCGGCTTTACGGATAATCAAGGAGAGGCGCGACAGAACTTTGGTTTAGGTCGAGAACGTGCTGCATTTGTGAAAGATGAGCTGGTCGAGATGGGTTTTGATAAAAGACGTGTGATGAGCGACTCACAAGGTGAGAAGAACCCCATTGCAACCAACGAAACAGAAGAAGGAAGAGCCATGAACCGAAGAGTGGAAGTAGAGGTGAAGCGGTGAGCGTATTTTAGGGTTAAATGGTTTCAGGGTTGAATGGTTTTGATAGATGTAGAAAGACGTATTCTTCAGAGTTCTAAAAATATTCACTTTAAAAACTAGAAGCGTTATGGTTGTTGCTTGTGCATTGTACCCTATTTTGGCTGGCTTGGGAGGTGCAGCTTTAGGGATTTGGATTGGACAAATGCTTGGAAATGGCAAATATCAGCAGTTGCAGTTGGCAACTACGAGTAGTTACGAGCAATTGCAAAAAGAATTTGATAAAGAGATCAAGAAGCGAAAAGAGGTGCAGTATAATAAGCACCAACTGGGTTTGCAAGTACAAGATCAAAAGCAGGAATTGATCGTCTGGAAGGCGAAATATAAAGATTTAGATGATAGCAAGAAGCAATATATCTACGAGGCAGATTTGCCAGAAGAGATGCAACGGTTGCAAGACAATCTAGGAGCGTCAGAACACCAAAATGAGGACTTGCAAGAAGAAATAAAAACCCTTAGAAACGATTTTTCAGAACTTGACTCAAAATTCAATAAGCTCATGAACGAATACAATCAAAATTTGGATCATTTAGGACACTTGACGCAAGAACACAAAGATTTGCAAACAGAATTTGAAGTTGCAAAAGAGCAATATCAAAAGGTGTTGAAGGAGCAAAATGATTTGCAAGAACAAATTTCTTTGTTAGAAGGAGAGCAAGAGGTGCATAATCGCCAACTGCCAGAATTGCGAGAGCAATATAGTACTTTGCTGGAGCAGTACAATGATCTGCAAGTCAGAAATAATGATATATTGAAAGAGAAAGAAGCATTAAATACTCAATTGCAGCAGTCTGAATACGAGTCGAAAGAACAAATTGCAAACTTAGAAGAAAAGCAGCGTTCATTGGAAAGGGAGCACAGCAAAAAAGTAGAGCAGCTAGAAAGATTGCAGAAAGATTATGCAGAGCAAGCGCACGAAAGAGCTACGTTGGAGCAGCAGTTTGGGGAAGAAACAGCTACGCTGAAACAAGTGCAACAAGACTTGAGACAGATGGAAATGGAGAAAACAGCTTTGGAGGAGAAAGTGGCAGTGGAAGAGCAAAGATTAGCTGTCATTACGCAGCAAAAAGAAGAAGTAGAAGCAGAACTGAAAGATACAAATGCACAGGTTGAAGAATTAGAGATTGAGAAACGAGAGCAGGAAGAACAATATGCAGATTTGCACGCCGCGCAAGAACGGTTACAGGTGCAACTGGCAGGCTTGAAAACTAAAAATGGAGATTTAGATCAGCAAATCCTTACTATCGAAGAAGAGAGAGCTATCGCAATCGCAGGGTGGCAAACTAAAGAAAAGGAACTTATAAATCAGTATACAAACAAAGAGAAGGAACTGAACATTTCAAACGAGCGTATTGCAGACATCTTGCAGCAGCTTTCTAAATTGAAAATTGCTAAAAATAATCAACAGGCAGAGCATTTAGATTTTCAAGTACGGCTGGAAGCAGCGTATCAATTGGCTTTGGCAAATATAGAGCAGCAAGAATTAGCGCAGCAAGCACTTTCCAAAACCTTCGAGCAGTCAAAAATAGATGCTGCTGTGAAATACACAGCTTTAGAAGAAAAACACGCTGCTTTTTTGAGCAAATACATCGCAGGTCAAGAGCAGTTCAGAGCAATGATTAGCGAGAATGATGAAATGATTTTGCAATTGAATGCACTGAAACAAGAGAAGTTTGATCTGAGTAAGCAACTAGAACAAGAGCGCGATACTTTGCAGATTAAATACGAAGAAAGCCAAGCTACTTTAGCTAAATTTTCCGCAGAGCAAGAACAAGCAAAAACTACTATTGATACACTTTCTACCGATCAAGAGGAGTTGCGAGAACAACGATCAAAACTCAATAATCAATTGGAGGTGACGAATGCAGCACTGTTGACCATAAAAGCAGAAAAAGAGCAGTTGCAAAAAGCCCTCCACCAGCAAACAATGGAACAAGCAGAGCAGGCGACCATTTGGAAAAATGAACTCGAAAGTTTACAAGCAGCTCAGAGTCAATTATCCAATCATCAAGGAGAAGAAGAGCAAAAAAATAAGGAATTGTTAGAAGATTGGAAAGTGAAGTATAAGAACTTGGAAACTCGCAAACAGCAAGCAGAACAGCGATTAGCACTTTTGGAAGCAGAGCGCAGCAGAATGGCAGAACGGGCCGAACGAAAAGCGGCAGAAGCTAAAGAGCTAGAGTTAAAATACAATAAATTGCTACAAGATGGACAAAAAATAGGCAGCCAACGCTATGGCGAGCAGACTCTATTAATCAAGAGTAAAAACCATAGAATTGGGCAACTCACTGCCACGGTAGAAGATTTACAAAACAAAGTCAAAAACTTAGCCGAAATTAATGAATCCTTGCGCTCTGATCTCAAGCAGCAACACCGCAAAATTCAAGAGCACAATAGCAATTATGCGCGTCTGCTAGAAAACAATAATGACTTGATTGCGGAACTATTGCAGATGAAATTGAGAAAGGGACAATTGCAGTAGTGAAAAGCCAATGATTCGAGCTTCTCACTTTTACGTTAGGAAATCATAGATATATTTTTTATCATTACCGAACAAACAAAGGTGTATTTAATGCTGACGATGACTATTGAAAGAAAGGTTGGAAAGCTTAGTTAAATGAGAGAGGTATTAAAAAATATAATCAATTTTGGTACTGACGGCTTAGATAAACGGTTGGAAAAACTCAAACTCCAGATATTCAACATCAGCTGTTTGCTTGGAGTACTAGTCCCGTCAATATCCTTGGGGGTTTACCTTTGGCTGGGTAAAATCTCAGGCATTGGCTTGTCCATTGTTTCCACCAATATTTTCTTCTTTTTCATCCTGCTATTCCTTAATTACAAAAAAAAGTTTTACATCTCCAGTGTATTCGCTTCCATAATGTTGCTCCTTCATCCCTTATCGCTATTTATCATTTCGGGAGGACTAGTCGATTATGAGTTTCTAATTTTGGTGCTTGCAGCTTCACCCTATCTCTGTATCTACAAGAAAAGATGGTACAGAATTGTAGTATTTGCGATTTTTGTGCTTTGTTTTTTGGTCTGCTCAATGATTCGCCATGAACCATTTGTTGATTTGGACTTGACCATAATCGAAGAAGCAAATAGATTAGTGTACGTAATTATTTTCTTCGCCTTTCTATACGAGTCCATTGCAGTTTACTATCTGCATGAGGCTACTGTAAAAGATTTAGAAGAAAGAGAGCAAGAAATGTCCATTGCCAAAAATAAAGCAGAGGAAAGCGATCGGCTAAAATCTGCCTTTCTTGCTAATATTTCTCATGAAATTCGAACGCCGATGAACAGCATTATCGGATTTTCAGAATATATTATCCAAGAAGAAATCAAAGAACAAGAAAAACAACAATACGCGGAAATCATCAATCAATCCTGCCACCAACTACTCAATTTGGTAAACGATGTACTGGATGTCTCCAAAATTGAGACAGGTCAAGTAACTATTAACAAAAAGGTAGCCAGTATTTCAGAAATTCTAATTTCCCTTTACCAACTCTTTGAGAATAACGCACACAGTAAAGGAATCAGCTTTCACTTGAATAGCACTATTTCTGAAGAACAAGCCACTGTGCTGATAGACGAAATCAAAGTCCGGCAGATTTTATCTAATTTTTTAAGTAATGCTCTTAAATACACAGAAAAAGGAGAAATAAAGCTAGGCTGTAAAATGACAACGAACCAACTTCACTTCTATGTAAGCGACACTGGAATCGGAATCGGTGAGGAGTATCAAGCTACCGTATTTGATCGCTTTAGTCAAGTTGAAGATAGTATGAATGTAGGTGCAGGATTAGGATTGGCGATCAGTAGAGGATTTGCAGAATCTATGGGTGGGAGCGTTTGCGTAAATTCAACACTCGGAAAAGGATCCACATTTCATTTAAGCATTCCTTATCAACCAATATTGGCTAAGCAATCAAATCTCAAATCTGCTCAGAATGCTTCCAAAGGGATTCAATTAGACCTATCTGATAAACAAATACTAATAGCCGAAGATGAATTGTTCAACTTCAAGTTGTTAGAGGTCGTTTTCAAGCAATTAAAAGTCAAACTCTTTTGGGCAAAAAATGGAAAAGAAGCCATAGAAGCAGTAAATCAAAATCCTAACTTTGACCTTATCTTAATGGACATCAAAATGCCAATTATGAATGGTTTAGAAGCCACAAAAGTCATCAAGTCTGAGTATCCTTCCATTCCAATAATTGCGCAATCTGCCTTTGCTTTTACCGACGAACGAGAACAATGCCTTCGAGCTGGCTGCGATGATTACTTATCTAAACCCATCAAGAAACAGGAATTATTGGAGTTATTTGAATTCTTTCTTGTTGAAAAAGTGCCTGAAGAAAGTCTATAATTCTAAGGAATTCATACACCATCTGTGATTCCAATCAAAATGAACTTCACATTGGTTAAATCAGGATTGTACCAACAGTCCACCTTTTTCCCTTTGAAAGATTGTGCTGCGGTACGTGCTTCTTGAGCAGAACCATAAGCTTTCACAATGTAATATGCTCCTCTGAAGTTACCCGCGTTTTTCACTTGCGTATCTTGATGATAAATCAACCAAACTTGACCCGCCTCTTTTGGTGCTTTAATATCGTAGCGATTATAGTCTGAAGAATACACACCAAACTGCACAAAATGGAGATCGTCAAAAAATATGAAATCCTCCGAATACTCTTTTCCAACACCAGGTGCAATAATTCTTGCTTTTCGATCGCCGTTGTACGTAAAAGTGCCATCGATTTGAGCATTAGAAACCCCACAAAAAGCGATAATAAGTAAAAAGTATAAGATTGCTGATCTCATGCCGTATTTTTGTTTTACTAAGTGAACAAATTAATTTGATAAATCGGCGGGATGTTGGAATAGTATGCTTCACAAATATAATACATTTACATATAGTAAAAAATATTAATTAGTGGATGGAAGATTTTTTAAGTCAAGCTGTCAAATTACATTAGGGATTGAAAGAAAAATGCAAAAAAGAGACCTCTGTTCTCACCCGATGGTCACTGAAAAAAGGTTAAAATGGAATACAAATGTAAGCGACGTAACCCTGTACAAAATTCTACGTTGAATACTGTTCAATAAAGGATTACACAAATTGTGACAACCTTACAAAAGGCTAGTTTTGGAAAGCTGAATCCAATAATATTCAATAAAGGAATTTGAAGTCTAGTAATTATTTCGCATCATTGTGCTTTTTTGAAAAGTTTCTAATCCAAGCACAAGCAACGCAAAATGGAATAA
Source organism: Bacteroidota bacterium (assembly GCA_039176995.1). Taxonomy (GTDB): domain Bacteria; phylum Bacteroidota; class Bacteroidia; order Chitinophagales; family Saprospiraceae; genus JAAUTG01. The sequence goes on from JBCDFY010000159.1 coordinate 6,704, forward strand.
ATACTACTTTTACATGAAATCGGCTATTCTGGACGCATGAAAAATGATTATGGCTTAATCAGAAGTGTTGTTATTTTACCTTTGTGCTACATACTTTTCATACTGTGGTCTAGCCCATCCCATGCACAAAAACTTCTTATTGATTATCAATATGTTATCCAAGAAATTGAAACCAAACTCCAAGAGGGAAATCCAATGGGACTTCGAGATGCAGCACTTCTGCTAGAGCGACGCTCCGTACAAGCAGATGCCCTCGAATTACTGAAAAAATATACTCTTTTCACTCCTAGAGAATTTAACTTTTCCAACTATACTACCAAAGAAGAATTTCTCCAATTTTTCTATCAGCGCGCCAACGAAATTCGATATTCAAGTCTACTGGAATCTTTCTACCTTACCCCTATCGAAGAGCGCAAACTACTTTATAACATTGAACTCATTAGTAGTGAGCAACAAGTATTACCAGCAAGTCGGCTTCGACAACACATAAAACGGCTAGAGAAAGATATTGAGTTCGGAGACACAAAAAGTGCAGAAACTCAAATTCAGCGCATTGGTCAGTTAGAACTGGATGAAGGATATCAATATTTGCTTTCACTTTTAGACATTCGCTCTTTTAAGCGCAAGTATTCGGCTTTAACCAAAGTAGTCGTGCAACAAATAACGGATTATCAGCAAGAAGCTGCTTTGAAAGCCATTTTAGACTTGCTAGAAGATCGCCATCTCTCCAAAACTTTTGCCTTGGAACAATTGGCGTATTTGACAAATGTGAAAATAGGAAGTGAAAGCGAAATCGGACTTTATACTCAGTTGTTAGACAGTCTAGGTAGTGTAACAGCTATACGACAATTTGGCTACGATCAATATTTTTCTTTCCGACCTAGTTTTTTTCCCGAAGTCGTAGATTACTATGGAAAAATTCTGATGGATTCTGATTCTTTGGAATGGATTCAACAAAATGTAGTGAATGATTTGCTCCGTTCTCAACATCCACGATCGCTTTACTACCTCGCCGTAAAAATCTATCGAATTGCGGCTCAAAAAGATGAGAACAGCGTACCGTTAGAAGTCTTGTACAATAATATGAAAGATCTTTTAGCAGTACGTCTATTTATTCCAAATTATCAGAAAAAATATACGGAGACATTCAGTTGGAGAGACCCAATTGCTGTACAAAATTTTGCACATTATTGGTCAACGCATTACGCGGATTATGAATGGGACAGATACAGAAATCGCTTTATCAATAAAACGATTTCCTCTACTTTAGAAACGCGCTACAAGCGTCATTTCAAGCAGTTAACTTCCACCAACGACTCAGTGGCTTGGCATTCCTATCTCGCACTAACAGAAGGAGAACCCGATGAAGTGATTCGCCTAACGGAGCGTTATCGTCCAGTTCTGCAAAACCACAATCCAATTTTACCCCCAATAGAGTATGCATATTTGGAAAGACTAGCTGAGTTGACCGCCTTCTGCAAACAAAACAACGTCCGCTACAAAGCCAGTGACCGCATCAGTCCAATATTAGAAAAATTGAGATCGGGTGTATCACCTAAAGAACGTTATCAGACAGAACAGCAACTCCTACAAAAAGTAAATATCCAAGATTTAACAGCTTTGGAATATGAAGCTGTTTTGTATGCTAGCAATACGGATTTTGCGTATTCGATTGCTTGGGTTTTGGATCATGCTTATACTAAATATTGGAGCAAGATTTTTGCTAATGACCAATTGCTACGACTCTATTTGAAGAAAGCGTATCTATTTAAACGTCTGGGGAGCGAAGGCATTTGTAATATGTACCTCAAAAAACTAGAAGCGCACTCGGAAGAAGACAGGGTTCGTTTGGAGTCTTTACTAAGGTTAGAAGTGGATGATAATATAATACAACAAGCAGAATTGATTTTAGCGTCGAAAGAAGATTTTGAGTTGTATAACTGGCGCAAATTGATGGATGTTGACTTCAACGTTGGACTCTTATCCGAACCCTCGATAGAAGATGTTCAGCAAATCTACAATGAAATATACGAGACAGCTGACGATCGTTTGCAACTGAAGTTGATGTTCTATTTGAGTTTGTATCCGAAGCTAGAGCAAGTTCCTCATTTGATGCAATTACTTCAAGCAGGACTGATGGAGCGAGAAGCCGTGGCGTTGTTGCAACGCATTTATGCCTACGATTTTACAGAACGTACCAGCGAACCCAGAGTAAAATGGTTAGAGCTTTGGGCAAAAGATAAAGCCAACTATCGAACATGGGGAACTCAATTCATCGAACAAAAACTGGCGTATCTTAATCGGAATGCAACGCTTTCCATTCGCGACATCAACAACATCATTCGTTCGCCTTACTACAAGAATGAGTATCGTTCTGTATGTCTTTCCAAATTACACAAAGTGAGCCCGAGAAGAAATCTTCGCCGACTGGAAATTAATCCTAAAATTTGGGTATCTAGTGAGTTGAAATACTTAGAAAACATGGACTTCAAGTGGCGAGAATTATTAGACTTGAATGATGTACTAAGAGTGAATGATCCCAACAAGTTGCTCAATTTCTTCTTGAAGCATACTGCAAATTACAGCGAAGAAGCGGCAGCTTGTTTTTATACGCAGTTACTGGGCTACGAATGGTTTGAATCGTATCTAAATACGGATGAAATAGACGAATCTGTATTAAATTATTTGAAAAAGTTGCTGAACAAGCAGTTGAGTCTAAAAAATATAGATCAAGCTAAAAGAGAAAGAGGAGAAGTCGCATTTGCCAAATTACGAATGATTGATAAATCAATTGCGGAGCAACTCAAAATCGCTATTGACATCAAAGGAGTAGATGAACCTACAAAAGCTGCTTTGCAACGCTATGTACTCAAAAATGTGACTTATGAAGAATTAGTGGATGTGGTGCGAAATTATGAACAATTGAGTGCGGAGCTAAATTACAATTTCTTACAAGAACGTTTCGGTTTACCCATTTTTGATCTGCAAAATGAACAAACTAGAACCGATTTCATCCAAAATATCACACAACTGGATACTGCTAGTCTTTATCGTCATTACCTACGCAACTTTGGAGTGGATTTTGAGAATGCCAAAGCTGAACTTGATTTCGATAAGATTTTCGATATTCTAAGATACGATTTTGTCTATCCTTTTTCTGGACAGCGGGTACCAAGAGATTATTATGTCAATAGCATCATCAAGCTATTAGAGTTGAACTTCCAAAATAAAACACTGGGTTTTCCAGAACATTTTGACCAAACCACTCGACCCGCGGATCGAGCTAAGCGCGTATTGACTTGGATGCGCTATTTGGAGCAAATCGAAGTGGTTAAACCTAAGCAAGCCATGCCTGAGTCTTTCACCTATTCTTATCTACGACCAGCTTCTAGTTAAATTCCTGTTAAACTCTTACCTTTGCTACCATTGATTCCTTGACGTAAGGTGTTTTTCGTCTTTAGGCGCGAATTTTTCTTGAACCTCATATCTAAAAGTCTCACATCTCGGATCAAATAAACAGAAATCATCATGAATCGAACTAAAGCTATTTTGATATTCAGTTTGCTTTGCTTATTCCTATTTTCAGCAACGGAAAGTCAGGCTCAGAAAAAGAAAAAAAGACAGTCAGAAGTGGACGAGTACTTCGACGAAAGTGGTGGCTGGGCACATCGTTTGTGGTTTGGTGGTAATGTGACGCCTGCCTTCAACTCTTTTGGTGGCGTAACCAATTTCTTTCTAGGAGTAGCTCCAATGATGGGCGTCAAAGTTTTTGAGAATGATGATCGTTTTTCCATTGGACCAAGAGTGAACTTCCAATACTCTTATCGAAAAGTATGCTCTGGGCCTAATCAGTGTGAAGCCATTCAGCCCATTGCCTATTCTTTTGCTGCTTTTGCGCGTTACAAAGTTTTGCCACAATTCTTTCCTCATGTAGAGGCAGAAATAGAAAATCGTCCAGTTTACATAGGAACGGACTTAGTAGAGCGGATTGTTAGACAAAATTACTATGTAGGAGCGGGCTACAATAGCGGCGGTTTGATTGGGTACGAAATTCTTTTGCTTTACAATCTAAGTATACCCGAAAATTCACCACAAAGTCCCTTTGATATCAGAATTGGATTTACTTATAAGTTCTAATCCATTTTCTACTTAACCCTTCGATTCCCAACTCTCCACAACCCTTGTTATATGGATATTGGAAAAATAATTACGCAACTTTTATACGATCACGAAGCGGTAACAATTCCTGGATTTGGTGGTCTGACTCTTCGCGCACAAGCTGCCGAAGCCGATCAGTTAGCAGGTATCATTCGTCCACCCTCTAAAATTGTTAGTTTTAATCCCAATCTAAAATTAAATGACGGCTTGTTGATTGCGCGTATTCAAGATATCTATAATCTTTCTGCGGAGGAAGCTGATAAAGTACTTCAAAGTTTCATTGAACAGTTGACCATTCGACTAAAAAACGGAGAGACCGTAGAAATAGAAGGCATTGGTCAGTTCTTTCAATCAGGCGAAGAAGTGCAGTTTTCTACTGCGGCTATTAACTACGATAAATCTACTTATGGCTTACCCGAAGTCAAATCTTCAGTTATTGCCATTCCGAAAGGAGAAAAATTAACGTTTGGTAGTCCAGAAGCAGAAACCACCACCACAACAGTTGTAGAAACTGAAGAAACAGAACGCTCTCCAATATTCCGTTGGGCAGTACCATTAATCGCTGTGTTGACTTTGGCGGCTTTGATTTTCATGTTCAAAGATCAACTCTTTGGAAATCAAAATAAGCAGAAAGAAAATACAGAAGATCAAGTGCGCGTCAACGAAGCTCCGATAGCGGCATTGGAAGAGCCACAAGATACCATCATTGAAGAATATACCAGCAAAGGAGAAGAACAAATAGATGTGGAATCGGCAACTCCACCTCCCAATCAGCGCGTCAAAAAAATCGTAGTAGGCGCATTCAAAGATCAAACCAATGCGGGTAAACTCGCGCGTAAAATTCAACTGAAAGGCTACGTTCCTTTCTCGGAAAGTCGCAACGGCAAACGCTATGTAGGTATTACGTATCCCTATGAAAGCGACGCAGAGTTCAGAAGTGCTTTAGCCAATATTAAGAAGCAGTTTAATAAAGATGCTTGGGTTTTGCAGTAAATAAGAACATCAACAATATTCTCCAAGAAGTATTCACAAAGTAGAAAAGAAAATATCTCTCCCTATGTATAAGTTAGATCGAACAGCATTCTATATGGGCAAAGCTAAAGAAGAATCTGTTAGACAAGCTTTTTATTGGCATGATAAAACGCCACAAGAAAGATTAAAAGTTTTGTACTACCTTCTTTGTGAAGTATATGGATTTGAGGACGGTAGAATACCTTCCATGGATAGAGCAAAATTCTCAATGAGAAAACATACCTAATTATGACCTATCTAAATCTCAATGTTGATTTCAAGGACCTTATTTCAGCTCTAAATAATGTTAAAGTAAATTATACTCTTCTCACACTATGGCAACAGAAAAGAAACCCATTATACTCTCTATTGATGATGACGAGCAAGTATCGCGTTCTTTGCGTCGAGATTTGCGCAATGAATATAAAAAAGAATACCGCATTATCAGCACAACTTCTGCAAATGAAGCGCTAGAGTCCTTGAAAGCTTGGAAACAGCAAGGTGAAGTCATCGCACTTTTTCTCTCCGACCAAAGAATGCCTGAAATGCTAGGCGTTGACTTTTTAGAAAAAGCAAAAAACTTTTACCCAAAAGCAAAGCGGGTATTGCTCACTGCCTATTCCGATACAGATGCCGCAATTAAAGCCATTAATGATGTACATTTGGATTATTACTTGATGAAGCCTTGGAATCCACCAGAAGAAAAGCTCTATCCTGTTCTGAATGATTTGCTTTTCGATTGGCAGTCAGATTACAAACCAGAGTTCCAAGGTATCAAGCTCGTTGGATATCAATACTCTCCTAAGTCGCACCAAATCAAAGATTTTCTAGCAGGAAATCTGCGCCCTTATCTTTGGATGGATATCGAAATCAATGAAAAAGCCAAAGACTTGCTGGAGTTAAATGAGATTGAGCTAAAAAAACTACCTGCGGTCTTCTTCGAGGATGGTTCGTATCTGGAAGACCCAAGTCTGCAAGAAGTAGCTTCCAAAGTAGGTTTAAATCCCAATGCACAGTCCGATCTTTATGATGTCGTCATTATTGGTGCAGGACCAGCAGGTTTGGCAGCAGGCGTGTACGGCGGTTCGGAAGGTTTAAAAACTTTGCTGATTGAAAAACGCGCGCCAGGTGGACAAGCGGGAACGAGTTCTCTTATCGAAAATTATTTAGGCTTTCCAAGTGGTTTGAGCGGAGCGGAACTGACGCGTCGTGCTTTGACACAAGCGACGCGTTTTGGTATTGAGTTTCTGTCCCCGCAAGAAGTAATGAAAGTAGAAGTAGAGAGTAATTATAAAAAACTGACGCTTGGCGATGGAAGCATCGTGAATACCAAAGCGATTGTTATCTCTACAGGAGTAGATTATAGAAAACTACCTGCCGAAGGCGCAGATAATTTTACAGGCGCAGGCGTTTACTACGGTGCTGCCACGACAGAAGCCTTTGCCTGCAAAGATAAACAAGTCTACATCGTTGGTGGCGGAAATTCAGCTGGGCAAGGCGCGGTCTATTTGTCTCAATTCGCTGCAAAAGTCAACATTTTGATTCGCCGTCCTGATTTGAGTTCGAGTATGTCTTCTTATCTGATTGACCAAATTGATGGCATTGAAAACATTGAGGTACAAGGTAGAAGACAAATTGTCAAAGCTTGTGGAGAAGGGCATTTACAAGAGTTAATCATTCAAAATATGGAGGACAATTCCACTTATACTGTTCCAGCGGACGCGCTTTTCATTTTTATTGGTGCTCGACCATTCACGGATTGGCTGGAAGGAAGTGTCATTCGAGATGAGAGAGGATTCATAGAAACAGGAAGTAGTTTGACGATCCGCTCCGACTTTAAGAATATTTGGAAGAGAGCGCGTGAACCTTTTTTATTGGAGACCTGCATTCCAGGGGTCTTTGCAGCGGGCGATGTGCGTGCAGGAGCGATGAATCGAGTCGCATCAGCCGTGGGGGAAGGAGCTACTGCCATTAAATTTGTGCATGAATATCTAGCAGAGATTTAAGTTATTTCCTCACCTTTGCACAACTATATTCACTTTTCCAATGTCTTTGTAGAAGTCTGATCGAAAGAGCCACTTTCTTGTCTTGATATTTAAGAATAAATGATGAAAAAATATTTTTTAATTGCTTTTTTGGCAATTGGTTTTGCACTGCAAGCACAAGTAAGCGTGGGATTTAAAGCAGGTTTAAACTTCTCTAACATGAGTGGTGAACTAGAGCTGGACGCGCAAGGCAATGCACTAGAAACTATTGATTTTTCGACAGGTTTCAACGTTGGAGCATTAATAAATTATAGCATCACTGACCTTTTTGGATTACGCACAGAACTTCTTTATTCGCAAAAAGGAAGGGTAATCAACTACAATGGAGACTCTTATTTTATATTCAATTCTACGAATAATTCGATTATTTCGAGAGGTAATCGAGACTTAGAATTGGATGTTATTAATTCCTATTTAGAAATCCCTCTATTGGCATATGCGAAATTAGGGAAAATCGAATTCATGGGAGGTGCGTATGTTTCTACCTTGATTGGTTCCGTAGCAGATGGGCGACTGACGTTTACGCCTGGTTCTCGGCAGGGCAATAACTTTGATTCTGTAGACTTTATATTGGATTATCGCTATCGAAGGGATGATGCAGGTCAAGGTAGTGGCGAAATCAAAGCTCTTTCTGTGAATGGACGCGGAGTGGACGCACCTAGTATGCTGGGAGCATACTACGAATACGATAGTGTAGATAGAAGCCTCTATAATTTATTGGATTTCGGCGTTATTGGTGGTGTTTCTTTTTACCTCAACGATGGTTTCTTCATTAATGCGCGTGTAGAGTATGGATTAGTAGACACAACCGACGATAGCTCTGATGTTTCCTTCTCACAGCTCCCCGATAATCAGCTGTCGTTTAGAAATGACGTGGATCAAAACTTTACTTTACATACTTCTGTGGCTTTTAGATTTTAAAATTCGCTTCGTTTGAATTTGAAAATACAAAACATGAAATATTATCACCAACTGAAAGATATTCCTGAAAAAGAATTAATACCTGGATTCCACGGTAAAATGGTTCATTTGGAAGGTGTAACGATGGCGTATTGGCGAATTGATGCGGGGAGCATTTTACCTGAACATTCTCATATTCATGAGCAAGTAACTAATGTGATTTCTGGGCAATTAGAAATGAATATCGGTGGCGAAACTCAAGTCTGCGATTCGGGAATGGCAGTTACAATTCCTTCTAATGTGGTACATTCAGGAATAGCCTTGACGGACTGTTATGCCATTGATGTTTTCCAACCTGTGAGAGAGGATTACAAGTGAAGAAGGAGTGAAAAGTAATGGAAGTCTTGAAGGCAAGGCTCTTTCATATACAGCTCTGTTAATAGAACTCAGGTAAGCAGTTACAGTTTTCTCTACAAATAATAACAAGCAGAGAAAGTACAAACATTCTCCACTTGTTAGATGTAGGGATTTCTAAATTTTGATTTTACAAATGAATCACCTCCCCGTAAGCCGCCGCTGCTGCTTCCATCACTGCCTCGCTCATCGTTGGGTGTGGATGAATCGCTTTAATGATTTCGTGTCCAGTTGTCTCCAATTTTCTAGCCGCCACTACTTCTGCAATCATTTCCGTCACATTAAACCCAATCATATGTGCACCTAGCCACTCGCCATATTTAGCATCAAAAACGACTTTGACGAAACCTTCTTTCGCACCTGCCGCACTTGCTTTACCTGAAGCAGAGAACGGGAATTTTCCAACTTTGATATCATAGCCAGCTTCTTTTGCTCCTTTTTCAGTATAACCAACGGAAGCAATTTCAGGGATGCAATAAGTACAGCCTGGAACATTATTATAGTCAATCGGTTCAGGAGAATGACCTGCTATTTTCTCAACACAAGTAATGCCCTCTGCACTAGCAACGTGTGCCAGAGCTTGTCCTTTTACTACATCTCCAATTGCATAAACTCCATCTACATTGGTTTTGTAATATTCATCTACTTCAATTAGTCCTCTGTCAGTTTTAATGTCCAGTGTTTCCAATCCAATATTTTCAGTATTCGGTGCAACTCCTGCCGCAGAAAGTACTACATCGCACTGAATGGTACTTATTTTACCTGTCTTTCTATCTTTCACATTCACTTTGCAACCTCTGCCTTTGGTATCCACGGTTTCTACTGCCGTGTTTGCCATTATGTTGATGCCTGCTTTCTTGTAAATTTTAGTCAACTCTTTAGAAATATCTGCATCTTCACGTGGCACTAAACCTTGTTCCAGGAACTCCACAACAGTCACTTCGGTTCCAATAGAATTGTAGAAATAAGCGAACTCCACACCAATTGCTCCAGCCCCAACAACTACCATTTTTTTGGGTTGTTTTTCTAAAGACATCGCCTTGCGATACTCAATGATTTTTTTGCCATCAATAGGCAAGTTCGGTAATTGCCTAGCGCGTCCACCAGTAGCAATGATGATATTTTTTGCTTCGTATACTTTTTTGCTGCCATCCTCCGCAGTCACTTCTACTTTTTTGCCTGTAGCCAAGCTACCGTGACCATTTAGTACTTCAATTTTATTTTTTCGGAATAAGAAATTGATGCCTTTGCTCATGCCATTAGCTACACTACGACTCCTTTTTACCATGCCACCAAAATCTGCTTCTGCTTTACTCACTTTGATACCATAATCTTCGGCATGTTGAATGTAATTAAATACCTGTGCGCTTTTTAATAAAGCCTTAGTTGGAATACATCCCCAATTCAAACAAATGCCACCCAAAGATTCGCGTTCTACTACGGCTACTTTCATTCCCAACTGTGCTGCACGAATAGCTGCCACATAACCTCCAGGTCCGCTTCCAATAACTATTAGATCGTAATTCATATGCTTCTGAAATTTTTTAGAAAATATTTAAATTTTCTTACGATTACTCGATAAATGATAGACAGATAAGCAAGTAATTTTGATTTAATTATCATCAAAGTTTTGCTTAACCGATTCTGATCTCTAAAAAACAGCGCAAATATAGGTAGAAGTTGTGCGAAAATGTAATCTGTATATCATCTGCCTTCATTGTAGGGAAAAGCAAAAATCATTGCCCCTCTAGTTGGCGAAAAAGTTAAAATCTTAGAATAGTATATTGATATTCAGTGAAATGTGAATTGTTAAAATCTAACTTTTTAGCAGTGAAAACATGACGTTTTTATCATTTCTGCGTCTTATCAATAAAATTTTTACTGAAATTGGAAAAATCCATGTTATGAAAAGAACACTACTTACTGCTTTGTTTGCTACTTTTTAGCATTACAACTTTCTATTGCACAATCTCC
>JBCDFY010000160.1:0-17114 GCA_039176995.1 Bacteroidota bacterium
GCACCAACCGCAATCTTCTCTTCGGACAGTTGACTCGTCTTAATATATATAATAGATATATTTCCCTTCATAAGGCTGAATTTTTTATCGCACACGCCACAATCTCCTCTAGTCGCTCGCTATGAGTAAGATACGCAATCATCTTGTTTTTTATGTTCTCGTTGCCTACCCAATTTTCAGGAATTTGCTCAAAGCATTCTTCAACAATCGAGGAAACATCTAAGTTGAGCAGGCGATCATAAAAGGCTTCGATGATCGAAATCGCTTTTGCTGGCTCAATGTACTGCAAAAAATCGGTGTAAAACTGCGTACCGAATAGTTTGCCGTGCGTCGTGATGGGAAAATGCTCGTTGAATATTCGGAAACCTCGTTCTCCTTCAAAGGCAAATCCATGATCGAAAGCAACGATCTTGATTCGTCCATGATCGTCTGATTTCAGTAAATTGTAATTGTTAGAAATGCTTGGCGTATATTCTGCATTTCCTTTTCCTCGGTCGCAATTGCCAATCCAAAGATCAAAAACAGCGATTCGAAGAAGGTCTAAAGGATTGGAGAAAGCCTGAAAATCTTCGATGGTATTTAATTTATCTAGCTCTGTAACTAAATCAGAACCAGACACTTCTCTTGAACCAAAATACTGGAGTTGAGGAGCAATATAATTTCTATTTGCCTTGATTTGATTGATATCGTAAGAACCTTCTGAAATTTCTACGATTGCAATCTCAGGTGTTGGAATATTCAATTTGGAAAGCAATCGAGAAGCCACGACTTCGTAGAGCAAGCAGTCCAATTCCTCTGCTTTTGCTTTTACGCGGTATTTACAGAAATAGATATTGCCATCATTGCACAGAAACTTCAACGGGGAATGTCCTTGAGTTGGGATTTCGCTGAGTAAGATTGAAGTTTTTACGGTGTGCATAATCCAAAGATACGCTAATCTGATGATGCTGTAAAATTCAATTATTAACTGCGCGTGCAATTTACAGCAGGTTGGAGGTGATAAAACTCTGTTCTTTGCTTATTTCAACTCAAGGCGGCATCAGCCTGAGGCAGACGTGGTCGAACCGCCATGAGTTGATCAAGGTTTCCTAAGGATAAAAATGGCTTTTCAGCCATTTTTATCCTTAGGAAACCTTGATGGAATTGGACGGACTCGACGTCCGTTCAATTCCAAAACAAGTCGTTTTCAACGAGCATTGTTTAGGATTTATGAGCAGTTTCTACATACTTACTGGACATAATAAAAACGGCTTGACAACTGCCAAACCGTTCTTCTTTTTTTTTACAAAACTTGCGCCTAAAATCACTTACTCTTCAACAATTCCTTATACCGCTTCGGATTATTCAACACAGCAATCGCTTCCTGAACTTCTGGATCGTTGCGTAGACCAATTTGTACTTTTCCTTTCTGGTAGTAGTAGCGACCTGCAATTTCTTTTTCGATCATATCAACGATCGGATCTTTATGCTTTGCCAACTCCATCTGCTTAGTTTTTAAAATACTTTGCTCGATGGCTGCGAGTTCAGAATCAATGGTATAACCTGCTTCTTTAGCTTGCGTTTTTAGCTTGCTCAATGCTTCTTCAGTATCCGTGTCATAATCAAAATCACTCGCTTTTACATACGCAGTAAAGTCTTCAAAATCAGAGAAGTATAGATCATTTACTGGATCAACTTCGCTTTTGTTCTGGCAATATTTAGTTACGTAATTGAAGACGACGTGGCTGCGATCTAGCATTTTCAAAATATTGGAACTGCCGTCTTTATCAATCACTAAATCGGGTTTTACGCCGCCACCATCAAATACGATGCGTCCATTATTAATTGTCTTGAATGGCGTGCGTTTTTCTTCTGGAATATCGACCGGTTCGCCACTTTCATACTCAACAGCTTGAATACAGCGACCACTCGGAATGTAGTACTTCGCAGTCGTCAATTTCACTTTTGCATTGTAACCAATGTCACGATGATTTTGCACCAATCCCTTTCCATAAGAACGCTGCCCTAGCAATACTCCACGATCATAATCTTGAATTGCACCGCAAACAATTTCGGAAGCCGAAGCCGAACGGTTATTGATCAAAACAATCAAAGGAATCTCATCATCTACTGGTGGATTTAAAGTGCTAAATCCTCTGTCCCATTCTTTCACTTTTCCTTTGGTTGTTGCTACTAATTTATTCTTTGGGATGAAGACGTTAGTCACATTTACGGCTTCTGTCAACAAACCTCCACCATTGCCACGCAAGTCCAAAACCACGCCTTTCATATCTGGATTTTTGGCTTGCAAATCACGCACCGCATCTGCTACATTATCGCCCGCAGCTCTCGTAAAAGTCGTCAATGCCACATAGCCAATATCATCCGTCAGCATATTATAATAAGGGACATTTTTGACCTTCACTTCTTCTCGCATTAATGTAATGGTACGATTGCCTTCTTCTCCTGGACGATGAATCAACAAATCTACTTCTGTGCCAGGAAAACCTCGCAAAATTCCTTCTACTGCACTCGCATTTTTACCCTTTGCATCTTTTCCGTCCACTGCCATGATTTGATCGCCTACTTTTAGTCCTGCTTTGTCAGCAGGTTGCCCTTCGTAGAGTTCCATAATGGTCAAAAAGTCGCCTAATTGCTGGCTTTCTGCACCAATTCCGTTGTAGCGACCTTCCGTAATAAAGCGATAACCTTCGATCTGCGATTCAGAAATATAATTGGTGTAAGGATCAAGGGAATTCACCATCGCGTCCACACCCGTTTTCATCAGTTGCGAAGGCTCTAGTTCGTCTACATAGTAGGTGTTGACTTCTTTGTAGAGATTGGCGAAAAGCTCAATATTTTTAGCGATTTCAAATAGCTTGTCGTTATTGCTCACATAAGTTGTTGCTAAACCTCCCATTAGGATTGCAACTAGAGCTAGAATTTTTATACTTCTGCGCATGATGTTCTTTTTTAAGTTCTTATACCTTACTACAATACATATTACCACGATTTGCTCCTAAAAGATGCAGTAGAGCGTTGAAAAGTTGTGGATATGGTTATTAAACGCCATTCAAGATACTTTTCCTATCGCAGCCGACAACTTTCTTTCAACTTCCTGAATGAACAACTCCACCTCATCCACAAAGAAAAATAGAGTACGAAAGTCCTTTTTGATGCCATAAATACCATTCAACTGATGCGTAGTTTTCAACTCTAATTTGACATTATGCGGCTGCAAACCACCTGCCAATTGACGAACTCCTTTTTCTTCTTTTGGCGTTCTACGATCTAAAGTAATTGCTTTAATTTGCTCGTAAGGAATAGAAATGTCGCCTGCCAAACCATGACGAATAATCAAGTTTTCTTCCTCCAACAAAATCGGACGATGCGCTAAGGCTTTCGTATGTCCAATGATTTGAAAAATGGCATAAACAGAAAATCCAGTAGCAATCATTGCCCAGAATTCGTTATATCGAGCGATCAAAATATGCACAACGAAAGCTTCTACTACAAACAAGCCCAGCATCGCGAAATACATAATACTTGCACCGCTTTTCTTATGATAGGCAAAAGCATTTTCATGATATGGTTTACGCTTCCATTTGATGATACCATAGTAGAAAAAAGCAACCTCGTATGTGATTAGATTAGCGTAAATATTCTTTCCTAGTACTTGCTGACATACTTTTGAGAAAGTGCTCAGAAAGTCAAGGTGCGCCGTATCTTCTGCGCGAAATTGTTTGATGAGTTGGTAAGTTTTCCATGCCAAAAAGGAAAAGACACCCAATTCGATAGGAGCTAATGCTAATTTGGCAACTTCTAACCAAGTTTGTTGCTCTTTAGGTAGAATGATACTCGCTAAAATAATGCCTAAAATCAAGAAAGAAATAGCTGTGAATTTGGGTAAGTTCTTTCGCCAAGCAATGAGAAGATAAGCCAGTGGCGCAGTAATAATAAAGTCTAGCGTGAGAGCGAGACTCATATTTGGATGAACATTAAAATTAATAGTCTTAGTAATCCAAACAGCAGTCAATAATATGCCAAATGGTAAACCAAAAGCGAGGAAATTTCTTTGAATTGTGCTTGTTTTGTTCATAACCGAATTGGTGTGTGACAGATATAAATCAAACACCTGAAAAGTACTTGGGTTGAAGATATGTTGGAATTCTAAGAAATAGGGAATAATTTAGCGAAACGAACCGATCATAAGATTATGAGAAACACTTACCTTCTTCTATTACTAACGATAATCTCCTTTTCTTGCCAACAATCTACTACTATGGATGCTGAAAAAGAAGCCTTGGATTTGCCACCCAATGAACCGAAATGGGCGGTGAATTCAAGTATTTATGAAGTCAATATTCGACAGTACACACCCGAGGGAACATTGGAAGCATTTCGCACGCAGCATTTGGAAAGAGTGCATGATTTGGGTGTAGATATTCTGTGGTTGATGCCAATTTTTCCAATTAGTGAAACGGAAAAGAAAGGGGAATTGGGAAGTTATTATGCCGTTTCTAATTTTCGGGAAATCAATCCTGAATTTGGGACGATGGAAGACTTTAAACGCTTGCTCCAAGATGCGCAAGATTTAGGACTGAAAGTAATCTTAGATTGGGTACCAAATCACACAGGTTGGGATCATGTGTGGATTAAAGAACATCCTGATTTCTATACTCAAATTAATGGCGAGATTACCGATCCGATTGACCCAAACACAGGTAAATCTTACGGTTGGACGGATGTCGCAGATTTGAATTATGATAATCCCAATTTACGTCAAGCGATGACGGCGGACTTGATGTATTGGATAGAAGAAATTGGTGTGGATGGTTTTCGGATGGATATTGCATTTGGTGTGCCTGTGGATTATTGGGCAGAGGTTATTCCAACTTTGCGTGCTGCTAATCCAGAGATTTTTATGCTAGCAGAAGCAGAGGAAGCTGAACTGCGCAATTCCAATAAATTATTCACTGCAACCTATGCTTGGTCATTGCATCATAAACTCAACGCCATTGCCAAACAAAAAGATAGCATTGCGGTCATAGAGGAATGGCATACTGAGAATCAAGCCACGTATCAGCAAGGCTACCATATGCACTTCATCACCAATCATGATGAAAATTCGTGGCAAGGAACGATAGCTGAGCGCATGGGCGATGCTGCAGATGCGATGGCAGTTTTGATGTTTACTTTTGATGGTATTCCTTTGATTTACAGCGGACAAGAGCAAGGCTTGAATAAACGATTGAAGTTTTTCGAGAAAGATTCGATTGATTGGAACGATTATGCTTACCAGGATTTTTACAAAACGCTCAACGATCTCAAGAAACGTAATCAAGCGCTCTGGAATGGTAAAGCAGGCGGAGTAGCAAATAGAATTTCGACTGATCAAGATGATGCAGTGTATGCTTTTTATCGAGCAAAAAATGAAGATAGGGTCGTCGTTATTTTGAATTTAAGTCCTGAAGCTCAAGTCGTTACACTCAATTGTGAGTCTTGCGAAGGGACTTATTCAGATATTTTCAAAGGTAGCTCTATTGGCATGAGTGCGAATCAAACGGTGAGTTTGGGGGCTTGGGAATATCAGGTTTTGGAATTGCTTTGAATTTGAAATCTGAAATGCGAAAGTGAGGAATGGGAAATCTGAAATATGAAAAGGAGGGATTAGAAATCTGAAAGTTGAAAATTTACAAATATTTAGCTCTTGTATGCAGTAAAGACGCCGCGGTTTATTCAGCGGCTTTTTCCGGATTTTTTATGGCGATTTCCTAAAGAGGAAAAAGTCATCTATCTCACTTTTGATGATGGACCAATTCCAGAAGTGACGCCTTGGGTTTTGGAAACTTTGAAGCAATTTAATGCCAAAGCAACTTTCTTTTGTGTGGGAGATAATGTGCGAAAACATCCAGAAATATTTAATCAATTAATAGTAGAAGGACACCGCATTGGCAATCATACTTTTCGTCATTTGGATGGTTGGAAAACTAGGAAAGCAATTTATTTGGAAGATGTCAAAAGGTGTGCTAACGTATTGGATTCCAATATATTTCGTCCACCTTATGGTCATTTAAAGCTCAATCAAATCAAAAAGCTGAGAGCGCATTATCAAATTGTTTTATGGGATATTTTGAGTGGTGATTTTGATCCTAGTTTATCAAAAGAACAATGTCTACGAAATGTGCTTCATCATGGAAAAGAAGGTTCAATTGTTGTTTTTCATGATAGTTTGAAGGCAGAGGAAAAATTGCGCTATGTATTGACGCGTGTGTTGGAGTATTATCAGGGCTCGGGATTTCGGTTTGAGCGAATAGAAGAAGGTTAGGACAAGAAAAAATAAAATTGTTTTTCTCATGTAGACTAATGGTTTTTTGTGTGAGGATTTCTGAGTATTTTTTTTGGGAATCAATCTGATACGCCACTGATTTATTTTTTTCTTATTAGCTCAAAGGCTTTATTCAAAACTTTATCATCTTTATTGACATAGTTTTCCAATTTATTTTTTACTTCTACATTTACTGGTGTACCAATGCCTTCATAGTTTTCATTGTCTGTAGTCAGGTATCGCTGGTTACTTAAGTTTATTGTCCATTTATTAGGTAGCTTTTTGGAATAGATATCAGAATAAGAGCCATTAGAATTCTCGCCTATGATGGTTACATTGTCCAACTCTGCCATCATCAATGCCATGACATCAGCTGCGCTTATGGATTTGTCATTGGTTAATAAATAGACGGGTTTGAGGAATTTGTGCTTACCTTTTGGCTTGATGTAGTGTGTATTTAGAGGACCGAATTCACGATTTGCTCTAGTCTGTTTATGATACCCGATTACTTTTCTATCCGTTAGTCTCCCTACAACTTTTTTTGAAAAACCGTCAGTTCCACCAGGATTGAGGCGAATGTCAATGACAATGGCATCCAAGTCAGCAAAGGATTTGAAAATGGTATTTAATTTTTTGTTTGAACTCCATCCATTTTTAATAAGTATAGAACTAAAGCATCTTCCTACTCTCAGATAACCTAATTTACCATTATCTCCATACCAAAATAAAGGAAAGCCATAGAATTCTTTTCCTAAAGTCTTTATCTCCTTAATTCCATTTTGCTGAAGTGTTGTCTTGACCATTTCATCAAAGCTCGCTCTAATGTTACCACGAATAGGTTTTAGATCTTCTACTAGTCTGGAAGCTCGTTCTGCATCAAAAGTCGTATCTGCTTTACTTACAATCAGATTGACATGAGCATCATTAAGCGGTCTCAACATTTCACAGAAAATATGAAAGAGTTCTGCGTTGCTCGTATTTGGATTAACTTTTGGACGATATACCTGTCCTATTGAATCCCAATCAATATTCTTCTCTTCAAAAGAGGCATATTTATTGTAGAACAATTCCCACAATGCGTCGAAGGTCTCGACGGGTTTATTGACGGCTTCATCTAGTTGAGCCTTCACTTCTGTAAATAGAAAAAACACTGCTAACAAGCTAAAAAATAATTTTTTCATGCATCTAAAACTTTTTTCACCAAGGGAGGATCACGGGTGATATAATTAATTTTCTAGTGCAAATTAAGTGTTACAGAAGATGCGAAGTGTTCCAATGGAAGCATTGTTATCCCTTTTTCGCTTAAAAAAGTCTTAAAGTGTAAAAATTATGCCTGTTGAGGAATGAAATAATTGAAATGAGATCAGATCTTTTCTAGTTGAGCCTTTCTGTAAGCTGAAGGAGACTGTCCAGTCACCTTTTTAAAAACTCTATTGAAGCTAGTTCTTGACTTAAATCCGCTATCAAGTCCCAGAGCTAGTAGAGTATAATGTTCGTAATTTTTGTGAATCATTTTGGATTTCACATCCTCGATCCTATAAATGTTGATGAGATCATAAAAGGAGACTTCCATTTTTTGATTGAGTAGTGCAGAAAGTTTTTTGTCTGTGGTAGAAATCATTTTTGCGAGTCCTCCTAAAGTCAAATCTGGATTTAGGTAAGGTTTTTCGTTTACTAAGACTTCTTGAAGTCGATCTTTCAATCTGTTTATCTCTTCCAAAGAAGCATTTGACAAATGATGAGGAGCAGTAGGACTATTACTTGTCGAATTCGTGATAAGTGGAGCATTTTCTTCTGCCAATATAAAATCTGGAAGTAGAACCCTTGATTGAAAGATACCATAGTTACCTACATAGATAATCATGGCTACAAGGGTATAATAAGTCGGATAATCCAATACCCATTCAAGCTCTCCAACAACTGCTTCATAAAAGGAAACCAAAAAATTGATAGTAACGACAACGAGCAGTCCAATTAGAAAATGCTTAATCCAACTCAAGTCTTTTTCATCTAAACTAGAGTAATTGAGTTTTATTTTTTGGTTATACTTCTTGAAGTAAATTAAGGATAAAATGTTGTAAATCAATAGTATAATTGCATGAGGAAGGTATCTAAAAAAACCATATTTTTCACCAATAACTTCTAGATAAGCAAAAACATATTCATCCATAATTAGACTACTAATGGAAGGGATAGATATGAAGACGAAATAAATCAAAAGTGGAATAAAATGAAATAGGTGTTGTCTGATGAGATGCTTAGGAGGAAAGTAAATAGACTTAATATAAATATACAATAAAGGTCCTATGATTAATTCGATACAGTCTTGCACTACAAAAGTTATCAAAAAAATAACTTTTATTTCATGCAAATAGCTGTAAGCAGCAAGCATTGTGATGAAAAGCCCTCCAAAAAACAGGATCAGTATATTTTGGGGCAACTCTCTCTTCTTTATCCTTAGCAACAAAAAAATGATGATGAGTATAATCACTAAGCCAGTAACCAAAACAAAATCCGTCAATATTTTCATGCTGCAAATAAAATACATTTTTCGAGAGACATATTCTGCTTAGAGCTTGTCTAAAAAATTATTTAACTGATCGTCAACTACTTAACCCTTAATCAGAGATGCTTAGGTAAATATTAATCAAAGGTAGTTCAGAAACATTTTGAGCAGTGATGTTGATTTATCAAAGGAGAAGTGTTTACGAAACTTACCAAATCGTGCAAAGCAAGGTTCAATTATTATTTTTTATAATAGTTTTAAAGCGGAGGAAAAATTGCGGTTTGTGCTGCCGCGGGTGCTGGAGCATTATCAAGATTTGGGATTTCGATCTAAACGTGTTAAGTATTAAAGCATACTATTGCTAAGCTTTAATAGGTAAAATTCTAACTATTGCTTGATGCACATCTATTGTAAGCAAACAGCCTTTATCTAAATCCTCTTCATACATTTTAATCATATTGCAGATTAATTCTCCTATCGCTTCGGGAAGTGTATCTTTAGTTCTAACTTGTATCACACTTGGTGCATCTGTATTGGTGGCAGCTAAGATAGTACCAAAATCTAGATCGTGGGTAAAAACTATACAGTCATGTTCCCTAGCATACTCCATAATTTCCTTATCAGGAGCATCAGATTCTCCGATGCTGTTCCAATGGATACTTTCGATTCCATTTTAAGCCAAAAAACCAACCCACTTTGGACTAAGATTCATGTCAATTACAAGTATCTTCATAAACTATGCAGCTATTGGTACATTAATCTCTTTTGCTCTCCAAGCTGCATAGGTCAATGCCTGTCGAATATCTTCAGACTCAAAATATGGATAGGCTTCTAGTATCTTTTCTTCGCTATACCCAGAAGCCATTAAGCCAATGAGCATGGAAGCAGTAACCCGCATTCCCCTGATACAAGCCTTTCCTCCCATAACTAATGGATCGAAGGTGATTCTGTCTAAAGTTTTCATGAAAACTATATTTAATAAGGGTAACAATAGAAAATTCTTACTAGTTTCAGAAAGCAATTAGCAACACTACTCTTTATTCTTAGAATCCATCCATATCGTAACGGGTCCATCATTCAATAATCGAACTTTCATGTCTGCACCAAATTCTCCTGTTCCTATATTTAGCCGAGTGGTTTTCTTTAACGCCTCCACAAATTTTTCGTACAGCGGTATCGCAACATCGGGTTTCGCAGCCTTGATGTAGGAAGGACGATTACCTTTTTTTGTGCTTGCATGGAGTGTGAATTGACTTACTACTATAATCTCGCCTTGAATATCCAAAACCGATTTATTCATCACGCCATTCTCGTCATTAAAAATGCGCAATTGACTCACCTTTCGACACAGCCAATCAACATCTTCTTGACTATCAGCATTTTCTATGCCTAATAAAACCAACAAACCTTGCTCAATTTCTGCGTTGATATTTCCATCAATGGTCACAGATGCTTCGGAAACTCTTTGTATTAGTGCGCGCATTTTTAGATATAGGAAATGAAATATTGAAGAGAGCAAAATTGAAATCAACTCAATTTTGCTCCTCTTTTTACTTTGTAGTCTCGTCTCTCGCAGTCCGTACGGACAACCCAGCATCTGGGTATCTATTTCCGTTTCAATGCTTTTCTCACTGCATCCACTACATCTGAAACGCCCATACCATATTTGTCGAGTAATTCAGCAGGTTTTCCACTTTCCCCGAATTTATCATTCACACCCACCATTTCCATCGGTGCTGGACAATTTCTAGCCAAAACTTGCGCTACACTGCCACCTAAACCACCATTAAGCTGATGCTCTTCGGCAGTGACTATGCATTTGGTTTTAGTAGCAGATTTGATGATTGCTTCTTCATCTAAAGGCTTGATGGTATGAATGTTAATCAATTCACAACTGATACCTTCTTTCGCCAATTCTTTCGCTGCTTCGATGGCATTCCACATCAAATGTCCAGTAGCAAAAATACTTACATCTGTACCTTCACTCATTACGATGGCTTTCCCAATTTTAAACTCGAATTGCTCCGTAAAAATTGGCCAACCTGGTCGTCCGAAACGCAAATAAACAGGTCCATCTATTTCTGCAATGGCTTGCGTAGCTGCCTTGGTTTGTGCATAATCGCAAGGATTGATGACGGTCATACCTGGTAGCATTTTCATCATTCCTAAGTCTTCCAAAATCTGATGCGTCGCACCATCTTCTCCCAAAGTGACGCCTGCATGAGAAGCACAAATCTTCACGTTTTTGTGCGAATAAGCAATAGATTGACGAATTTGATCGTAAACGCGTCCCGTTGCGAAATTGGCAAAAGTGGTAGCAAAAGGTATTTTTCCACCAATGGCTAAACCAGCAGAAACACCCATCATATTGGCTTCCGCAATACCAACCTGAATGAATCGCTCTGGGAAATCTTTAATGAAGTTATCCAAACGCAAAGAACCTGCCAAGTCTGCGGTCAAAGCGACTACATCAGGATTGTTTTTTGCTAACTCGTAAATGCCATCACCGAAGCCATCTCGAGTTGATTTTTTTCCAGTTGAAACTATTTTATCTAGCATGATATTTTTTCTTGTATTAAGGTTTTAAGGTTGAGTAATTAGATAATTTTGAACCACTAAGACACTAAGGGAAGTAAGGTTTAGAGTAAAATTAAACCTACTTCTTCTTACGACTTGTCAGTACCAGCAATAATGTTTACCCTTTATATGGATACGGATAATCGCCTAGTGTTTCCTCTAATTGATTCAAGGCTTTTTCCGTCAATTCTTCGTTCGGTGCTTTGCCATGCCAAGCGTGTGTACCCATCATGTAGTCCACGCCGTAGCCCATTTCGGTTTCCATTAGAATGACGATTGGCTTTCCCTTTCCTGTTTTGCGAGTCGCTTCTTTTAAAGTACTCACCACAACTTGCATATTGTTTCCGTCCATTTCCATAACTTCCCATCCAAATGCTTTCCATTTGGACTCCAAATCTCCTAAAGACATCACATTATTGGTAGAACCGTCAATTTGCTGCCCATTTCGATCGACTGTCACAATCAGGTTATCAATTTTATGGTGCGCGGCAAACAAAATTGCTTCCCAATTTTGTCCTTCTTGCAATTCTCCATCACCCGTTAAGGCAAAAACGTGGTGATTATCACCACTCATTTTCTTAGAAAGTGCGGTCCCTGCAGCCACAGAAATACCTTGCCCTAACGAACCAGAAGCTACTCTTACGCCTGGCAGTCCTTCGTGCGTAGTCGGATGCCCTTGTAAGCGAGAATCTATTTTACGAAATGTAGCTAATTCTTCTACTGGGAAATAGCCGCTTCTTGCTAAAACACTGTACCAAACGGGAGAAATATGTCCATTAGACAAGAAGAAAATATCTTCGCCTTTTCCATCCATATTAAAACTGGTATCGTGTTTCATGACTTCAAAATAAAGTGCCGTCAAGAAATCAGCACAGCCTAAAGAACCGCCTGGATGACCTGTGCCGATATAAGCTACTTGTCTTACAATATCTCTTCGCACTTGCGAGGCAATATTTTCTAATTCTTTGATTGTCGCCATTGATGTGATTTATGTATTTAATTGTGGACAAAAAATAAACTTCCGATTTTAAGGTCAGTCATTGTTTTTATCCCGATAGTTATCGCGGATTAAAATGAATCACTTAGCTAAAAAATAACTGACAGATCGAAAGATTGTATTTTTTGTATTGCTTAATCATGGTAGTGATGTTGTAAAATTTGGAGTAAAAGTAGAGAATAGATTTTTGAGGTAAGTACTAGAGCATAAATAAATTACTTTTTTGACCGAGCAGATTTTTGCGTTTAGACGAGGCGTTTTTTGTAGGAATAACGGGTTATTGCTGCAAAAAATAACGCGGTATAAACCGAAAAGATGCCGTCACAAAATGTTAAGATAATTGTGTCTTGGTACTTATGTATATCTTTTGCGTTGTTTTCTTTGCGAAATACGATTCAGAATGGCTTTCTAAGTCAACACTTCTGTGTATTTCAAGTTTGCTTTTCTGCAACACTTTCAACAAAAAATGGCAATCTGAACTCTGCCAGACTGCCATTTGAATAATTTTAAGGTGTACTTATTATTCAGTTAGGACAGTTCTTTAACCAATTTTGGTGTGTCTACTGCTTCGCTCAACTCTTTACCTGGCTTAAATTTAGCAGAAACCTTAGCTGGGATAGTAATAGTTGCACCAGTTTGTGGGTTTCTTCCTGGACGCTCTTTGCGCAAAGAAAGAGAAAATGTTCCAAAACCAATCAAAGTTACTTTATCTCCATCTTTCAACGCTTCTGAAACTGCATCAAGCGTAGCGTTTAAAGCTTCAGAAGATTGTGACTTTGATAATCCTGTCTTCTCGGCGATTTTGCTTACCAAATCTCCTTTATTCATTTGTAAAAATTTTAATTAAAAAATTGAGTGCAAAAGTACAGGGTGTGTAGTACATACGCAACCCTTTGTGGAAAAAAAGCCTTAAAATATAAGGGTTTCAGACAATCTTTTCCGTTTTTTTGCTGTTTTCTAAATCGAATGTAATCAACGAAGATGAATACGAAGAAAGTATATACTAAACTCGCAATTTTTGCACTTGCTGCCTTTTCCATGTTTCTTGCTCCTTCTTGCAGCCCAAAATCAGGATGTCCTGCTTCGGAAAATGCTACGGCACAAGTCAACAGGAAAGGAGAATTGTCTACTAAAAGAGGCAAGTCTCAACTTTTTGGCTCGAAAGCAGTGAAAGTAAAAAGAGCTAAGAAAAAGAGAATTAAGCAGCGTCAGAAAAAGTATTCTAAGCGCAGAAGCTAGTCGGATTCTTGGCTTTTTGCAGTTAGCTATTGGCTAATTCCGTGCTTCTTCCATATATCTTGCAGCGTACTAGAATCCCAGTTCTTTAGGATTTCTTCGTCGAGGTGGTAGAACGCGATGGTTCTGTCTTTTTGGGCAAGCGCAGAAAATAATTGCTGATTAGCAATTTGTAATTGCTCTTTACTGATTTGTTCTAAGCGAATTTGATCGCCTTCGTATAGATAATGTCCTTCCAAATAAGTTGCCTTCACTACTTCGTAGCGGTTATTTGTTAGTTGCTTAAAGCACTTTTTTTCTAAATCACTCCCAGAAAGATTATTAATTATTCTAAACAACTCACCATCTCGATAAATGAGTCCCCAATGAAAAAGTGGTAAGACTACATCTAGGTTTAAAGGATATTTTTTCATGCGCCCAAGATATTGTGCTGCTAGATCTGCTTCGTAGATAGAGTTTTCACTTTCCCAATCACTGATGTTACCTATATTATAATACATCAGCATTCCTCGATCTACGGGCGGCACACCTGTATCTTCCTGAAATTTGACTTGATGCAAACGAATCGTTGCAGAAAGTTGTCGTTCTGGATTCAATCTTTTGAGTTCTCGTAGTAACTGAAAATACTTTTCCTTTGTACTTTTTGTCCAATCGCAGTCTATTTGCCATTCCGAAAACTCTTTTCCCTTCGCCAGTACTTCTATTTTTCGGTCGATTTTTCCTGCCAACGTAGTAATCTTTTCGCGCTCTGTATTTATTAAGGTACGATTGGTAATGAAAATCGTAGGAACGATTTCTACTCCCTCCCACTGATTTACTTCCCAAATTAACTCTGCACTTGGTACAGCTTGCTGAAGATTAGCATCCCAATCCACATCAAAGAATTTGACGTAAAGTTTTTGAATACTTAAGCTATCAAAATAGGTCTTTTCTATTTCAGAAAGTGTAAGTTTGGTCTGCCAATGGTAGAAAGCAGGAGTGGATGAGATGGCAGGAGATTCGCAACTCAATAAGAGTATAATTAGCAATAAGAAAAATAGATTTAAGTATCTCAAAATCAAATTTTTATTTCAAACTTATAGACTTGGTATATATTATAAGCTGAGCAGTACTGTATGTTGTAAGAGCTTCTTACTACTTCCTAACAGTAGTAACGCCCAAAAGGACTTACTTTACGATGATTAAAATTTCTGATTGTAACGGAATGCAGTGATTAGTAAATTCTATAATAATGTCTCGTAGGTGGTGAAATTCACTATACTTCGCTGATGATGCAGCGAAGGGAAGCTTAGGAAGGAGAGATCAATCGGCGGTAAAACCGCTGGTTGATCTCTCCTTCCAAAAGAATTTTCGACCGTACGGGCGGAAAGGACACCCAATTTTGCTTATTTTCAGTGTTTTTGCTTTCACTGCAAAACGTTACAGTTAGAGCTTGTCCAAATTTTATCGTCCTGATAACCAATATTTCACCCGATAGCTATCGGGTAAAATATTGATTTTCAGTTATATAAATTTTTAGACAAGCTCTTAGTTTAATTTAATTTTTTTGCAAAAAGTAATATTCTTTTTTGAGAGAAATATTTACGCAGACCTTCACTTCTGTACACTTTTTTTAGTTTGCCCGTACGGGCGCAAGGAAGGGAGATTTAGTGCAGGACTAAACAGGAAATAAAAAAGCGTCTGGGGGTGAGATTCGAACTTTTTTTTAATTCTAAAGAAGAAGTAACGTAAATTAATAGCGTTGAAGTGCTTTAAGCCATCGAAGGAAATCTTATTCATCACTACTTATTTTCAATGCGCATGATTAATTTAATGAGTGATACCGTCACTAAGCCAACACCTACTATGTTAGAAGCAATGATGCAAGCTGAGGTGGGAGACGACGTATTCGGAGAAGATCCGACCGTGAACGCTTTAGAAGTAAAAGCAGCAAAAATGTTCGGAAAAGAAGCGGCCATGTTTTGTCCTTCGGGTACGATGACCAATCAAATTGCAATTAAAACTCATACCAAGCCATTGGATGAAGTGATCTGTGATGTGACTTCTCATGTGTATCAGTATGAGACTGGGGGGTATGCGTTTAACTCAGGCGTGGCAATGAATTTAATTCATGGAGAAAACGGAAAAATTACGGCGACGCAAGTAGAAGCAGCTATCAAACCTGTTTATGATTGGTTGCCTATTTCTAAATTGGTGGTTTTGGAAAATACCTGTAACAAAGGCGGCGGAAGCTACTATCGACTGGAAGAGATTCAACCGATTAAGCAGCTTTGTAAAGAGCGCGAGTTGAAATTACATTTGGATGGTGCGCGCTTGTTTAATGCTTTAGTAGAAACAGAAGAAAGTACAGAAGCGGTAGGTGCAATATTTGACAGCATATCCATTTGTTTATCAAAAGGCTTGGGTGCACCAGTTGGTTCTTTACTCATTGGAAATGAAGATTTCATAAAACAAGCGCGACGCTTCCGCAAAGTTATGGGTGGAGGAATGAGACAAGCGGGCTACTTGGCTGCAGCAGGATTGTACGCGCTTGAGCATCAAGTGCAACGCTTGAAAAAGGACAATGATAGAGCTAAGCAAATCGCCTCGGTGTTATCGAATCTGTCTTACGTTGAAAATATTCGTCCAGTCCATTCCAATATTCTTATTTTTGATGTGAAGTCTCCCTTCACTGCCGATTCTTTTTTGGCAGAACTAAAAAAAGAAGACATCTTAGCGGTCGCTTTTGGACCACAAACAATTCGCTTTGTGACCCACTTAGATTTCACGGAAAAAATGATGGAAAAAGTGATGAATGTGCTTCAGAAAATGAGCAATTAAGGAACGGCAAATAAGCAAGATTGCGTTCTTGACAAAATATCCTTGTGCTAATCGAGGTTCAAAAACTCCTCGTATAGACCAGCTACGCAAGGAGCTTTGTAAGAATGAGTAGTGCAAGAAGATAAAGTTAAGAATGCATATTTATTTTCACGCCTGTACACTTTTCTCTTTCGCCCATACGGGCGAAAGGGAGAGGGATTTAGGGCGGAGATAGATGATTTTTGCAACAAAAATTATCTGTTTCTGCCCTAAAAAAACCTCTACGAGCCGCTGAACCTGTCCGCCTTGGGCGTGAGGCGGCGAGCCAGTTCAATTATCAAAAAGTGTATAGGTGTGAGATATTTATTTCTAAGAGCTTGTTTAAGAAATAATGGTTCTTATTGTAAATCAAGTTGCTTAAGCAAAAAGCGTTCTTCTACAGCTCAAGAGCGTATCGTCCGATTATTATCGGACTGTGAGTTGTGAGAAAAATTCTTTCAGGAGCGAACAAAAATCAGCCAAAAGCTGATTTTTGTTCGCTCCAAAAGAATTTTTTGATGGATCTACAACTCATCGATGCCGTTTTCAATCCAAAATACGCTACTTATCCCACTTTGATTACTACTGATATTTTGAGACATAAATCGCAACTTGTAACCCAAATTGAGCCAAAATTATTCAACTGATCGCCC
>JBCDFY010000161.1:0-16963 GCA_039176995.1 Bacteroidota bacterium
GTAAAAATCTCTTGATCGCTCAATTTCAATTCCTGCTCGTCCTGAAATCCATCATCTAAAACCATTTGGTATATCTTTAGTGGTAATATTGAGCTAGTTTTTGGAGTACTTTATCTTTTAATTACTCGTGCCAAGTAACTTTCTCCTCTATTGCTCCTCTCTTCCCCTCCAAAGTAATCTCTTTTTTAGGAATCCCCAAATAGAAAAATCCCAAACAGCGTTCGCCTATCGCTAAAGGAACAAATTCTCCAAAATGCTCCATTTGCAAAGCAGGACTACTCCAATAACCTCCCAAACCTGCGGCAGTAGCACTCAACCAAAGATTTTGCACTGCACAAGCCACCGCAGCAACTTCTTCCCACTCGGGAATACTTTCTTTTGGATCGCGCTGCATACAAATTGCCAAAACATGACTCGATTGCAAAGTTTTGGTTTTCAGCTTTTTGTATTTCATTTCACTGAATTTGTCATTAAGAATATGCGCTTGATAAACTGCTTGAAAATGATCGCCTAGATGTTCCAACTTTGCTCCCGAAAACACATGAAATCGCCAAGGCTCAGTCTTGCGATGATTCGGTGCCCAATTCGTATTTTCTAGCAATTGCTTGACTAACTTATCAGATACTTTTTCTTTTGAGAATAAGGGCGGCGAAATCATTCTCCGCTCTTGTACTAATCTTGAAAGATCTTCTAAACTCATAAAATGTTGTGTTTCAGAATAGATGACGGTAAGATAACAAGGTATCCTGTTAGAGTTAGCGATTTTGCTGATATTTTTAATATGTTTGACCGACTAAAAAACAAATATTTGCGTGTGTGCCAAATTACGCTTTTACAGAAGATTTGAGGTAGCAAAAACGCTGATCTCTGCTTTTTTTAAATCATGGCGGCATCAGCCTGAAGCGGACGTGGTCGAACCGCTATGATTTGATAGAGTCGCTATCAACAAGCGCTTTCAGTATTTGTGCAACTTAGTACACACACAATATTTGCTACTACATATATTTTGATTCATAAATTTACCATATCAAAGTGCTAAAAGCAATTCTGAATCGCCCTTTTTACTTTGAAGAAGACGATAGACTTCGCTGGCGAGTTGTCTTTCTGATTACGCTATTTGTGTTTTTCTTCTTGTCTGTCTTTCAACCCTTTCAGCTATCCACCTACCCCAAAGCAAAATTGCCTGTCTTTCTAAGTTATGCAGCAATTACTTTCGTTGTCTCTGCTTTTTTCGCAATTTTCCTCCCAAAAGTTTTTCCTAAGTGGTTCAATTCAGAACGTTGGACAACGGGAAAAGAGATTAGCTATTTTCTCAGCATGATTTTATTCATAGGTTTGGGCAATACGCTCTATTCTGCTTGGATGTGTTTTTTTAGGAATTTTTGGCTAGGATTATTTTACTTTGAAATCTACACCTTCGCAGTCGCGCTTTTTCCAATTCTCTTTATCGTTTTTATTACCGAAAAGTTGGAGAACCAGAAACATGAATCGCTTTCTACGGCTTTGATGACTCAAAAGCAAGCTACTCAAACTCCAATCCAGCCGAGAGAAACCATTCAAATCACGGCATCTAATAATAAAACGGTATTGACAATTGTACCACAAAATATTTACTACCTAAAATCGGAAGCGAATTACATCGAGATCATTTACAGGGACAGCAATAAATTTGAAAAAACATTGCTACGAAACACCTTGAGTGCCATGGAACAACAATTCCAAGACTTTGACTACCTCTTTCGCTGCCACAAAAGCTACCTTGTCAATCTCAATCAAGTCGAACGCATTTCAGGGAACGCACAAGGTTTGAAAATCCATTTCGATGGTTTGGAAGAAGTGATTCCTGTTTCCAGAAAATACAATGAATTGTTGAAGGCGAGATTTCAGTGAAATTTAGGTTACTGGGTATCAAATTGCCTTGCACTTCATCCCAAACCCTTACCATTCCTCCCTTCCAGCTTACCATTCAGCACAAAATCTGCGAGTCAGCACAAAGCCCTTTACTCTTCCATTTTTTCCCTCCATCTTGCGGTCATCATTGAATTAGAGAAGACAGATCGCTTCGCTGATAGATCATCTTCGATGGTCGGAAGTCAGATTTAACCAGTCTGATCTCTGACAAGAAAATACAATTTTTCAGTCTGACTGCTCACTTCTAAAAAAGAACATTATGACCATTTACAGCATTCTTCTTGTCCTTCATATCATCGGCGGATTTTCAGCTTTAGTTGCTGGCGCAATTAGCATCATCAGTAAAAAAGGAGCGAAAACACACAAAATAAGCGGCTTGATCTTCTTTTGGGGAATGTTGGCAGTTGGTATCACCGCAGTTTCGATTTCTTTGATGAAGGGAAATGAATTCTTGCTGCACATTGGTTTCTTTTCACTTTATATGAATATCGCGGGCTATCGTTCCATTTTGGACAAAAGTTTGAAACCTATTTGGTTAGATTGGAGCATCTTAATTATTGCAATTATCAATAGCACATTCATGTTGCTCAGCATGAATATCATTTTGATGGTTTTTGGTAGCATCAGTACTTTTTTAGCGATCAATGATTTGAAAATCTATTACTGGTTATCAATTGGCAATGAATTACCCAAAATGCAGTGGTTACGAAGGCATTTGGCGATGATGCTAGGGACTTACATCAGCACTTTCACTGCTTTTTTAGTAGTCAATATTAGTCTGGAAAGCAATGGCTGGATCGTTTGGTTAGCTCCTACGTTCGTTTTTACACCCTTGATTCCTTACTGGATCATAAGAATTAGTCGTCCAAAAATAAAGCCGATCGCTGTAACAATTGCTTTGCTCACTTTTTTGAGCTTCAATTATATTTTTGCAGCTCAAAATACCATCATCTCAGGCATCGTAAAAAACGCAAAACAGCAACCTTTATCGTATGTGAATATTGGTGTTTTAGGGACAAGTATTGGCACGGTTTCTGCTCCCGATGGTAGCTTTGAATTGTATCTTAATGAAACGGTAGATGATACTCAAAAGATCAAATTATCGCATCTTGGATACGAAGATAAAATACTCAATTTCAGTAATTTAGAACCAAAAAAACAAATTATTATTTCTATGCAATCCAAGAGCACAGAGTTGAATACAATTGAAATCAATGCGAGTAAATTAACGCCTAAAACCATTGGCTTTCAAAAAACGGATACTCGAATGAATGTCTATTTTTCGATAGGCAAGCAACCCAATCAAAATCTAGGCGCGTCTATTGGCAAAAAATTCAAAGTCAAGCAAGAGAAAGTGTACTTGGATACGCTCGGTTTTTTCATTCGCCATAATAATTTTGATACCGTTCGCTTTCGTATCAACATCCAAAAAATGAAGCAAGACAAACCCGTTGATTTTGTCCATCAAAAAGAAATTATTGTAGAATTGACTGACCAAAGAAGTGGTTGGGTTGAAGTGGACTTATCGCCTTATGAAATCGTTCTCCAAGAAAACTTTGCTGCGAGCGTAGAATGGATTTACAGCTCTGAAAAAGGAGAATATTTACAAATGCCAATCGCAATGCCCGTCTTAGGTTCGACACATTACTATCGCTTTGGCAGTCAGAATGAATGGAAGCGTTTTCGAGGGATGTCTGCGCCAATTTATTTGAAAACGAAAATCGAAGACTTGAAAAATTGAAATATGAAATTCATCAATACTACTTGGGGATTCGTCAATATTTTGCATAACTAGATATGAAAATCGCACTTCTTTGCATCAATCAAAGTGCAACATTTCTTGAATCTCTTGCACCAAAGAAAGTAAAAAACTTTGTGCCTCAGCATCTTTACATGAGGTATACTAAACTAAAATCACCTATGAAAAAGTACTCATTCATTTTTCTATTTGCCCTACTCCAGCTTACTGGATTCAGCCAAAGCGAAATCACTCAAACTATTCGCGGAACCGTTGTAGATGCGCAATCAAAATATCCAATTATCGGCGCAACCGTACAACTCATTCAAAACGGAGATGCCGTTGGAACGAGTACCGATGTGGATGGAAATTTCAGTCTCGAAGATGCTCCGCTTGGACGTAATTCGATTTTGGTTAGCTACATTGGCTACGAAGAAAAAGTCGTTCCGAATATCTTGGTTTCTTCTGGGAAAGAGACCGTTTTGAATATTGAATTAGAGGAAAAGCTGACGGCACTCGACGAGGTAGTCGTGAAGGCCAATCGGGAGCAAGACGCAGTGAATAGTATGGCGAGCGGAAGTGTTCGTTTGCTTTCAATGGAAGAGTTGATGCGCTTTTCGGGTAGTTTTGGCGACCCTGCGCGGATGGCACAAAACTACGCTGGCGTTTCAAGTGCTGATGATACTCGAAACGATGTTATTGTTCGTGGTAATTCGCCAAGCAGTGTACTTTGGCGATTGGAAGGCATTGATGTTCCTTCTCCCAACCATTGGAGTACATTGGGTACAACGGGCGGACCGATTAGTATTTTGAATGCTAATAACTTGAGTAACAGCGATTTCCTCTCTAGTGCATTCCCAGCAGAATACGGCAATGCGACGGGAGCAGTTTTCGACTTGGGCTTGCGGAATGGCAATAGTGAGCAGCACGAATTTTTAGGACAAGTTGGCTTCAATGGATTTGAAGCGGGCTTTGAAGGTCCACTTTCCATCGGAAAAAATGCTTCTTTTATTGCGAATGCGCGTTATTCAACGCTTGGTGTCTTTAAAGCCTTAGGAATAGATTTTGGAACAGGCTCGGCTGTACCTGAATATACTGATGGAACTTTTAAGATCAATATTCCAACAGAAAATGCAGGTCGTTTCAGTATTTGGGGTATTGGTGGCGTTAGTGACATTAGTTTTGGTGATGAAGAAGATAATACTTATTCAGTAGGATCTTCACAACTCAACACAGGTGCAAGAACAGGAATTTTGGGTCTGACGCATCTTTACTTTTTTGATGATAAAACTTCTTCCAAATTCTCTTTTGCCGTTTCCGATGCTTACAGCTATGCTGAATCTTTAGAGGTCATG
Source organism: Bacteroidota bacterium (assembly GCA_039176995.1). Taxonomy (GTDB): domain Bacteria; phylum Bacteroidota; class Bacteroidia; order Chitinophagales; family Saprospiraceae; genus JAAUTG01. Next base: position 5,005 of record JBCDFY010000161.1, read on the forward strand.
GATTCTACAACTTTGCTACTAGAACCTGAATTTATCAGTAATAATCGACAAACTAAATACGCTATCAACTGGTCTATCAATAAAAAAATAAATGCTAAAAATCGGGTAAAGACAGGCGTTCTGTTCGATTTGTATGATTTATATGTACAAGATTCAGTTTTGCTCAACAATAATATTTGGTTTACCGAAACAGACTTCATTGGTCAAACTTCTTTGGCACGTGCCTATGGTCAGTGGCAGCACCGCTTCAATGAAAAATTGACCTTGAATGCAGGTCTGCACGCTGCCTGGTTTTTGTTGAATGATAGCTATTCCGTTGAGCCAAGATTCGGACTAAACTATAAAGCCAATGATAAACATCGCTTCAATTTGGGCTTTGGTCGCCACAGTCAATTGCAGCCGTTGCCCGTCTATTTTAGCAAATGGAGCAGAGGGACAGAGGAGCAAAATCAGATGAATGAAGAACTAGGTTTCACCTTCAGTAATCACTATGTTTTAGGTTGGGATTATTCGATTAGTGCAGGTTTTCGCATGAAGTTAGAAGCCTACTATCAATCGCTTTCGGGCATTGCGGTGGATAGTGAACCGTCTTCCTTTTCGGTCATCAACCAAGGAGCAGATTTTGGTTTTTCTAATCGAGTAGGTTTAGTTAATGAAGGGACAGGCAGCAATATAGGGTTTGAATTGACACTCGAAAAATCTTTGCAGCAAGGTTTCTATTTCCTAGCTACGGCTTCCATTTTTGATAGCAAGTATAAAGGCAGTGACGGTATTGAGCGCAATACTTTTTTCAATTCCAATTATGTCACTAATTTATTGATTGGCAAGGAATTTCGCTTTAATGAGCGTTTCTCTCTAACGGCTGATGCCAGAGTCAATTATGCAGGCGGACGACGTTATACCCCTTTTGATTTAGCAGCTTCCAAAGCAGCAGGCAGGGGTATCTTAGAGCGAGAACGAGAATTCGAAGCGCAATATGGCGATTACGCCCGCTTTGATTTTAAAATTGGTATTCGTCATAATGCTCCTAAATTTTCACAGATTTGGTCTATTGATTTGGTTAATTTAACAGGTCGCCAAAACGAATTTCAGAAGTCTTATTCTGCGCGTACTGAAACTATTCGAACGAGCTATCAGCGTGGCTTTTTCCCGAATGTATTGTATCAGATTTTGTTTTAGAAGCGAAATGATTCATTGTGTAGTATTCATCTATAATAGAATTCTTCAAGAAGAAACGCAACGCACCATATTAACGGATATTCCTTTACCTAACGGAGAGAAAGTTGGCTATGGAATGGGTTGGGGAATTTCTACTGACGCTAAAGGACGTGATTTCATTAGCCATACAGGTGGAAATGCAGGTTCGGTTTGTCGTTTAATCGTATATCCTGAGCAAAAGCTAAGTATTGCAGTTGTCAGCAATACTTTTGGGATAGACTATCTCAGATTTATTCGGGAATTATCAAAAATTTCTAATTCTATTTTAGAAGAAATCGGTAGATAAGCAATGCTTAAATTTTCAAAAATCATTTTTCTATTGGTGGGAGGAATTTCCCTAATATTTGTTGGTCTCTTACATACCATCGTTCATTTTTCAGACTTGCTGAAACCTGATGTACACGAGTATCTTCAAAAAGAAATAGTCATTCTAGGCGAAGCACAAAGTATGTGGAACACTTGGGGGATTGTGAGTTTTATGATGGGCATTTCTTTTATCACCATTGGTCTAATCAACATAGCCATTTTTATAAAGACACCAAAAGGAAATGCACTCCCTACACTAGCAGTAGTTGCAATGCTTTTGTATCAAATGGGCATTACTTATGTAGGATACGAATATGAACAAGGTTTCCAGTTGTATGGAGGCATTTTGGGTACTGTACTTCTTTTTGCTGGTCTAATAATGAATAAAAACGTATGAATTCAAGACTAATATTCATCGCAATTTTGCTTTTTTACTTCGGTCAAATCTTTAGCCAAGTAGCATCTTCCTCTAGCAAAGGGATAGCGATTAGTCACACGATTAATCAGGAAAACTTCAAAGACGAACGATTGAGTTTTAGAAATAGAACAAGCACTGGTTTTACTAGTCAACTCTCTTTTTTTTGGGATAAAAAAAATACTAGACAAACCATAAATTTAGGCTTTGGAAAGAATACACGAAGTAATGATACTGGAATGGTGTCTTTTGAGAATTTACGTCCTCGACTCACTTACGCTTATCAGCGAATACTCCATAATTTTCATGTAGGAGGTACTTTGAATGTAGAATCTTTACTCAGTTTTCCAGTTAGCGGGAGGTGGGCAGGAAACAACAGCATTTCCTACACAATTTGGAGCTCAATTGGCTTATCCACAGCCTTTCATCAACCGTTATTTTTCAAAAAGCAAAAATTTGCTCTTATCTCTGAATTCCATCTTCCCGTGCTTAGCTACGTTGTGCGACCTTCTTACGGCTTACCATATCCCGAAGATTTTTTAAAGGATGAAACCTTTGATTTCCAACGTAAAAACATGACCGCTTCCCTTCTCACCAGTGGCAAAATTCGTAGCCTAAATCAATTTCAGCAATTGAACTTTAGAGTGGGATTTTCTTCTTTTCTAAGCTCAAAACAGCACGAAATCCGTCTGTCCTATTCGTTTGATTATTTAAAGCTAAGAGATGTGAAGTCGGTACGACAAATGAAAAATGGCTTGCAGCTATTGGGGATATTCAAATTCTAATGCCACATAAAAACGACATTTAGAAATCCTACACAGAACAACGATGAAAAAACAACTATTTTTTTGCCTCAGCTTGCTTGGACTATTCTCTTGTAATAAAGAAGATTTTCCTGAAATCAGCAACCCACAAGTATTTCAAGAAATGTGGCAGTACATTGATGAGAACTATATCTACTTCGATCAAAAAGGAGTGGATTGGAATGAAGTGCGTAAGGATTATGAGCCTCTTATCAATGAGCGTTTAGAAGAAGAGGAACTTTTAGACATTTGCTTTGAAATGTTGAATTTGCTGAAAGATGGACACAATCGATTAACTACTAATGATTTTGATGAAAACTATGACTACAAAATAGGATACGAAATCCACTTCGATTTATCAGTGGTGAAACAAAACTATCTGGACAATGACTTCCAAGAAAGTGCCTTCTACACTTATGGTATATTGCAGGATAGCATTGCTTATGCCCATTTTAGTAGTTTTAAGCAGGTAGACAAAATCCAAGAAGTCATGAATTTCTTCTCCACACAGCCCATCAAAGGGATGATCTTCGACATCCGCGACAATACTGGTGGCGATGGGCAAGATGCCGTAGAAATTGTTGGACATTTCATAGAACAACCCAGAGTGGTCGGGTATTTAGTCGAAAAAACAGGTAGAGCACACGATGACATCTCGATGCCTTTATCCGTTCAAGCAATACCTAAGTCACCTTTCATAGATGTCCCAATCGCTTTATTAACCAATCGCAAGTCTTACAGTGCTTCCACTTACCTCGCTTCGCAGCTAAAAGATTTACCCAATGTAACGCTCGTCGGACAAATAACGGGTGGTGGCGGTGGCGGCAATCAAACCCAGGAACTTTCTAATACTTGGCTATTGACGATTTCCTCTAGTAAATTTCTGGATATTCATTTCGATGAATCCATAGAAGAAGGGGTCGTTCCTGATGTCACTATTACTAACGATTCTTTGACCTTGACTAAAGGTATTGATGAAATGTTAGAAAAAGCGATAGGGATTTTCTGATTGTGTAGATTGCTACATATAGATAGCGAAGACGAGTTTTAGAAAAGTAGTGAGTTTTGAGCAATAGACGGCGTGCCCATTGCTCCGACTCACTATAAATGCAAAGTTAAAATTAGTTTGATGCAAAACTAGGCATTATTTTCATATATGAAAAAACATTAAATCAACTTTCTATAACAAAGGCATCATTTTGTACCATTCATTCAATTTTTAACATTGCTTAGCGTTAGCTTAAGAGGTAAAACTGATACCGATAACAATTCAAGGTGATTAAATGAACATCAAAAAGCAATAGAAAAAATAAATTTTTTCTATTGCTTTTTGATGGGTCTTTTGGAGAGAGATGGATGTTTTTAGATTTTTTGTTAAAAAATCTAAAAACATCCATCTCTCTCCGAGAAGAAGTCAAAGATTTTATGAGATACTTTTTACTGCTACTATTAATGATACCACTTTCTGCTTTAGCCCAAAATGACCTTGCCATTGGTCAATGGAAATCGCATTTGCCTTATCGGAAGGCGATTGATGTAACCCAAAGTCAAGAAAAAATCTATTATGCGACAGAGTGGTCGGTTTTAGCATTGGATAAAATAGACTTTTCGGTGGAATTTTTCTCCAAAGTGAATGGTTTAAGTAATGTTGGGGTGGAACGTATTAAATACAATCGCTTTAGTGATATTCTGATTGTGGTCTACACGAATGGCGTGATTGATTTGCTGAAACCAGAAGGTACGGTCGTTCTGAATGCCATTAAGAATTTCAATAATATTCTTGGGCAAAAGAACATCAATGATGTTTATATCGAAAATGGCTCAGATATTTATCTAGCAGCGAGTTATGGTATCTCCAAATTAAACATTGAAGCTGAGGAATTTGCTTTTACGACTTTCACAGGTGCGGAGATTAATAGTATCACTGTTTTTCAAGAAGAATTATATGCTGCGACGAATGAAGGAGTCTACAAAACGAGTTTAAAAAATCCTTTTCCCGAAGACTTTAGCACTTGGGATTTTTTGGATAATAGTTTCGGCTTTCCAGTAGATTACAGCAGTCAAAATCTAGCGGTTTTTCAGGAAGAATTGTACCTAGATGTGAATGACACGCTTTTCCGCTACGATGGAAATGAATTAGCATTTGCTTATCAAGAGGAGGAATATCAACTCGCCTATCTTTCCACAGAAGGCAACAATCTAATTGCAGGTTGGACACGCGGCAGACAGCAAGAAGGTAGAATTCTTTATTTTCAGGACAAACAAGAATTTACAGAACTAAGTAGAAGCTGTCTATTCAATCCATTTTTTGCAGTAGAAGACAGTGAAAAAGACGGTTTTATTTGGTTCGCCGATCAAGCAAGAGGGTTCAAGTATTTAGAAAATTTTCAAGACAGCCAGTGCAAAAATATTTCTTTCAACTCGCCTTTTTCGCATCATGTCAAGGAGATTGAAATTGCTGACGAAACCGTTTGGATTGCTTCGGGCAACCTTAATCCAACCTTTTCTCCCCTCTTCCGCTCCGATGGTATTTTTCGTTTTCAAGAGCGACAATGGTCAGAGTTCAATCGCAATACCGATGGTGGATTAAAAGGCAAGGATGCTTGGGATTTTATGGACATTGCGGTGCATCCTGACAATGGCAAAGTGTACGCTGCTGCCTTCATTGAAGGTTTGTATGAGATTGAAGGAGAGGAAGTTACATTTTATGACGACAGTAATTCCAGTCTCAATAATGCCGTAGGTGATCCGACAAGAACGCGTGTTTCTGGTCTAGCTTTTGATCAAGATAACAATCTTTGGATTAGTAATTACTCAGCGGAACGTCCAATTTCAGTATTGACGAACGAAGGAAACTGGCGAAGTTTTTCAGTGGCAGGAGGTTGTCGAAATGAGACCAATTTATTGCAAGTATTGGTAGATAATTTTGGCTACAAATGGTTTGTAAGTTCCAGTAATAGCGCGGGCTTATTGGTTTATGATACAGGTGCAAATATTGAGGATACTAGCGACGACCGTTGCCGATTATTTGTCACAGGTGATTGCCAGTTGCCCACCAACAAAGTCAATGCCATCGCTCAAGACAAAGACGGTAGCATTTGGGTCGGCACTTCCGCAGGCGTTGCTGTCTCGCAAGGTTTTGATCCTTTTGACGATAATTTTTGCTTCTTTTTGCCCAAAACCGATCAAGATGAAACCAATTTGGGCTTACTATTGAGTACCGAGGATGTGAAGACCGTTGCTGTAGATGGTGCGAATCGTAAATGGTTTGGTACTAGCAATGGCGTGTTCCTACAATCCGAAGATGGTACGGAACAATTGGCTCATTTTACAGCTACAAACAGCCCACTTTTCGATAATAATATCTTAGATATTGAAATAGAACCTAAAACAGGAGAAGTGTATATCGGAACAGCAAAAGGATTGCTTTCTCTGCGCGCCGAAGCCAATGAAGGCAGCGTTGTCAACAACAGAAACGCCTATGCTTTTCCGAATCCCGTTCGACCAGAATATACGGGAACGATTGCGATTACAGGACTCGCAGAAAATGCCAATGTCAAAATCACCGACATTCATGGACAACTCTTTTTCGAGACCAAAGCACTCGGCGGACAAGCTATCTGGGATGGTAACGACTACAACGGTCAACGCGCCAGTTCAGGCGTTTATCTCGTTTTTTCGACTAGCACGAATAACTTTAATCCAGATGCGTTGGTGACAAAAATTTTGGTGATGCGGTAAGAAATAAACCACACAGCTCATACAGCATTTTCATATAGCTCACAAAGTTAAGCTATTATTTATCTCGAGACTTGTCAATCACCTTCTCAAAATCCTCCAACGACAACGCATTCAAACAAGTCTCCTTCGTCAAACCACCTTTTCGAGCAGCTACTACACCAAAGTGCATATCGTGAATGCCTTGCTTGCTGTGTGCATCTGGATTGATGGCAATGTTAACGCCTTTTTCTAGTGCATAAGGAATCCAAATCCAGTCCAAATCCAAGCGATATGGATTGGCATTAAGTTCGATATGGACATTGTTGGCGGCACAAGCATCTATTACTTTTTTGTGCTGAATGGGATAGCCTTTTCTGGAAAGCAAAAGTCGTCCTGTTGGATGCCCGAGAATCGTCGTGTAAGGATTTTCGATAGCGTTGATTAGGCGTTTGGTGGCTTTTTCTTCGTCCATTTTGAGATTGGAATGAACGGAAGCAATAATGAAATCGAATTGTTTTAAAACCGCTTCTTCATAATCTAAACTTCCATCCGTCAAGATGTCGCTTTCAATGCCTTTGAATATTTTAAACGGCGCGAGTTCTTGATTGAGTTCATCTATCGCATTCCACTGTTCTTCTAATTCATTGACTTTCAACCCACTAGCGTAAAAAGCAGATTTAGAGTGATCGGTAATACCAATGTATTCATAGCCCAAAGATTGCGCATAAGTACACATATCTCGGAGTGTATGCGCACCATCACTTGCAGTCGTGTGGATGTGCAGCACCCCTTTTAAATCTGAATCTTGAATGAGTTGTGGAAGCCCGAGTTGAGGAGTGTTGGCGTATTCTCGCAGTTCAGGAAAAACAAAGGGCAACTCCAGTTTTGAAAAAATTTGTGTCTCTTCGTTAAGGTGTTTGTCCTCAATTGAGTCCAGATTTAGCGAATTTACGAACTCGGAGTTGCCTGTTACCTTTAGCTGTAATAATCCATATTTCGCCTTATCGCAAAGATATAATTTCGTTGGAATATTTTGCTCGCTGTATAGAATATTAACACAAGTGTCTTCTATGCTTTCTACTTTAAATTTTTTTATCAAAATAGACTTAACGTCCTCTTCACTACCAATCAGGATTTCAATATGCGTCAAGACAGGCATTTTTCGTCTTAGCTCACTCGTCCATTCTATTTTTGCCGTCGGAAAAAGTACTTGCAATTCTTTCAGCAATTCCAAAGCAGGCTGTTCTAGTTTAGCATAGTGATATTGATTTCTGCTTTGCTGATAGTATTCTAATTTTTGGCGCAAATCTTCTTGCGTCTTTGCCCCAAACCCTTTCAATTCTACCAAGCGGTTTTCATTCACGGCATACAGCAATTCCCCAACCGACTCTACGCCCAAGTCTTTCCAAATCGTCTGAATTTTCTTTGGTCCAAAGCCTTTGATCTGCAGCATTTCTTGAATACCTGTAGGTGTTTGGGACTTATATCGCTCCAAAGTATTCATCTTGCCATTGTCCAATAACTCCCGAATTTTTCCATGTATCGCTTTTCCAACTCCTTGAATAGCGGCGATTTGTTCGTCAGGCATTGCAGCAAGTGGTTCTTCCCAACTTCTCAATTTTCGATACGCACTTTCGTAAGAACGAATTTTGAATTTGTTTTCATTATGTAGGTGCATCAGTTGACCAAGCAATTGAAAAGATTGAGCGATTTCTTTATTTGTCATTGAAAACTGGATTGTTGATTGAGTTCAAGTTGATGACCTTCTGGGAGTCGCAATGTTCCTTTATAAAACAACCAAGATGCCAAAGCAATTAACAAGTGAGAAATATCATGCTGGTTGAACCAAGGACTGAATGCCAATTGGAAATAATAAATGAAAGCCGTTAGAATCACGAAACCGATACCAATGAGAAAAAGTTTACTACCAGGATTACGTGTTTTGGAATACACGTAGGCTTGTAAAGGCAAGACAATTAATAACAATCCATAAGCTGTATGAATCTCTACAAATCGAAAAGAATCCCTAGGATCAAGTATGCGAAAAAATAAAGTGACAAAAGTCAAAGATACAAAGGTGATCAATTCAATGATATTCGCAACGCCCATTATTTTTCCGACTCTTGGATTGATGATGGGTTTGGTTTGTTCGATGGAAGCGCGTTCGATCAAAGTTACCGCAAACATACTGGTCAGCCAACCTGGAAGTTTCCAATTCAATCCAAAATAGTAGAGAAAACCATGCCCAAAAATACCTCCAATCATTGTCGCAAATCCCATCATCAAGAAGTAGTAGCGCAAGAAGTTTTGCGACTTCGACAACTCATTTTGTTGCTGCGTCAAACGATAATAAGCATAGAAACAAACCGCCGTGATGACCAAATCAGTAATCATCGTCACAGGTTCTTCCACTTTTAGCTCTCCAACGTAAATAGGTGGTTGGCTCGACATAAATTGAGTCGCTTTGTTGAATAATCACGCTAAGGTAGCCTATTTCACCAGTTCGTGCAATTTGAGCATCACGCAAAGACGCGAAGGCGCAAAGATTTAGAGTGCCCACCTTTTTTATGTGAACCACAAAGGCACAAAGGAGCACAAAAGAGAGTCTAACTAGGCATAAAAAACAAGAACTTATGTTTTGTTTTAGTCTTCAAATATTATCAAAACAACCTATGTGAAAAGATTCTGAATAGAAAAAATTATAACTGATTGATCATCAAAATAATACTTCCTTACCATCCTTAGTGTCTTAGTGTCTTAGTGGTTCAAGGCCAACGTACTTACTAGACTGACACTTTTTTTATATCCCTTATTCAAAATCATAAAAACTAGCAGAGAATTTCGCGATCTCTGGTTTTTGAGTTGCCACTTTCCAAGAACCATCATAACTCAAAAAAGTAGGAACATAAGTCTTTCCTAATTTACGCAAACGAATATTCATGGTCACATCAAAATCGAAAGCGAAGCCTTCGTATTTAAGTTGATAATTGCGGGCAACTACTTGGAAGTTTTCTTTGTCGAAGTAGGTTTCTAAGGACTTAATAACAGTTTTGTCTGCCTTGAATTCAGGTTTGGCTTTGGCAGAAAAAACATAACAGTCGATGTTACCAGCATATTGCTTTGATTCAATAGAATACGTATAGTAAGGAATCATATCCTCTTCAAAAATCGCGGTCTTTTTGCCAATGAATGGCACATCTGCTTCTTCGCCAGTCTGGAAGATGAGTTTCTTAAGTTCTTGGATGTGTTTTTCCATACCTTTGGGGAGTTCTACCTCTTCAGTTTCGAATTCGCAAATTTCTTTATGAGCAAAGAATAAGCGATCAAAAAGATCAGCGGTATAGTAGCGTAATCTGCGTTTTTTCTTGAAATAATTGCCCGAAACTTCCTCTTCTAAAATTTTTGTCTTTCTGCAACCTTTCGCTTCGTTTTGCTGAATTTTTGCTTCGTATTTGGCAAGTTGCTTTCCTTTTTTGTGGTAGATATTGATCTCGTTATCAGATTGATAGGACAAAAAACGCAAATTTCGGAAGGCTTGGTAAAAAGATTCATCCTCTTGCACCATTTCTACAAAATCTGCCACTTCAAAGCCGCTTCTTGTTGCCGTCACCACAAAAGAATCTAAGTGAATGACATTAACGATGGGGTCGTATTCTTGCGCTTTGGTTTGACTCAAAACACAAATTAAAGTGAGCAATAAAATGCTCCATTTCAAATTCCTCATACTCTATATTCTACTTTCCTTTTTGTTTAGCTTTTGCTCTTTTTTGCTTATAAAAAGCCTTCTCTGCGATGTAAATATTCTTTCTGACTTCGCAAAACACTTTGTCGCCTACTCGGTTTGTTAAAAAAGTCGTCTTAATGATTTCTATTTCTTGCTCTTGCGCTACTCTTACTTTTATACTTTCGATTTCTTCTACTGTGCAAGTAAATTCCGCATACAGATTTTCTCTAGCAGGACGCTTAAAAAATACTTCTGCGGATTTATCCCAAACCACATAATCATCGCCCAAAATATTAATCAATTGTACCATCGGAATTGGGTCAACCGAAGAAAATAAACTGCCTCCAAAAATAGAACCCACATAGTTCCTATTTTTATAACTAATCGGCAGTTTGATACACACTTTCATCAAATCTTCGGATACTTCGATGATCTTCGCCGTGCTTCTGCGATACATGGGCGACCAGTTGAAGCCGTACTTAAACAACTTACTTTTGCTGATGTATTTTGAGCCGATTGCTGCTATTTTTTGATATAAGGACATAATGTAATGAACCACTAAGACACTAAGGAATGTAAGTTTCACCTTCTTAGGAAGTGATAAGTAGACTGCTAGATTAAAAGACATGAGATATAAATTACTCATTTTCAATTTATTACAGCAATGAAAGCATACGATTTTTAGTGTATATTACTTAAATATTAAGACCAAAAAATTGAGCTAATTGCTAAAAGCTAACAACTAATAGCTCTCAAGACAAATAAGACTTCGCATCAATCACTTCCGTATTTCCATTTCGAGTCACCGCATAAACAAAGCCTGGTTGGATAGCAAACGCGCCCACATTTCCTGCTCTATCCATTGCTAAATAACCAACTTGAATTTCTTTATAATTGGGTTGTTTGCGCACGATACGCATCACGGCTTCTTCGCAAGCCTCAGCTGGTGTCTTTCCTTGCCGCATCAATTCTACGACTAAAAATGAACCCACAGATTTTAAAACGGCTTCGCCCATACCTGTGGAAGTTGCTGCACCTACTTCATTATCAACAAACAAACCTGCTCCGATGATCGGCGAATCTCCTACTCTACCTGCCAATTTATAAGCCAAGCCACTCGTTGTACAAGCTCCTGAAAGATCTTGCGCTTCATCCAGAGCCAACATCCCAATTGTATCGTGCAATTCAATGTTGATTTTGGGTTTGTATTCTGCGGTTTCCAACCATTTTTTCCATTCTTCTTTGGATTTTTCAGTCAATAGATTTTCGGTCTCAAAACCTTTCGATAATGCAAATTCTTGTGCGCCTTGACCAGCCAACAAAACATGTGGTGTCTCATCCATCACTTTGCGCGCTACTGAAATGGGGTGTTTGATGTTCTTTAAGAAACAAACTGAACCTGCATTTCCAGTTTCGTCCATAATGCAAGCATCCAGAGTGACATTACCATCACGGTCAGGTCGTCCGCCATAGCCAACTGACTGATCATTCGGATCTGCTTCTGGAATTTTCACACCTGCTTCCACAGCATCTATTGCTTTGCCTTGCTGACCAATTACTTTCCAAGCGGCTTCATTGGCTTTTTGGTTATTCCAAGTGGAAACGACTGTTGCTTGAAAATGATCAGTTTGAATTGCATCACTTTTTTCTTCTTGTATTTCTGTTTTGCATCCCATTCCTAAACCTAAACCTGCTAAAGCTGAACTGGATAAAAAATTCCTTCTCTTCATTGGATTGTTTTATTTAAAGAGTACACCTTTTGTCATCAAAAAC